>DAIMFE010000008.1:0-50195 GCA_036724805.1 Bacteroides sp.
CAACATAACATATAAGAAAAGATAATATAAAAAGAAGAAAAAGAAAAGAAGAAAATTCCACTATCTCATGCTTCTTTTATTCTGCCGCATGGTGTAGGGGCATCGCAACTCCTCAACCCCAAATGCACCCTAATGGATATTTTGGAATTATTTTCCCTTTGGTATTGAAATATATCTTTGAATTTTGTATATTTGTGTACTATTTCACGCAATAACCGTAAAAACCATAGATTATGAATGATTCTTCATACAATAACTGGAACTCGATGAACGATGACCGAATCGTTCATCAGATAGGGGAGTTTATTAAACGCCATCGCATTGAGCAAAATAAATCGCAAGCAATGCTTGCAAAAGATGCCGGAATAAGCCGCTCTACTCTTAGCCTATTAGAGCGAGGCGGCACTACAAATATAGCAACTCTTATTCAGGTATTGCGGGTTTTAGATCAATTACAGGTTCTTAACGGAATAGCAACGAGTGCTCCTCCAAGCCCATTATTGCTTGCGAAAGTCGAGAAAAAGAAAAGGCAGCGTGCCACCTCTCACAAAGTAAACAAGCAAAATGCGAATGAAGATATAGGTTGGTAAATTATGAATACCGCTATAGTAAAGATATGGAATAAAATGGCAGGAGCTGTGGCCTGGGATGAGAGAACCGGCGTGGCATCCTTTGAATATGATCCTGATTTCAAGAAACTGGGGTGGGAGCTTTCCCCTCTTAAAATGCCATTAACCGGCGAGCAGAAGGTTTATGCATTTCCTGAATTACGGAAAGAAAAAGATTCGGGGTATGATGCCTTTAAAGGTTTGCCGGGCTTACTTGCGGATATGCTGCCCGATCGCTATGGAAATGAACTCATCAAATTGTGGCTTGCCCGGCAAGGTCGTCCCGAAGACAGTATGAATCCCGTAGAAATGCTTTGCTTCATAGGAAAAAGAGGTATGGGAGCGTTGGAGTTCGAACCTATCCTTTTAAAACCGGTTCAGAATCCATTTTCGGTTGAAGTAGACAGTCTCGTAGATGTTGCCGGTAAAATGCTTTCAAAGAAAAAAGCATTTGTTACCAATCTCACCTCAAATGAAGAGAAGGCCATGCAAGATATTCTGCGAGTTGGAACATCGGCAGGGGGAGCCCGGCCTAAAGCTGTTATCGCCTACCATGCAAAAACCGGAGAAATTCGTTCCGGACAAACCCATGCGCCGGAAGGATTTGAACATTGGCTTCTTAAACTTGATGGGGTAAGCGAAGTGCAATTAGGAGCCACCCATGGTTATGGGCGCGTGGAATATGCCTATTACCTGATGGCCAAAGATTGTGGCATTGATATGATGCCTTGTCGGTTGCTGGAAGAAAACGGACGCGCTCATTTTATGACGAAGCGATTTGATAGAGAAGGTGGATACAGCAAACACCACATACAAACTTTTTGCGCCATTAAACACCTGGATTATAACCGGATAACCAGTTATAGCTATGAACAGTTGTTTCAGACAATGCGCGAACTCAAACTCACCTATGCCGAAGCAGAGCAAATGTTCCGGCGGATGGTATTTAATGTTATAGCGCGTAACTGCGATGATCATACTAAGAATTTCTCGTTTATTCTTAAACAAGGAAGACGCTGGGAGTTAGCCCCGGCTTATGATATCTGCCATGCTTATCGTCCGGGGAGCAATTGGGTAAGCAGGCATGCTTTAAGCATAAATGGAAAAAGAGAAAATATAACCCGAGAAGACCTTATAACTATTGGACATTCCATTCGTAATAAAAAAGCTGAAGAAGTAATTGATCACATTGTCGACACTGTACATAATTGGAGTCATTATGCAAACGAAGCCGGTGTGGATAAAGAAATGAAGGCTGCAATAGGTAAAACATTCTCATTTTTGTAATTTACACATCTGTTTCATTGGTTTCTCTTTGTAAATTTTACTACTTTTGCGCCTTATGCAAAACACAGAAAGCCAAAGACTCAGCATAAATCAATGGGCTGAAGAAGACCGACCGCGTGAGAAAATGTTATTAAAAGGTATTGATGCATTAACCGATGCAGAGCTACTTGCTATACTTATTGGGTCGGGTAATACAGAAGAAAGTGCCGTAGAGCTAATGAGAAGGGTTTTATCCGCTTGCGATAACAATCTAAATGAACTTGGTAAATGGAGCCAAACCGATTTTTCCACATTCAAAGGCATAGGTAGTGCGAAGGCATCTACATTGATGGCGGCTTTAGAACTAGGCAAAAGGCGTAAATCGCAGGAGGTAAAAGAACGCAGTCGGATAGCTTGCTCGCAGGATGCTTATGATCTTCTCCATCCGATTTTATGTGATATACCACAAGAAGAATTCTGGATTCTGCTTTTAAATCAGGCAAACAAATTAATAAAGAAAGTTAGAATAAGTACCGGCGGTATCGATGGAACCTATGCCGATGTACGAACCATTCTCCGTGAAGCGCTTCTTGAGCGGGCTACTTCCATCATCTTATCTCATAATCATCCTTCGGGAAATCCGAACCCTAGTATCAATGATAAACAACTTACAAGCACCATTCACAAGGCCGCAAAAACAATGAATATTAATCTGGTGGACCATATAATTGTTTGCGATGGGAAGTACTATAGCTTTGGGGATAACGGATTAATATGAAAATCACAAATAAAAGTGTATATTTGTAGTAAGGTTGAAACAATTTACGCTTTTTTGTGTATTCCTTTTATAAAGAGTTTTATTATTATGGCAACATTTGAAATTGAAGAAAAGATAGTTAATGTACTGAAAACTGTATATGACCCCGAAATACCCGTAAACGTTTACGATCTGGGTTTAATTTATAAAATAGATGTAGAAGAAAACGGTGCAACTACCATTGATATGACTTTGACGGCACCGGGATGCCCTGCCGCAGATTTCATTATGGAGGATGTAAGGCAGCGGGTGGAATCGGTTGAGGGGGTTACCGCTACCACTATAAACCTGGTTTTTGAACCAGAATGGAACAAAGATATGCTTAGCGAAGAGGCTAAATTGGAGTTGGGACTTTTATAATTGATGATGAAGAACGTATATTTTCTTTCGGATGCCCATTTAGGATCGCGCGCTATTAAAAGCGGGCGTACCCAGGAACGCCGCCTTGTAAACTTCCTCGATAGTATAAAACACAAAGCCTCGGCAATATATCTGTTGGGCGATATGTTCGACTTTTGGTTTGAGTTTAAAAACGTTGTGCCGAAAGGCTATACCCGGTTTCTGGGAAAAATATCCGAGTTAACAGATATGGGAGTGGAAGTACACTTTTTTATCGGTAATCATGATATCTGGTGTTATGAATATTTTCAGCAGGAATGCGGCATGATACTTCATAAAGAAGCGTTAACTACGGAAATATACGGGAAAGAGTTTTATCTTGCACATGGCGATGGCTTAGGAGATCCCGATAAGAAGTTCAAGTTTTTACGTTCTGCTTTTCATAGCCCTACTATGCAGAAGATATTCGGATCTTTTCATCCGCGATGGAGCATGGAGTGGGGATTGAACTGGGCAAAGCATAGCCGCATGAAACGTGAAGAAGGAAAGGAACCGGATTACATGGGCGAAGAAAAAGAATATTTGGTTCTTTTCTCGAAGGAATATTTACAGCATCACCCCAATATCAACTTCTTTATCTATGGTCACCGCCATATTATGCTCGACTTAATGTTGAGCCGTGATACCCGGATGTTGATATTGGGTGACTGGATCACTTATTTCTCTTATGCAGTATTCGATGGGGAAAACCTGTTCCTGGAGGAATATGTAGAGGGAGAAAGTGTTTTATAAATTAGTGTTTCTTCCCTATAGTGAAACCAAATCCTAAATCCACGTTAATTGATTTCCCGATGTTTGCGGATCTATAAGAGATGTTTTCAACTTCTACTTCATCTTTGGAGCGTATAAGCTTGGCTCCGGATTTCTGCAACGGTTGTTGAAAATTAGTATGCAAAGTAAAAAAGCATCTTCGGGAGACAAAGAAACTGGCTGAAATACCAAAAGTCATGAATAAAGAACTACCGTCTTGTTTATAAAACACACTGTTAACAACTCCATTATCATCGGTTTTACTTCTTTCTTTTTCTCTGCCCCATAAATGTGTACCGTATCCTATGCCTATTTCAGGGTGTATTTTCCATCTTCCATGTTCAATTCGATATAACATTCCGGCGCTGACTGATGGATGGGGAAAACTAAATACTTTACCAAATCCTTCAAAAACACCTTCAATTAGTCCTGGAAGCCCTTCTGATTGTAGTTCTTCAAGATATTCCGATCGCTTTTCCCAAAAACAATTTATTTGAAGATCGGCGAACCAGCCAAACTTATCCGAAAAAAGATGAACTATTTTGTATTTGGCAAATAAACATGCATCATTCTTTCGAGTATCGGATAATCCTGAATATGGACTGGAGTTAGGTTTATACAAATCAAAGTTTGCTCCATATGATAAGCTTAACATCCATCGCCGATCTTCCGGGTAAAATTGTTTAGATGAGATTCTTTCTTCCTGCGCAAAACTGAATGAACAAAGGATGGAAAAGAATGCAGTAATTAGAAATCTATCTTTCATATCGGTTTGGTTTTAATCTACTTACTTGATTCCTGCTGCCTTGGCAATTCTTTTTGGAATATCCGTATTATCCATCTTTCCCATAAACAATTGAGAACCCGCACCAATAGCATATACAGGAACATAACCACCCGAATGATCGCCGCTCGACCAACCCACATAAGCAATGTTACTCATTACTTTTATCGCGGCAGAGGCTAGTGGCTCGCTACTGGAATACATTCGCTTTTCCATTTCCTTATTCGCTTTCGAATTAAAAGAAGCTTCAAATGCATCACGCAGAATCTTTTCATTTTCCCAATCAACCGGAACCTCATTCCAGAATCCCATACTTTGACCAAGCAGTGTTTTTATTTCTTCCCAGCTCACCTTATGGTTCTTTTGTTTCCGCAGTTCAGTGATTTTTTTAGATAAACCACCTAACGATTGCTTTTGATGTTGAAGAACTTTTAGATTGGCATAATAACTCTTTTTGCCTAGTGTTATGCCACCGGTTTCGTGGTCGGCAGTGATAACGATTAAAGTTTCCTTCGGATGTTTCTTGTAAAATTCCAATGCAGTTTTAACAGCTTCATCCATATCTATTATCTCGCGTACGGCATTTGCAGCATCATTATCATGGCAAGCCCAATCTATTTTTCCACCTTCAACCATAAGGAAGAATCCTTTTTTATTGTCTTTTGTAAGAAAGGATATAGCGCTTTCCGTAATCTGCGCTAAAGTTAGGTCGCCGGGTTTACGGTCAATCGCATAAGGAATAGAAGATGTATCTGCTCCTTCTTCCTGAATAAGAATCATTTTCTTTGCCAAAGGCGACTTCGCTTTAAAGTCGTTATAGCCACGAGCCACCGTATAGCCTGCTTCTTCGAATATTGGGAAAATACTTGGTGCATCTTCTTTGCTATAGGTTTTGTCTGGTTTCAAAAAGCCACCACCGGCATAGAAATCCAGATTAGCTTTTGGCAAGTCGAGAGCAATTTCGTAATACATGCTTCTGTTAGGCTGGTGCGCATAGAATGCTGCCGGTGTAGCATGGTCAACACTTACGCTAGTTGTTACACCCACTTTCATTCCCGCTTTCTTTGCCCTTTCGGCAACTGTAGATAGTGCCTGTTTGTTAACATCAACACCAATAGCGCCGCTATAAGTTTTTTCGCCTGTGGCAAGAGCAGTTCCGGCTGCAGCAGAGTCGGTAACCGGACTGGTTGCGCAGTAGGTTGTTGCCATACTAACCACCGGAAATTGACTAAACTGTAATGGGATAGTACCTATGCGCCCTTCTTCGGCATCCGCGCGGAACATTTCTGTGATATTCACTTGGTTAACACCCATTCCGTCTCCAATGAAATAGAATACATATTTTGCTTTTCCCTGCGCGAACAGGATGCCGGGGACGCAGACAAAGAGTAATAAATAAAGAGATTTTTTCATGATAATTGAACGTTTTATAGAATTTAATTGTATAACCACAATTAAAGTAATAACAAAGATAATAAAAAAAGTCCCGGACAATTTATGTTCGGGACTTTTAGACTAGATTTTTCCGATTGCAGTATTAAACTTAATGCTTAAGAATTTCAACTGTATCTAAAGCAATGGTTAGTTCCTCATCGGTAGGTATAACTACAACTTTTACTTTAGAATCAGGAGTACTGACAATCATTTCTTCACTTCTGGTTTTATCATTTATCTCCTTGTCAATCTTAACCCCCATATATTCAAGGTCTTTACATACTGTTTCCCGAAGCGGATATTGGTTTTCGCCAACACCACCGGTAAATACAATAATATCAACACCACCCAGAGCCGCAGCATAAGCGCCAATGTATTTCTTAATACGATAACAATACATTGCATCGGCAAGTATTGCGCGTTTATTGCCTTCGGCTACAGCCTTTTCAAGTTCGCGCATATCCGATGAAACTCCCGATATGCCAAGTACTCCACTGTTTTTATTTAATATTTCAGAAAGTCCGGTTCTGTCAAGACCTTCTTTCTGCATAATATAAGTAAGTAAACCGGCGTCAACGTCTCCGCAGCGGGTGCCCATCATTAACCCTTCCAAAGGGGTTAATCCCATAGAGGTATCCATAGATTTTCCATCTTTAATTGCGGTTATTGAACCACCATTTCCTATATGACAGCTGATTATCTTTTTTCCTTCCGGTTTCACATTCAGAAATTTGCACACTCTTTCCGAAACATATCTGTGGCTTGTTCCGTGGAAACCGTAACGGCGAGCAGCATATTTAGTATAATATTCATAAGGAACCGCATACATGTATGCATAGTCGGGCATTGTTTGATGGAAGGCAGTATCGAAAACACCCACCTGTGGAACATTGGGGAGAAGTTCCTGAATGGTATATATACCTTTCAGGTTAGCCGGGTTGTGAAGAGGAGCCAGGTTCGAGCATTCTACCATCTGGTCGATAACCTCTTTGGTTATAAGTACAGACGAATTAAATTTTTCGCCGCCATGCACTACCCGATGCCCCACAGCAGTAATTTCATCTAAAGAGCCGATGCATCCGTATTGATCTCCGGTAAGTGTTTCAAGAATAAATTCGATACCTGCTTTATGTTCGGAGATACCCCGTTCCAGCACAGCTTTTTCACCATTCGGCAATGTTAGTTTCAGAAAAGAGCCTTGTAAGCCAATTTTTTCGATGCCGCCCTGAGCCATTATTTCCTTACTGCCCATGTCGAACAGTTTATATTTTATTGATGAACTTCCGCAGTTCAATACCAGTACTTTCATTGTTTGAGTTTATAGTAGTTGAGTTTAAATTGCTTGATTAGCTGTAATAGCCACCATTTTATATATATCCGACACAGAACAACCGCGTGATAAGTCGTTTACAGGTTGAGCCATCCCTTGAAGAATGGGTCCAACGGCTTCAACATCCCCTAAACGTTCCGCCAGTTTGTATCCAATATTTCCAACTTCCAAACTGGGTACGATGAGTACATCTGCATGGCCGGCAACTTCCGATCCCGGAGCTTTTCTTTCACCAATAGAAGGAACAAGCGCTGCATCCGTCTGCATCTCACCATCAATAACAAGTTCAGGATTCATTTCTTTAGCTAAACGGGTAGCCTCAATCACTTTATCGGCAGCTTCATGTTTTGCCGATCCTTTCGTTGAAAAACTTAACATGGCTATTTTTGGTTTACTCAAACCAAGAACCGATTGTGCTGTATGTGCGGTACATACTGCAATTTGTGCTAATTGCTCAGCATTTGGAACCGGAGTAACAGCTACATCGCTAATTACTAATACACCCTTCTTACCAAATTCAGGATGTTTGGTTATAAGGATCATGGCGCCAGATACGGTAGTAATACCGGGTTTCGTCTTTATGATTTGTAATGCCGGTCGAAGAACATTTCCTGTAGTATTTTGTGCACCGGCCAGTTGTCCATCGGCATCGTTATTCTTAACAATTAAACAACCTAAATAGAGTGGATTCAATACCAGTTCACGAGCGTTTTCAATAGTCATCCCTTTGCTTTTGCGCAATTCAAACAATAATTGTGCGTAGGTTTCTTTTTTAGGGTGATTTTCAGGGTCAATAATTTCAGCCTTTTCTATGTTTTTTAGATTCAGTTGATTAGCCAGATTCTTCACTTCAGTAGGGTTGCCAAGTATGATAAGATGTGCTACACCTTCTGCTAAAATCCGGTCGGCTGCAGTTAAGGTTCGTTCTTCGGTACCTTCAGGAAGAACGATGCGTTTTGGAGTCGCTTTTGCGCGTGCGACAATTTCGCTAATTAAATCCATGAATAAATTGTTAAAGTAAGAATGTTATTATATAGGTAGACGTGCTAATTGCGCTGCAAAATTACATAATTTTGCAATACACACATTGCAATATGGGGCATTTTTTAGCCTCAATTGCAATTTTGTATAATATTAACACGGAAATGTGCTAATGGGTAGAGTGTAGTGTGTTGAGTGTTATAAATCCAAAGTACAGTGTAATTAGTATCCTAATTTATCCAGTTCTCTAACCAGCTCTTTTGATTTGTTGGCTAACAATTTGTCGCGAATAAGTTGAACTGCTACCTGATTTGCAGCATCGATGCTATATGCCAATGTAATCATTACTTCTACATTATCATCCGGCATTGTGCGGTAGATCTCTACCAATGGAATAGTACGTTCTAAAGCGGTGGATATAATTTCTTTATTTGCTGCAATTATATTTGTCAGGCTGGCAGCAGCTTCCCGGTTAATTCCATTACCTTCAACACTTGCGGAGATTGACTTTGATAAATTACTTTCAATTTGCAGCGCAAGATTTTTCTTTGCTACAACAGCAGCACTGGCAACAGCTGCAGAAGTATTTTCATCAATTGCCCTCGAAAACGCAACATACCAAAAAGGATTGCCGGCTGCATCTGCCTCCACCTGCTTTTGCCATGAATTTTCCAATTGCTTATCCAACGGAAGTTTGCCCTCAGGAGTCTTAAATCCTTCTTTTACAAGCTTTTTAGCTTCTCTGTGTGCTTCTTGAATTGCTTTTCTTTGAAGCTCTCTATCCTGAGCATTTACTGATATAACTAAAAAGAAAGCAGCAAGCAAACTGATTAAGAACTTATATTTCATACGGTTTGTTTTTTGTGCAAAAATAAGCAAATATCTCTTTTTATGCAGGTTTAAATCTCATTTCTTTGATTCTAAATTGTACTTTCGGTGGTTTGAAACAAAAAGAATGATACAAATTGCTTTTCTTTGCTTACTTTTGCATGTCCGAATTTTATTTTCTTAAAACGGCAATAGTAACAAAACAACATTTATTTTGTTGTTTTCAATAATATAAAATGTTTTTATTATGATATCATTTAAAGAAATCGAGCTACAAGATAGAGATACCGTTATTAAATACGTTACAAACAGTTCACGAAGAAATTGCGATCTTTCTTTTTCCAATTTATGCAGTTGGAGGTTTTTATATAATACGCACCTTGCAGAGGTAGATGGTTTCCTGGTATTCAAATTTTGGACAACAGTCGGTTTAGCATATATGATGCCTGTGGGAGAAGGAGATTTGAAAAATATATTGGAGAAAATGATGGAAGATGCCCGACAGGAAGGTGAAGAACTTTGTATGCTGGGAGTATGCAAGAATATGAAACAAGATCTGGAAAACATATTACCCGGAAGATTCGACATCGAACCGAATAGAAATTATGCCGATTATCTTTACCTGCGCACCGACTTGGTAACTTTAACAGGAAAGAAATTTCAACCCAAAAGAAATCACATCAATAGATTTCGTAAAACATATAATTACGAATATGTTTCTATTACTCCTGAATTTATTCCTGAGTGCTTGAAATTGGAGGCCGAATGGTGTGCAATGAATGACTGTGAAGAAATGGAAGGCACAGGAAACGAGAGAAAAGCAATTATATATGCATTAGAGAATTTCGAGGCGCTTGGATTAACCGGAGGACTGTTGCGGGTTGACGGACAAATCGTTGCTTTTACATTTGGAATGCCTATTAATCATGATACGTTTGGAGTACATGTTGAAAAAGCAGATACGCGTTACGAAGGAGTTTATGCTATGATTAACAATGAATTTGCAAGCCACATCCCCGAACAGTTTACGTATATAAATAGAGAGGAAGACCTTGGTATCGAAGGGCTTCGTAAAGCAAAACTATCTTACCAGCCTGTTATTATATTGGAGAAAAGTATGGCTTGTTTAAAAAAGGAATCTCAATGACAATGAAAGAAAAAGTAAAAGAACTCTGGAAACTTTGTTTTGACGACAGTGATGAATTTATCGAATTGTATTTTCAACTTCGGTATAGCAATAAAGTGAATATATCTATTCAAAGTGGAGACGATGTTATTGCAGCGCTACAAATGATTCCTTATTCGATGACTTTTTATAATTCAGAGATTAATACTTCATATATTTCGGGTGCTTGTACTCATCCGGATTATAGGGATAGGGGGGTGATGAGAGAATTATTATCCCAATCTTTTACCCAAATGGTTCGCAGAGGAACTCACATTAGTACTTTAATCCCTGCCGAGCCATGGCTTTTCGATTATTATAAGAAAATAGGGTATGCTCCGGTTTTCAATTATACCGAACGCGAGCTTTATATACAAGAGAGTAATCAGCCGGAAATGTGTGAAGTGAGAATAGTCAATAGTTTCGATGAAACCGTTTATTCGTTTTTCGAAAAGAAAATGCATGAACGGAGTTGTTGTATTCAGCACGACCGTGATGACTATAAAGTAATTCTGGATGATCTCAAACTCTCTGGTGGAAGTGTGTTTACCGCATGGAGTAAGAATAAAATAATCGCAATGGCTTTTATTAGAATGCAGGATAACTCTTTTCAGGTTACTGAAATCTTAAGCGACCAACAAGAAGCCCAAGAAGCAATACTGGAAAAAGCAGCAACTCATTATGGGGTTAATAAATTTGATTTGATTCTTCCACCAGAAGAAATGAATAATAAACCACTGGGAATGGCACGAATTATTCATGCAAAAGCCGTTCTCCAACTGTATGCCTTGGCTAATCCTGATCTTGAAGTGAATATTGAACTAACCGACAATCAACTTTCTTTGAATAATGGATATTATTATTTGGTGGATGGCAAATGTATGATTACTAAGAAAAGATTACCGGGACGCCATTTGCAGTTAACCATTAGTGAATTAACGCAATATGTTTTTGCCTCGGAACAGGCTTATATGAGTTTGATGCTGGATTAATGAAACGCTAAGTTACGCAAGTTACACACTCGCGTAACTTAGCATTTTATATTACAACCCACTAAAATCCACTCCATCAAACACCAGTGACGGTATACGCCATGATGACGAAAGACGTGGGTCATTACCAGCCTCAACAAATGAATCCCACAAAGTAATCATGTTACCCGTTACATTCATTTCTGATAATGGAGTTGTAAGTTTACCTTTTTCAATCAGGAATCCTTCAATTCCAAATGAAAAATCTCCGGTTGAACTATTGCTATTACCACCATTGAATCCGATTACCAATATACCATTATCAACACCGGCTGTTAACTGCTCCAAATTTTTGTTTCCCGGTTGAAGAAGAAGAATGGATGTGCCGCTAATTGTTGGATCAACCCCCATCTTCTTGGCATTATAAGTATCAATGAAATAAGTTTTAAGAACACCGTTCTCGAAAATGGTTCGTTTCTCTGTAGCAATACCTTCGGCATCAAAATAGCGGGCACCGGAAGCTTGCATGATGTGCGGATCATCTATCAGCGTAAATTTATTACTTCCTACTTTCTCTCCTAATTTGTTTAATAAGAAAGAGTTTTTTTGCTGTAAAGCACCGCCACTAAGGGCACTTATCATTGGAGAAACCAATCGGCCGGCATTGATAGGATCAACTACCATAGTGTACTTACCCGATTTTATTTTCTTCTGACCTATTTTGCGAAGAACACGTTCCAGCGCTACTTTCCCTATCCCGTTTTTAATAAGTTTATCATAATATAAAGAAGAATCCCGCCAACCGTCTGACGGTCGGGCTTCGCCTTCACCTTTAATGCTTACACCGGCAGAGATCGAACACCAGGATTGTTTGGTCTCACCTTCAAATCCATTGCTGGCCAAACGGTAACCAAAATTTTCCCCATCGCTATAAGACGTTTCTACAGAAATGATGCGATTATCCTTGCCCATAACTTCTTCGCAAGTAGCCATAGCAAGTGCCACTTTATCATCCGGATTTATGGAAGTTAACTTAGAGTCGTGGAGCTGCAAATCGGGTTTACCACCTTTATAGTAACGAGAAGCATCGGGCAAAACCCTTGCTTCATCCTTTGCCAGATAACGGGTTGACTCTATTCCGTTTTTAATAAATGCTTCGAGCTCCTTTTTGTCTAAACGGTTAGTAGAATAGTTGCCGTAGCGACCATCAACATATAATGACAACGATAAACCGCTTTCTGATGCCTGCTGAAGTTTATCCATTTTAGCATCCCGCAGTTCGAAAGTTGTATTCGAACCTGAATATAAATTAGTTCTCACTGCCTGACAACCATTCTTTAGTGCAAAATCCATTGCCCATTGTGCCAGTTTTTTATTGTTATCTGATATCATAATATTTTAGTTTATAGTTTAACTTTCACCACCTACGGTAAGCTTACTTACCAATGCCGAAGGCATTCCATCGGTAACCGGGCACGATTGGCCATTCTTGCCACAAGTCCACGTACCGTTATCTATTTTTGGATTGTCGGCAACCATGGTTATATCGGCCAAAGCTTTTGGACCATTACCTATAATATTAATATCTTTAATCGGTTGAGTGAGTTTTCCATCCTCAATGAGGTAACCGGATTTTACGAAGAAAGTAAAATCTCCCGCGCCAATCTGAACCTGGCCGTTAGTGAAACTATCCACAAAAATACCTTTCTTTACAGATGCGATAATATCTTCTTCTTTCATATTGCCTGCTTCCATATAGGTTGAACGCATGCGCGGCATTGGGGTATGACGGAAAGATTCACGGCGCCCGTTTCCGGTAGATGGAATTCCGTAATGTTGCGCACTGATACGGTCGTGCAGGAAGCTGGTAAGAATACCCTCTTTTACGATGTAAGTTTTTTGTCCATCGGCACCTTCATCATCCACGTTAATAGATCCGCGGTTAAAAGGAATAGTTCCATCATCCACTACATTTATATGCGCATCGCAAACTTTCTTATTGAGTTGATCGGAGAATATGGAGATGTTTTTTCTGTTAAAATCGGCTTCGAAAGAATGACCAATGGCCTCATGAAGAAGAATACCTGATCCGCCTGCACCCATTACTACAGGCATTTCTCCACCTTTAGGCTTAATGGCCTTAAACAAGATTGCTGTTTGATCTACAGCTTCGCGTGCAATAACATCGATTATATCATCAGTTAAGAATTCGAAACCTCTGCGATAGGAACGAGCAGAATAGGCATTCTCAATTTTTCCGCCTTCTTCCATGATACAAACCGCAGTTAGAGATACCATCGGGCGGTAATCATAATAAATGACCCCTTCCGAATTGCAGAATAAAATATGAGAAGTTTGATCATTCAGTTGCGCGATAACCTTTTGCACACGTTTATCTAATGAGAAGACTTTATCATTTAACTTTTGAAGATAAGGCATCTTATCCTTCAGAATAATATCTTCCCAGGGTGTATTAATAGAATAATAATTCTTTGTGATTGGCTTTTCGGTAAGATTAACCGGCTTTTTAGCTTTCCCATCGGTGGCTATACGGGCTGCCGTGCGGGCAGCTTTAATCATGTCATCCAACGATACATTTTCAACATAAGCATATCCACTCTGATCTCCGGCAAGTACACGAACGCCAACACCAAAGTCGATGTTAGAATTGCAACGATTTACAGCACCATCCTGTAAGCCAATGTTGTTAAAAAAAGAATGTTCAAAAAACAAATCGGCATAATCACCCCCCTTTTCTAAAGCAACAGCAAGTACCTTTTTTAAATCCTCTTCTGAAACTCCAAAATGAGCAAGAGCCAGCGAAATGGCAGCTTTCTTATCACCGTTTCCCAATGCCGAACCATTGGAGAATGAATTGGCTACAGTGGGCGCAGCAAGCGAACCCAGCAATGCCAACCCACCCGCTCTGATAAAATTTCGTCTATCCATATTGTTTTGAGTTTAATGTAGAAACACGCTTAACAGGTGTCTCTTTATATTAGTTTATTCTTCTTTTGTTAACAAACTCTCTAACTCTTCTGCCGATAATCGTAAATAGAATTGACCGTGATATGCTATTGATATTGAGCCTGTTTCTTCGGATACAATAATAGCATGCGCATCCGATTCTTGTGATATTCCCATGGCTGCGCGGTGCCGCAAACCAAGTTCTTTAGGAATATTTAAATCATGCGAAACCGGCAATATACATCCTGCTGCTCTGATTCTTTTTTTACGTATTATCATTGCTCCATCGTGTAGTGGACTGTTTTTAAAGAAAATATTTTCAATCAGGCGCTGGTTAATATCGGCATCAATAACTTCGCCCGTTCGTATTATTTCGTTGAGTGGCATGTTGTGCTCAACAACAATTAATGCTCCTGTTTTTTGTTTACTCATACTGATACATGCCATTACAATCGGCATAATATCTTCATTGATATTCTTTTTTTCTTTGTTGTTACTGGTAAAGAGTTTTATAATGGCGCTGATTTGCCGGTGTGTGCCCAGTGTTAAGAGAAAGCGACGAATTTCATCTTGAAATAAAACAATAAGGGCAATAACTCCCACACTAACCAATTGGTTAAGGATGGTTCCAAGAAGTTTCATTTCCAGTATCTGGGTTACCACCAACCAAATAAGCACAAATATAAGAATACCCGAGAATACATTAATGGAACCGGATTCCCTCATCAGTTTGTATGTGTAATACAAAAGGAGAGCAACCAGTAGTATGTCTATAAAATCTTTAGGCCCGAAATTAATAAAATTCATTCTCTATAATGATTTTAACTTTTTACGATTTACGCTTGCTGTTTAATAACGTTGTAACTATTCGCATGGTTTCAGCGGCTTCTTTTACATCGTGCACGCGTATGATATCCGCACCCTTCATCAGGGAAATAGTATTTAAAGCTGTTGTTCCGTTAAGCGCTTCGGAAGCCGACACATTTAACAGACGTGTTATCATCGACTTTCGTGACACACCAACCAACAGCGGAAGTTCAAATATACAAAAATCTTCCAAATATGCCATTAATTCATAATTATGTTCAACCGTTTTGCCGAAACCGAAGCCGGGATCGAGGATTATATCTTTAACTCCTCTGTCTCTTAATTGTTGAACTTTGCGGGCAAAATAAAGGAAAACTTCTTTAATAATATTCTCGTAATGAGGAGCGTTCTGCATGTTCTGAGGATTCCCCTGCATGTGCATCATTATATAAGGAACATTTAATCGGGCTATGGTATCAAACATAGCTTCGTCCATCTCTCCGGCGGCAATATCGTTAATGATATCCACCTGATACTCTTTTACGCAAAACTCGGCGACCTTTGCTCTAAAAGTATCTACAGAAATAATCGCATCAGGATGATTCTTCCTTATTATTTCCAAACCGGTACGCAATCGCGCTATTTCTTCTTCTGCGGTTATATGCTCCGCCCCAGGACGCGATGAATAGGCGCCGACATCAATAATTTCTCCCCCTTCGGTAAGTATTTGCGCAGCACGGTTGGCAATATCCTCTTCGGTTTGCATTCTGCTGCCGGCATAAAAAGAATCAGGGGTTATATTGAGAATGCCCATTACGCGGGGTGTGGAAAGGTCGAGAAGTTTCCCGTTAACATTGATAAGTTTGGAGAAGGAACTTTGCATAATTATACCTCTTAGATTGACAGCAAAAGTAATCAATTACCGTTTATTATTTAAATGTAAGACAATAATAATTCTCTTTAAATTAAAGAACATAAAAGGTAAATCAATACCTTTGGCCAATATTATTAGATGAAACGTATTATGCATATTAACCGCAGATCAACCTGTTACGTTATCGGTAGCGAAGCGAAGTTTTTTTTGGGTAAACGGTTAAAATAATAGTTAGAAATGCAAAACAATAGATCACTTTACGAACTTTTTGAAGGAAGCAACGGCATAACCACCGACAGTCGCAATTGCCCTAAAGGTTCTATTTTCTTTTCCTTGCGGGGAGAGTCTTTCAATGGAAACACCTATGCTGCCAGTGCTTTAGCGTCTGGATGTTATTATGCGGTTATAGATGATAAGAATTATCTTGTTCCCGGCGATGAAAGATATATTTTGGTTGATGATACTTTGAAGGCGCTACAAGACTTGGCCCATCATCACCGAAAAACTTTGGGAACTAAAGTTATTGGTATTACCGGAACCAACGGTAAAACCACAACCAAAGAATTAATTGCCACTGTTTTGCAACAATCTTATAATGTACTTTATACGTTAGGCAATTTAAATAATCATATTGGGGTGCCATTAACATTGCTGCGACTAACTGCCGAACATGATATCGCAGTTGTTGAAATGGGCGCGAATCATCAAGGAGAAATCAAAAAATTAGCTGAAATGGCAGATCCTGATTATGGCATTATTACGAATGTTGGCAAAGCACATCTCGAAGGATTCGGCTCTTTTGAAGGAGTATTAAAAACGAAAGGAGAGTTATATGATTATCTTCGAAAGAAAGAAGATTCTCTCATTTTCATTGATGAGGATAATAACTATTTGGTACAAATGGCAGAAGGACTTAACAAAATATCGTATGGAACAGAAGCCCATTTATACATCAATGCCAAGGTTACAGGCAATTCACCTTATCTCGAACTCGAATGGAAAGTTGGAATAAATGGCAATCCACAAGTGGTTAATACCCAATTAATCGGGGAGTACAATTTCACCAATGTACTTGCTGCAATTACTATTGGATATTATCTAGGAGTAAAAAAAGAATCCATCAACAGAGCCATTAATAACTATACACCACATAATAATCGGTCGCAATTAAAGAAAACAGAACTCAATACATTAATTATTGATGCTTACAATGCCAATCCTACAAGTATGAAAGCATCTATTGAGAATTTTATTAAAATGGATGCCCCTCATAAGATGGTTATTCTAGGTGATATGAAGGAATTGGGTGAAGAAAGTAATGCCGAGCATCAAAAAATACTCGATATGATTGATAACTCCGGTTTTGAAAATGTGGTATTAATTGGAGAATGTTTTAACTTGCTTAATAGCAAATATACATCATACCCCAATGTAACCGATTTTATCAATATAATTAAAGAGAATCAGCCAAAGGGTATGACTATTCTTATTAAAGGCTCCAATAGTATTAAGCTTAATTTGGTGATTGATTATTTGTAGCACTACCTTTGTAAATCAAGAATTTAATAATATAATTAGCAATTAAAATCGCAATTGTATAGATAAGGAAACCACCATTTTCAAAACGAAAAAGAAACCTTAAGTAAGATCTCTCTTGATCGTAAAGAATATAGAGATGTCTGTTGCGTCCAACCGCTTGCATAGATATTATTGAACATATTATGGTTGAATAAATTATGTAATATCATTTCCACTAGCCAGCCTTTCTTGGAGTATGTAAGTGAAGCATCGGCAAAATAGGTAACCTTCTTGTTCTGACTATCATGCGTAAGTACATTCGCCATTCTTGCTCTCCATGTGGAAGAAAAAATCAAGTTGAGATTAAAAGAATGCTCGTAATTCCAGAATTTAGTAGACGGACTGTTATCCCAATCTAATTGTGATTTTATATGAGTAGATCTTGAACCTGCCTCTATATTGATGTGGCGAGAAGGCTGTAATGATACATTGGCAGCTATTGAAGCTAAGGATAAGTGTGAATCGGCCAAATTATTTTCAAGCATTATCCGGTCATCCATTCTGTTATAAGATGCAGATAAGGATATATATAGCTTACTCCATCCCGAAGCTTTAGAGATACGCATACTTCCTCCATAGTTCCTTTTTTTATTCGGATGATGGATCATTTCCGAAGTCGATAAGATTTCTTCCTTATTCTCATATATGTATATATTATCCAGCCAAGTTTGGCTGAAGAATCCATTGGCATTGAAAAACAGACCGTACAAAGGATTGTTGTATCTGAACCTGACCAGATTATATAAATTTTTGTCATAAGTCAGATCTTGCGTGAAACTTTGAGCGGTGCGATAAGTATTGAATAGGAAACCCGCATAAAGGCGCCTAATATCCGGCTTTAAGAAATTGAATGAGGATGCCGCACTGACACTCCAATAAGCATTCAGGTTATATTTCACATTCAATACAGGATTTGGGAGCAAGATATGCTTGCTCTGATGATTTGCTTGTGGCAACGTATTATTCAAACTGGAATAGTGATAGGTTAGCGGAAGGCGAAACTGAAAATCCCAATCGGATGTTTTGAGGTTTATACTCGGTTCAATGTAGGCTTCTATGGTCTCCAATCGGATATTATTGGAATAATTAGTCTTTTCTACAGGTTGTTCCTCTGTATATAGCTGTGATTGTAACTGGCGGTTTTCATAAATGATACCTGCTTTATATTTTAAATAGATTCCCCATAACTTATGCTGAAAATAGGTATACGAATCAGACTTAAATGCACGCAAAAGGGCGTCCTGCCTCAATGCATCGTACGGTTGGCCGTCATTTAATAAACTCTCATAGAGGCCCGGACTGACCATCATGTGTTGTGGAAGTTCGGTATAGGAATTATTTGAATAGCATGAAAAAGAAAACTTCCTGAAGTTGTTTACTAAATGAAAATGGTTCTGCAATAGCTTTCGTTGCGGGTGGTTAGACACAACAGTTGAATTGGAATTGGAAAACAGTGATAATCTGTTTTTGTGTAATCCCATCATGCCTTTCATCGTGTTTTTTATATAGAAATTACTGTCATTTTGCGTATATGAGACTTCTGCTTCCAATAGATTCTCAATTCCTTTATATTCTTCTTGTTCCCGAATAACTACCGTTTGTGAAGGATAGAAATACATGCTCTCCGCCTCATTGGATGAAGATTGCTCATCGTGCAGGGCAACAAGTTGCAAACGCAAATCTTTATCTTTCCGCAATTTGTGGAGATGGTTCATTGCAACCAAGTGTGCATCGTTGGATAAATAGCGAGAGCGTTCTATTCCTTTGGGAGATTTTGAGCCTGCTGTGAAGAAATCAGCTTCTGAATCTATTTGGCCAATATTCTCGGCTGAATTCAAAGTAAGTGCTGTGATTTCATCAGCTATTTCTCTACCGGTATTATTATTCTTGTACATCGTCAGATTCTGCATCTTCTTGCCAAACAAGATGCCCATTAGCCTATTGTCCCATACTGCCTTCCCGTTTTGAGTGACACCGGCTCCAATATCAACCATTCCGATAAGATGATTTTTTGCGTTTTCTTCCAATGTTAGATTCAAAGCTGCATTATCGCTAAAAGATTTATCTCGTAAAGCAGCTATTGATTGGTGTGACTGCAGAACTTGTACCTCTTTTACCATGTTTGCCGGAATGTTCTTACTTGCCAATGTGTATTTGCTGTCAAGCAGATCCATACCGTCAATGTAAAAATTGCTAATCGGCTTATCCTGAAACTTGATTTGTCCATTTTTTGCTACTTCTATACCTGGTATTTTTTTTAATACATCTTCAATGCTACGATCTTGTGGCATTTTAAATCCACTGACCGAATAAATTAATGTATCTTTTCTCTGTCTGATGCGATTGCTACTTATTCTAACTTCCTGTATATTGAAGGCCGTTTCTTCAAGTATAGTTTTTGTTGTATTTGTAAACTCCGATAAAGGCAATATTAATTTCTTATATCCCAAGCAAGAAAAGGATATATAGAGAGAATGGCTCGAATCAGATAATTCGAAATAGCCTTTTTCATCTGTATAGGTATAGTTAATAATTGTACTATCCTGAGCCAGCAAGCATACGGAAACGAGTTCTATTGGCTTTTCTGATTTAACCTGACAGACAAAACCGTTATATGCTTTGTGTTGGGCATATATACACATAGAACAGAAAACAACTAATGTTAGAAGCAGGAATCGGTTCATCTAATTTATGTATATTGAGCTATCTCTCGATATAATTATACTTAATCTCTGAAATAGCTGGTGTGCTCTTTCCATCTGATTCAACAGTGAACACTCCGGATAACCCCTGCCGATTCATAAACTTATTAAGATCTTCGTTGTATTCAGTTAAAATTTTTACATGTTGTTCTTTCGTACATTTAATATATTGTGCCTTTGGTATACTTATCGCTGCGCTTTGCACATTTTTCTTTATTTCCATGCAAGTAAACTGGTAATCCATTTCAGAATCAGCGGCTTCTAAAATTAACCCGGGCAATCCGTATAGCTTCCAAGGACCATCAGATATGGGTATGTCATCCGTAAACCATACAATCCATTTACGACCCAAATAAGTGGTTTCTGCTTTCTGGCATGAGTAGTTTGCTATGTTTTTCTTATCAGGCAAAATCTTCCATTGAGGTTTTTCCATCTGTTCTTCATATACATATCGTTTACTGAATATTCTATCTGTATAGGTAAGCACACCTTTGTCAGGAAGATTTTTATATAAGGTTTGATGTTGGTTGCTTAATGGATATACAATTTTATTTCTTGCAGTCAATACTTCAGCCTGGCTGCCTCCTTTTGCCAATATGCTATCTTGAACCTCATTATAACGCCTTCTCCATAAACTAAAAAATTCGGAAGATGTCCTGCTGATGCGTAACACCATCTCGTCTTGGCGATATTTTTCTTTTTTCATAAGATCATCGCGAAACTTTTCTGCATAGTGAACTTCCAAAAATGGAGTATTATTTTGAGCTACAGCTGTTATTGAAATTAGAAATACAGTTAAAGCTATTAAAATTCGATTGCTCATGTTATTGATTAAATTATTGTATATATACAAAAACAGGATGGGTTATTATAAAAATTACCAATCCTGTACTAATGCAAAAATTACCTGTCATAATACAACAAGTGCATTAATTACACTTAGCCTCAATTCTATCAATTAAATCGAGAACTTGTTCTGTAGTTGCGCTCGCATCTGTAGCATATACTTGATCACAAGCAATAAAGTATTGATACTTTGCCCCTGCATAAGCTGCAATAGATATTGCAAACATTGCGAACAATAAAAGTTTTCTCATTGCGACTATTAACTATAAAAATAGTCGCAATTTAGCTATAATAATTTGTAAATCCTAATGCAAGTGCCATTTTTTGTGTGTTTGTTGACTTTTTGTTCTGTTCGTGTTTATCGGCTTTAGCCAAAGTATACTTTGGCTAAAGCCGATTAGTTTTATACACTCTATACCGTTAGCTAAAGCCAACGGCAATTGATACTTGCAGTTGTTTGCCCGGTTTGTACCCATCCAAATGCAACGTGCTGTTTACCCAAATGCAACGCGCATTTTCGAATTAGCAACGTGCTGTTGAGACAAATGCAACGTGCTTTTTCTCACCATTACTCTACCAAAACAAATCCGGCCCACAATTTCATGTCATTCGGATACTTATTTCTCATAGTTCGTTGTGTGCCGGTGAAAGCCTCATGTATAGGTTGTTTTTCTGCAAGTGCGGAATAGAACAACGTCATAAATTCCATTGATTCTTTATCAGGGGCTTCCACCCGACTGATTAAAACTGATTTAACTCCTGCCAGGCGAAAGGCCCGTTCTAAGCCATAAGTAGTTTCATGAATATCTTCAGGAGATCCTAAACCGCTTCTACAGGCAGCCAATACAACTAATTGGGTATTGGTTAAATTCATACTTGAGATTTCGAAAGCGGTTAATATTCCGTCATCAAGATTCTTATTCCCTTTTTCGTCATTCCATATCTCGTTTGCACCCGTAAAAGCCAAACCATTCCTGAACATAGGTTCCTGGGCAACTCTGTAAATATTACCGGTTTCTTTGGGATTAGTTATTGAAAAGCCATGAGTTGATACATGAATAATATGGGGTGAATTTGTAGATGACAACGCTTTAAAGCTTGATTCTGTAGCTTGCTTATCTGTACAAAGGAAATGCTGCCATGTTGTACCTTTAAATATGCTATCTATCTTTTCTACTTCGGGCAAGGAATTACGCAAGTAACCAAATCCGGTTCCCCGCGTTTCAGAATCTATAGAACGGAATATGTTGTGAGTTATCGAATTATTCGTCCCTGAATTGTTCAATGCATTCAAACGTCCCTTTGGAATATCGTAGTCCATCCCTCCAAAAATAGTAATGCTTTGATTGCCGGCATTGTGCAATGCTCTTCTTTTTTTTATCTCCGGTATATCCGCCGTAGAAGAAACGGTATGTATGTCATACATGTCACAGAGATAACCGGTGGGCGTTTTTATTCCCCCAAAAGTTACAGTTGAAAGTAAACTTCCCCCCGAAATATATAGTTTTTTATAATTGGCTAATCGCTCCGTTAACGGTTTCCATACAGCAGGATATAAGTCCCACTCCAAGAAAGTTCTTCCGGTTAAATGCTTCTTAAATTCATCCATATCACATAATTCAATCAGCTCAGGGATATCATTTTTACTATCCAGAAGAAATACCCCTAATAATGTGTTCTCCGGAGCACCTATAAATGTAAATTCCAATGCGGCTTCATCCGGAGATAATGCTTTTGAAACATCTTTTGCCGTTATTTTTTCCTTAATCTTTAAACCATTTGCATCGGCAATCCTTATAAAGCCCTTTTCTTGTGAATATGCGCTGATAGAGCTACTCAGCATTTTTTCGTATTCACCGGTTAGCTTTGCTTTAACAATCTCTTCGTTCAACCGATTAAAAGTATTGTATTTATCAATATACTTTTGGCTATCTGAAAATTTAACAGAGTTAGCCAACCGAATCAGATTCCTTAATGTGGCATTATTTCTCACCATATTCAATTCGTATAGCTGATTGATACCGGAATCTTTATAAATAGAAGAACCGGCGATATGAAACAAAGTTAGGTAAGAGTTAAAAAATGTGCTCTGTTCTTTTGCGGAAAGGTATAGTGTGCCACGGGTATTAGCACTGATTAAAGCATAAATAAATGCGCGTAAATCAGCCAATTCAGGATTATCGGATAGCAACATTATCGCCTCCATCATTTGTTTTGGGAAAAAATTTCCGTTTACAGCATAATACAAAGGCAGATACCTGGCCCACTTGGTTTTCTTAATAAGAGCAGTTTCTTTAAATACATCAA
Organism: Bacteroides sp.; assembly: GCA_036724805.1. Taxonomy (GTDB): domain Bacteria; phylum Bacteroidota; class Bacteroidia; order Bacteroidales; family Bacteroidaceae; genus Bacteroides. The sequence continues at coordinate 23,415 of DAIMFE010000008.1, forward strand.
AAGCGGCATTAATAAATAGGCGGGCATCCTCATTCTCTTTTACCATTGCCAACCAAAATCCTATATGGTATAATACTAAACCATATTCATGATTATAAAACGGTTTTAATGAGTTCCCCTTTTCGATATGATTTTTGTACCTTGCTAGGAGTTGAGCGAGAGCATCCATACCCTTTTCTAACTCATATTTCTCCTTGTAGCACAATGCAATGAGATACTCCAATGAGTGTTGTTTGATAATGTATTTATGCGTTAGCAGTCTTGCTTTTTGATAAGTTTCTGCGTTCGAGTAATTTATCTGTGTCAAATCAGTAACAGCATCTTTCATAACAATTGCAAGCAAGGTAGATCCGGTCAATTCTTCTACGCCGGCAAATTCTAACGTTTCTTTCAGGATGGCCAGCGCTTTATCGGGTTCGTCCTTTTGAATATAATATTCTCCTATATTCTTTTTCGCGTAAATAATATCCGGTTTAAAGGCAGGATTGGTTTGTGGTAGCATTTCCAGTGCTAGCAAATAACATTTCTCTGCTTCATCGTATTCCTCTCTTAAGAAATGAATTTTCCCTTTGGTAGTGTATAATGCTCCTGAATATTCGGGATGATCATTCATCAATTCTATGGCAGATTTAATATACAGCATGGCTTCATCCAGCAAACATATTTCCACACAATACAAAGCCAACTGCTCTTTTACAATGGCTATAAAAGGATGAGTTGCCCCAAGAGATTTTTCATAGAAATGAAGTGTGTGGATGTAATAATCACCGGCATGCGCGAGTTCTCCATTGGCATGTTCGCATATTGCTGAACTATGAGTAGTTATGTCTCCATAAACATTTAGCGACAAGAAAAACAGTACAACCGGGATACACTGTTTTATATTATTCAAAACCATCTTTTTTCCTTTATTTGCATTAATAATTTACCCGCCTTATCCTTATATTCTTCCTCATTCCTTATTTGATCCAACAATTCCACAGCCTCATCTCTTTTATCTTGTTTTAAATACAATATTGCCAAATACCATTGTGCATCCTCCAAAAATGATTCTCCATTAATCGAGACATATTGAAGCATATTGAAAGCATCATTTGTATTTCCGATTTCAATTTTAGATAAAGCATTGTAGAACAGAGCTTCTTCGGGTATGTAAATGGAGTCTACAGATTGAATAATAGGGTCTAATAGTTCGGTTACCTGCTTGTATTGGTTTTCGGTATACAACTCTAATGCCAGTTTAATATCCTTTTTCTGTTGGATACTAAGTACGTTATTGGTGCTTCTGTCAAAACTTTCCTGATACGGCATGGCTTGATAATACATTTCGAAAAGGCGGGTAGAGGAATATTTCGGTTCAAAACCAACGTACAATAGCAAGAAGATTACTACTGCTGCTGCTGCGGGGAAAGCAATCGCTATGATACGTTGGTAGATATTTACCTGTTTTTTATTGGCATTTAATAATTCGGATAGTACTTCCTGTTCATTTACGCGTTCCAGTTCGGCAGTAAATTCTTGGGTAAGCAATAGTTGTTCCCTGAATTCGGCTTCGTTGTGCAGTAATTCCCGGAATTGTGCAGTTTCATCTTCCGATAATTCATGCCGTATGTAGCGATCGATACTATCCTGCCATTCTTTATTCATAATAAACCCTCCAATCTGATTTTCTTTATCACCACCTCTCTCATTTTTTGTACGCATAACGATTTCCTGTTCTTCGCCACTTGTACGCTTTTGTATCCCATTATCTGTGCAATCTCGTCCATGTTTTTATTTCCCCAATAAAAAAGATTGAGCACTTGTTTGCAAGGGTTTTCCAGCACTGCTGTGTATTGAGAAACAATTTCACGCATTCTTTCCCGCTCTTGCGGAGTGTAACAAGATTCCACTTCAAGAGACAAACTATCCACGGTTACATCCGGAAATTTATCTTCTTGCTTAAAATAAGATTTCAGGTTATTCTCACCTATCCTATATAAGTAATCTTTCAATGAATTTATCCGGGTTTTCTTTAATGTATTAATTAAAGCCATAAAACTATCCTGATATATATCGTCTAGAATATAAGTGTTGGAAAATTGATATCTGGCCGCGATATACTTGTAAAACCCATTTCTATAGGAATAGTAAAGTTCTTCGGTTTTCTTGTTGGATTGAAGCAAATTGGTGATTTCTTTATTCATCTTCCTAATTTGAAAGTCATATTTCCGTTGGTGGTATCAGTAAAAGGCGTTTGTTTGTTTTTAGGCAAATTCGAGAAACAAAGTTTTATCGCGTTCATTAGTCCGTTAACGGTATATGCTTGTTTTGTGCTTAATACATGATGAAGTGCAAAAGATAAACGTCCATAATGCTTTCCATCAGTATGTGGATATTCAATATTAGCTTCGGTTGCCTGGCAGGCAGAGAAAACAGTACAGGGAGACATTCGGGCGTTATTGGTAAGTTTGTCTTTCTGTTTGCTTATATTCCTTTCAATCTTATACCTTTCTTTATCGAAAGGAAAGGCTGTACCTCTGATAAATTCATCCTCTTCCTCACGCGTTCCGGTGCTGCTATGGCAGGCATCCATAACCACGAACACATTTCCCGTTGGTCCTGCTTTTAATCGAATCCCATCAATATAACCTTCCAATTCATCGTCTCTTAAATGATTTTTACCTTCATAATAACTGGGTTCGTAACGGTAGTAAGCATCATAAGGAATAAAAGCCTCGTCCCAGCCGTCTTTTTCGTCGAAATTATCATCCGCCATTTGTTGGCCATGGCCGGAAAAATGAATATAAACATAATCGCCAGCATTGGTTTGTTGTTTCAAACGATTTAGTGCCGATACTATCCCGGCTTTTGTGGCTTGTTGATCTTTTAGTAACCGTATATTTTGTTCGGCATATTTATTGGCTACAAGCAGCGGTTTTAATAACTTATAATCATTTAGGCTATGGAGTACTCTCCAACCATTATCCGGATTATAGTTCTCAATCACAACAAACAAAGCCCTGTTTGTTTGCGAATGTACAATTAAGGGTAATACCAGCAGGCATAAGAGTAGAAATAGGGATTTTTTCATAATTATGCATCGATTAAGGATGAATAGTTAAGGCAAATATACTCTTTTTTAATTTTTTATTGCAAAAAACAAGGTTTAAGCTGTTACCTTTTTAAATTACTCACTCCTTAGTATAAAGGAGCAGGATTAAGAGAATTATATTTAAATATAAATAGTTTCTTGTGAACTGTTGTTTTAAACTAAAATTCTGCTTAGTTTAGCAAAGAGTTATCAATTTTAAACAGAGTACATATATGGAACTCAAATTGTTTTCTGAAAGCACGGTAGATGATAAATTACATTTGCACTGTGATTTAACGATAGGAGAGGTAATGGAAAACGCTATTAGGGATATTATACAAGTTATGGTAAAAGACCCCTTGGTGAAAGCAGTTATAGAAGATGAATTAAGCAAGGCTTCATTATTAAATGAATCGGCATTGAGTGAAATAAGAATTGATAAACAATGTAATATATACCTCACCAACTATGGAAATATGCCAATAGTCATCAAAGGGCACCAACCCAAAGCATTGTATTTGTTTTATCTTTTTTTGTCGAAAGGTGTATCAAACAGGGATCTACCGGCCCATAAAGAAAAACTCAGAAAGATATATCAGGTAGTATCCGGAAAGGATGATTATCAATCCGGACTTATCATTGATGGTTTCATTGAGAGAAAAGGTGGAATATGCGATGTAACACATAAGATTAATACCGCCCTGAGAGCAGTGATACCAGCAGAGAATTTAAAATATTATATGATACGGGGAAGTAAAAATTGTGCCCGCAAGGTGCTTATACCTAAACATTTAATTGTTGTAGAGAATAAAATACTAAATGCATTGATGGGCTTTTAAGAATACACTCACAAAAATGCTATTTATTAAATAGTTTTATCTTACTGAACCTCGGTTTAACATAATAATAAGCAATTAAGCTGGCAACTAATGCCCCTGAGGTATTTGCGGCAAAGTCAAGCCAGTCGCCGCCACGATAACTGGTGGCATACTCCTGAAATAACTCCACTAAACCACTAAAAAGCACCGGACATATAAAAGCTCCCACCCATGCATGCCATATCGGAGCATCATTGTTTTTGTGGTTTCTCAGAAACTCGAACCACAACATTCCGGATAATCCAAAATACATACAGAAGTGCGCAATTTTATCAAGATTGGGTATTTTGCTTAATTCTGTGTCGCTGGGTGGCTTGAAAAAAGACAAATAAATCACTATTGCTATAATAAAAAGGGAAACCGGATATTTCTTTATGTATCGAATCATTGTGTTTGGTTTACAAGTTAGTCGGCAAAAATACAAAACATTTCATATATTTGCAGTGTTTGGATTAATAAAAGGAGGTAAAGTGAGGTAAAGGAGGTAAAGTTAGGTAAAGGTCCTTTACTTCCTCAACTACTAAATCAATAATAAATGGCAAAGAATGACAGAGCCAACTTCGGCAGTAAAATAGGGGTAATCCTTGCATCTGCCGGATCGGCAGTTGGATTAGGAAATATATGGCGTTTCCCTTACGAAACAGGAAATAATGGTGGTGCGGCATTTATTCTTATTTATCTGGGATGCGTACTGATTCTGGGTTTACCCATCATGGTTTCCGAATTTCTTATCGGCCGCCGCTCGCGTGCAAATACCGCCGGTGCTTATCAGGTTTTAGCCCCGAAAACCCAGTGGAAATGGGTAGGGCGGATGGGGGTTTTGGCAGCCTTTCTTATCTTAAGCTATTATGCAGTTGTATCAGGATGGACATTGGAATATATATTCGAAGCCGGAACAAATAGTTTTGCCGGTAAATCTCCGCAAGACTTTATTGATTCTTTTGCAGCATTCTCGGGTAATCCCTGGCGACCCCTTGTCTGGCTGGTTGTGTTTCTGGTAGGAACACATTTTATTATCATTAAAGGTGTTGAAAAGGGGATTGAGAAATCTTCAAAAATAATGATGCCTACTTTGTTTATCCTTATTATCGTATTGATGGTTTGCTCAATTACATTACCGGGGGCAGGCGCAGGGATCGAATTTCTTTTAAAGCCGGATTTTGGCAAAGTAACAGGAAGTGTTTTTCTAAGTGCTATGGCTCAAGCTTTCTTCTCTTTAAGTTTAGGAATGGGATGCCTATCTACTTACTCTTCCTATTTTGGGAGAAATACAAACCTCACTAAAACAGCTTTCAGTGTGGGGATCATTGATACCTTCGTTGCCATATGCGCCGGATTTATTATATTCCCCGCTGCCTTTTCTGTAGGAATAAGTCCGGATCAGGGACCAAGCCTTATCTTTATTACATTGCCGAATGTATTTCAGCAAGCATTTATTGGTATTCCTGTGTTGGGATATATCTTTTCAGTAATGTTTTATATTCTTCTGGCAATAGCGGCTCTTACCTCAACCATTTCTCTGCACGAAGTGGTGACTGCCTATTTGCATGAAGAATTTAAATTTACACGCAAAAGAGCTGCCACTATTGTTACAATTTCCTGTATTGTTCTGGGCGTTTTCTGCTCTTTATCCCTTGGACCAACCAAAGGAATAACCCTGTTTGGTAAAAATACCTTTGACCTCTTTGATTATGTTACTGCGAAAATAATGTTACCATTAAGCGGATTTTTCGTTTCTATATTTGTGGGATGGTATCTGGACAAGAAAATTGTAAAAGATGAAATAACAAATAATGGTACCCTAACGGTATCTATATATAAGGTACTGATATTCATTTTACGATATATCTCACCTATTGCTATCGGCCTTATATTTATCAATGAGCTTGGCATATTAAAATAAATGTGGAAAAACTTTTTCTATTTCACTAAAGCAGAGAAGCAGGGAATTTTATTTCTGATAATATTGATTGTTGTAATTGTTGTTGTCGGAAATGTTCCTGCATGGCTTCATTCGGAAGATGTAAAGGCGGAAGATTTCGAAAAGGTTAAGAGCGAATACCGGAATTTTCTGAATACTATAAAGGAAGTTGAAAACAATAAACCGTTACCTTTTCATAAGCAACCCCAATCACAAATTGTATTATCTCCTTTTGATCCTAATACTACAGACTCCGTAAGTTTGCGCGGATTGGGATTGTCGGGAAGGATTGCCGGAAATATATTGAAATACCGCTCCAAAGGTGGACAATTCAAAACTCCGGAAGATTTCAGGAAGATATATGGATTGCAAGAGGAACAGTATCAAACCTTGAAGCCATATATTAAAATAGTTAATAGAAATGTTCAACCCAAAGATACGGCAACTTCCTTAGCGGTACGTACTCAAAAGATAGATACGATCTCGAGGGTATTTAAGTATTCTGCCGGAACCGTGATTAACCTGAATGAGGCCGATACTACTGAATTAAAAAAGATACCGGGGATAGGAAGCGGAATAGCAAACAAGATTATAAATTATAGAAAGAAGTTAGGTGGTTTTTATTCTGTCAATCAATTGGCAGATATCGAAGCATCTAAATTTATTGACTGGTTTATGCTGGCAGATTCCTCACAAATCTCAAAAATAAACCTGAATAAGGCGGGGCTTGAAAAGCTAAAAGCTCACCCTTATATCAATTTCTATCAGGCAAAGGCTATTGTTGAATATAGAAAGAAGCGCGGTGCTATAAAGAATCTGAAACAATTGATATTATTGGAGGAGTTTACAGAAAATGATTTCGAACGAATTGGGTATTATGTTTGCTTTTAGAAGGAGTTGAGTGATGCAAAGAAGGTAATTCTACTGCTTTACCCTCTTTACCTGTCTTTACCTCCTTCTCTTCTTATCTAAAAAAGTGTATCTTTGTCATTCACCGAAAATACGAAATATTTCTAATCTAATTTTAAAACCATGGGAACAAACAGAAGAGATTTCCTAAAAACCGCGGGATTGCTTACGGCTTTTACCATTGTACCCCGTCATGTACTAGGAAGAGGCTATGTAGCTCCAAGCGATCAACTAACCAAAGGAATTATTGGGACCGGCACAATGGGCCGTGGCCATGTTAATTATGACGGAACCCGCCTTGTTGCGGTTTGCGATGTAGATAAAACCCATCTTGAGCTGGGCAAGAAGCTCTCTACAGATACGATTGCGGCTTATCATGATTACCGAGATCTTATCAGGGATCCGAATGTGGATATCGTTCACATTGCAACACCCCCTCATTGGCATGGAATAATGTCGGTTGATGCGGTAAAAGCCGGAAAGGATGTTTGGTGCGAAAAGCCAATGACCCGTACCATCGGAGAAGGAAAACGAGTAATGGAAGCAGTAAAACAAACAGGACGCATGTACCGTTTAAATACATGGTTTCGTTTTGCCGACACGTTTTATGGGCTCGGAACGCAGGTTAAACCATTAAAGAAACTGGTTCAAAGCGGATTGCTTGGCTGGCCATTGAAAGTAGTAATCAGTAAGCATACCGGTTTCGACTGGAAATTCTACTGGGTAGGAAAAGATTATCTTACCGAGCAACCTGTACCCAAAGAACTTGATTATGAAATGTGGTTAGGTCCCGCACCTCATAAGCCATATAATGCCCACCGTGTGCATACTACATTTCGTGGGTATTGGGATTATGATGGCGGAGGACTCGGCGATATGGGACAACATTATATTGACCCGGTTCAGTATTTTTTGGGCAAGGATAATACAAGTCCTGTTAAGATAGAAGTTGATGCTCCCCAACAACACCATGATGCGGTAGGAACATGGCGCTCCATCACCTATACTTACGATGACGGTTGCCAGATTGTATTGTGGGGTGGCGATTATGGTAATACGAATACTCCATATATCTCCGGACCTAATGGAAATGTTTATCAAAATTTCTATTGCGATATACCGGATTGGCAGAAGAAACTTGCTGCTTTCCCCGAACCGGATCCTCAAAATGTCAGCTTCCTCGAGTGCGTTAAAACACGTCAGCCGTTTGCGCTGAATGAGCAAAACGGATTCCGTTCATCTACTATTGTTAATCTGGGTACTATTGCTCTACGTCTTAACAGAACCCTCCATTTCGATCCGGTTAAGCTGGAATTTAAGAATGATGAGGCAGCCAATAAGCTGATTAATCAACCTATGCGTGGACTGTGGACAATATAATGGAAAATATAATATGAAAAAGATACAACTTATAATAGCCGCCCTGCTTATATGTTTAGGCAGTGCGATGGCTCAAAGTCCGGCCAACAGAACAAACAAAACAATTGTTGCCGATGTGCTGGCACAACTTCCGGCAAACAACCAGGAGATATTTAATAGTCAATTACAAGATCTTGCCTCAACAGGAGAAGAAGGAGTTTTCATGCTGATAGATATGCTTAACGGCAAAGACGAAGGAAGCATTGTATTAGCAGAGTATGCTCTTAGCGGTCTTGCCGCTTATGCTTCCGCAGGAGTAAACGCGGCTATTCGTCCGGCTCTTATTCAGGCTTATCAAAAAGGAATTCAGAGAGCAACATCAACCGAAAATAAGAAATTCCTTACCCGCCAGTTGCGTACGATGGGAGAAGATGTTCTTATAGAAGGAGAAGCATTGCCGGCTGCCGTACAGAACGCCGAATTAACCGGCGAACCGGAAAAGGAAGTGATCAACGCACTTAAAAAAGGAAGCAGGATTGAACGTAACCGGGTGCTGAATTTAGCTTCTCAATATGCCGATCAATCAATGTACATTGCCGTGTTAAAAGCAATAGCCAAAGCAAAACCCGATGTAAAAGCAGATGCGTTGAATTGGCTCGGGCGTGAAGCTGCTTCCGATCCTGCAAAGAAGAAAATTCTGAAAGAGATGGAAATCAAACTGGATCAGCCGGCAAAAAATACATTCATCGGTTTCCTTAAAGATGCTTCTTTTGAAGTAAAAGAAGCTGCCGTATGGGCACTTACCAAGATAGGCGATGCTGGAGTAATTCCTACAATTGCTGATCTCTTAACAGGGCAAGACCAAAAAGTTGTTTCATTGGCAGAACAAGCGTTAGCTTCATTCCCCGGCGACATAAGTCAGGCTGTATCCCGTGTTATTCCCAGAGCATCTGATGCCGGAAAAATTGCCGCGGTACAATTATTGGCGCTTCGTAAATCGGATGCTAACAGTACAGTTGTTTACAAACAAATAGCCGAAGGCTCTCCTCAGGTTAAAGAAGCTGCATATAAAGCGCTTAAAAATGTAGTGAATGCGGATGATTTTGTGCGCCTTTGCGGAATGCTCGAAACATCGCAACCAAGTGAAATTGAACCGATTCAGGAAGCCATCATTTCATCTGTTGCTTCATATCCACCCGCCGAACAGGTTAATATGGTGAATGCCCGCGTTATTCGTGCGGGTATCGAAACAAGAAATTTGTATTATAAAGTTCTTGCAGCCAGCGGAGATCCGAAAGGTTTGAAGATAATCCTCGATGGCTTTAACCAGGATAGGGGTAGTGCGAAAGATCAGGCATTTGAAGCATTATTGCGTTGGAAGGGTTCTGAAACAGCCGATGCACTTTATAGCATTGCCAAAGATGCTTCTTCTACTTACTTCGATCGTGCGATGGAGGCCTATATACGCTTAGTAACTAATCCTTCATTGTCTCCGGAGAATCGCTTGATTGGATTGCGCAAAGCTATGGAAATAGCCAAAACCCCTGCTCAAAAGAACAGGATTTTGAATCACATTGCAAGAACAGGAACCTTTACAGCCATGGTATATGCCGGTAAATACCTGGATGAAACCCCCATACAGCAGTCTGCTGCACAGGCTGTAATGAAAATTGCATTAGATAATAAAGACTTCACCGGCACGGCGGTGAGGGATTTGTTGGGAAAAGTAATAAATGTACTTGATAACCCCGATGCCGGATACCAAAAAGAGGCTATTCGTAAACACCTTGCCGAAATGCCAAAAGAAGAAGGATATGTTTCACTGTTCAATGGTAAAGATCTTACCGGGTGGAAGGGCTTGGTAGGCAATCCTATATCGCGGGCTAAAATGACACCGGATCAACTGGAGAAAGGACAGAAAAAAGCTGACGACCAGGTGAATAAAGATTGGAGGGTTGAAAATGGTCTTCTTATTTTTGACGGAACGGGGTACGACAATCTGTGTTCTGTGAAGAAGTATGGTGATATCGAAATGTATATTGATTGGATGCTCGATCCGGCTGGTCCGGAAGCCGATGCGGGAATCTATCTACGTGGAACTCCTCAGGTGCAGATATGGGATACAGCCCGTGTAAATGTGGGCGCTCAGGTGGGATCGGGTGGACTTTATAATAATAAGGTGCATAAAAGTACACCTTCAAAAGTGGCCGATAACAAAATGGGTGAATGGAATACTTTTTATATAAAGATGGTTGGCGATCGCGTAACTGTTGTGCTTAACGGCGAGAAGGTGGTAGATGAAGTAATTCTTGAAAACTACTGGGATCGCAAACTCCCGATTCCTGCAATTGAGCAACTCGAACTACAGGCACATGGTTGTAAGGTGTATTATCGCGATATCTATGTAAAAGAACTTCCCATGGTAGAGCCGTTTCAACTTTCGGTAGAAGAAAAGAAAGAAGGTTATAAGTTATTATTCGATGGAACCAATATGCACGAATGGATTGGTAATACGGTAGATTATACGATGGATAACGGTACTATATCCTTAGTGCCAAGCCGTGGTTCGGGTGGAAATTTATATACAAGAAACGAATATGAGAATTTTGTATTCCGCTTTGAGTTCCAGCTAACCCCTGCTGCTAACAACGGGTTAGGTATTCGTACGCCTATGGAAGGCGATGCTGCTTATGTAGGGATGGAACTTCAGATTCTGGACAATGATCATCCTGTATATAAAAATTTGGAGAAATACCAATACCACGGCTCTGTATATGGAATCATTGCTGCCGAACGTGGTTATCTCAAACCATTGGGCGAATGGAATTATCAGGAAGTTGTTGCCAACGGCGATCGTATAAAAATAACGCTTAACGGGCACGTTATTCTGGATGGTAATATTCGCGAAGCTACAAAAAATGGTACGATGGATAAAGAGGAACATCCCGGGTTGTTTAATAAGAAAGGCCATATTGCTTTCTTGGGTCATGGCTCTCCGGTGAAGTTCAGGAACATTCGGATAAAGGAAACGAAATAAGGTTCTCCATGTTTCCGCATGGTGTGTATGCATTTATCAACGCTCTATCACCCCAAAATGCACGTTGCATTTGAAAAAATGCAACGTGCATTTTCGAATTAGCAACGTGCTGTTTACTCAAATGCAACGTGCGTTTGGGAGAAATGTACGTTGCATTTGTACTACTCACTCCGATTACTTATCAAAAATGGCAATTAAATTAATTAAGGGATATTCCAGCGCTCCGTATCTTTTAAAACTACCTTTTGCGCCAGATGTTGAAGGTATTGAGCCACTGTAACAGATAGCCCTGCAGTATAATCGGAGGTATATTCTTTATTAAAAAATGTGGTAAAGAAAACATTTGCAGTTAAATATGCTCCCATAAGGTTAGGGTTGGAATTGTCTGTATCGTGTAATTCGCCTGTGCAGTTTTCAGAATAAAACTCTTTCCAAGCCAATCCCACCGGAGCACAACGGGCATTTAGTTGGTGAGCCATATATTCATACCTGTTGGCTAACTTATCCTGAACTTGCGGATAATTTGCAACGTATTCCCCCGGAGTCATATAGAGAACAGTTTGCCCTTTGGGGTTATGAGCTTTTCGGATACTATCTAACTTTTGAGCATACGGATAAACATTTTTAGAAACCCATTTATCTTCTCTTGTAGGCTCATGTCTGTGTCCTTGCAACACAACAAAGTCCCAACCTCCTCTTTTTATTGCACTTATTGTTTGTCTGTTAGAAGCGTGTTTCTGGAATGTTCCTTCACCATGTTCGATAACGGTTACTGCTAACGGAATACCGTTAGACTTGGCAATTCCCTGTACCATCCAGGGAAGCCGGTGATAACTAGTGGAGCTATTTCCTACGAATAGAACTTTGATAGAATCTGTTTGCTCTTGAGCAAATGAAGCACAAGCAATGATGATAAGAATGAAAAAATTAAATAAACTCTTCATAGCAATTCCTCCTTCTAATGTTAAACAATTCCAGTTTATATTTCCGATTTTTATGACAAATATAATATTAGTTATATTAATTTTAATCATAAAATGTAACAAATATTACTAAACAATTGTTTTTACATAAATTTAGAATGAAAAGAGAAGTTTCTTTAGAACAGAACTTTTTGTAAGATCAAATCTTTATAGCTTTTTCTTAATGATTAAATATCAGAATTTCAGTAGATTAAATAGATGGTGATTTGAACTTTAAAGAAAAGGAGTAGTGGTTGTTTTGTCAAATTGAAATAATGTATTGATTACAATTTGTTATTCCTCAATTAATTAAATAGGCTTTATTTTAATAGAACAAGGTAGAAGTCATTTTGGATGAAATCGAAGAAACTGTTCCAAAACATCCGGTTTCTAAACAAAAAACATCGGGTTTTCAAACAAATATTAAAAGTTTTGTATTCAAAAGATACCGGGGTTTATAAAGTAACCCCGGTCTTAAATATAGCTATCTCGCGATATTCATTTTTCTCATTATTAACCAATTCGCCATTAGCAACATTGATAATAAATTGTACAAAACTTGCGTGTACAGTTTCCATTGTCTCGCCTTCCAGCAGAGATCCGGCATTAAAATCAATCCAGTTTGGTTTACGAATGTAGAGGTTACTGTTGGTAGATATCTTCATGGTAGGTACAAATGTGCCAAATGGAGTACCGCGCCCGGTTGTAAATAGTACCATATGGCAGCCGGAAGATGCCAGAGCGGTACTTGCAACCAAATCATTGCCGGGGGCACTCAGCAAATTCAGTCCTTTGGTTTTAAGTCTGTCGGCATAAAGAAGTACATCTTTTACCTGAGAATTACCGGCCTTTTGAGTACAACCCAATGATTTTTCTTCGAGAGTAGAGATTCCTCCAGCCTTATTTCCGGGAGAAGGGTTTTCATAGATAGGTTGTTTATTCTCGATGAAATAGGATTTGAAGTCGTTAATGAGATGAACTGTTTTATTAAATACTTCACTAGATTCGCTTCTGTCCATTAATATGGTTTCTGCTCCAAACATTTCAGGAACTTCGGTTAAAACGGTTGTTCCGCCTTGTGATACCAGAAAATCGGAGAAAACTCCCAATAGCGGATTAGCAGTAATTCCGGAAAAGCCATCGGATCCTCCGCATTTTAAGCCAATCCGAAGTTCGCCTAATGGGATATCGGTTCGTATATCTTTAGAGGCAATGCCATATAACTCACGTAGAATTTGCATTCCGGTTTCCAATTCATCGTCTACCTTTTGCGTTTCCATAAAACGGATTCTCTCATCATCGTAATCCCCAAGAAGATCACGGAAGGCACTTACCTGATTATTTTCGCATCCTAAACCTACAACCAAAACCGCTCCTGCGTTTGGATGCAGAACCATATCCCGAAGTATCTTTCTGGTATTTTCATGGTCGTTACCCAACTGAGAGCATCCATAATTATGCGGCCAGGCAACAATGGCATCTACTTTGTTAATGCTGATTTCTTTTTGTAACAGATCGGCAAGCCGTTGAGCGATACCATTAACGCAGCCAACAGTGGGTATAATCCATATTTCATTCCGTATGCCCACCTCACCATTTTTACGCTTATAACCTTTAAAAGTTAAAGGTTTCGATGGGGTAGATGCGGGTATAGGTTGCGGATTGTACGAATATTCCTGTAGCCCTTCAAGATTTGTCTTAATATTCTTTTCGTTCACCCATTCACCCGATGAAATGGATTGAATGGCATGCCCGATAGGAAAACCATATTTGATTACGTTATCATTCGGCTTAAAATCCTGTAAGGCTATTTTGTGGCCTGCGGGAATATCCTGTTTTATGGTGACAACTTTATCTCCAATTTTTAATTCGGTTGATTGGGGAATATTATCTACAGCAACAATAACATTGTCGGCCGGATTTATCTGAATATAAGTTAGCATGATGTTTTGAATTAAGATTGATTTATTGTATAACCCCGGTGCAACCTATGGCTGCACCGGTAGCTTAATTCATAAAATGGGCATCGTTAATTTTATTGTCTCCATCATTCCTTTCTCCTGTATAGCTTCCAGATAATAAGCAACCTTATCGGTAAGTCCCGGAATAGTATTAAGGTCTTCTCCCCAAATTGATTTCTCGGCCAATACGCCTTCTGCTATCCGATGATAAGAGCCTGTTGCCCAGAGCATCTGCAAAAGATCAACAATTTCTTTAGCATCGTTTGGTTCGGCTTTTATGCCATCGGCCCGAACATCACCTTTATAATAAGTTATAATTGCCGCTAAGCCCAACACCAGTCCCGAAGGTAATTCACCTTTGCGTTCCAAATATATCTTTAAGCCGGGTAAATCACGGGTTTCATATTTGGGAAAAGAATTCAGCATGATAGATGTTACCGCATGATCAACAAACGGATTATTGAAACGTTCGAGCACATCGTTGGCATATTCTTTTAATTCATCTTTCGGTAAATCTAAGGTTTCCATCAATTCATCGAACATTACCTTATGAATATACTTACCAACAATTTCATCCTGGCAGGCATCCCTAACAATATTAATGCCGGATAGCCATGATACAGGTGATAATACAGTGTGCGGGCCATTTAAAAGAGTAACTTTTCTTTCATGATATGGTTTTTCGCTGGGTACGAAAAGAACATTCAATCCGGCTTTATCAGCAGGGAACTCCTTGGCTATTGATTGTGGAGCTTCTATTACCCATAAATGGAAAACTTCGGCCTGTACAACCAGATTATCGTTATATTGTAACTTTTCTTTTATAGCATCAATCTCTTTACGCGGAAAACCGGGCACAATACGATCTACCAGAGTGGCATAAACGCCACAGGCCTCGGTAAACCATTGTTTAAATTCTTCTTCCAGATTCCATAGATCGATATATTGGTAAATGGTTTCTTTTAATTTATGTCCATTAAGGAAAATAAGTTCGCATGGAAAAATGATAAGACCTTTGCTTTTATCTCCGTTAAATGTTCTATAGCGATGGTAAAGAAGCTGGGTAAGTTTTCCCGGATACGATGAAGCGGGAGCATCCGCAAGTTTGCAGGAAGGATCAAAAACAATACCGGCTTCGGTTGTATTGGAGATGACGAAACGTATTTCGGGTTGCTCTGCCAGTTGCATGAAAGAATCGAATTCCTTATAAGGGTTCATCGCACGACTGATTACATCGACCAGGGTGAGGCTGTTAACTTTTTCGCCTTTATCCAATCCTTGTAAATTTACATGATACAGGCAATCTTGAGCATTCAACATATCAACCATTCCATTTTCAATGGGTTGAACCACTACAACGCTACCATTGAAATCGGTTTTATCATTCATTGTCTTTACTATCCAATCGGCAAAAGCGCGAAGAAAGTTGCCTTCGCCAAACTGGATAATACGTTCGGGATAAATGTTTTTGCGCGCAGTTTCCTTATTTAATTCTTTCATGTGTTTAAGTTTTTTTGAGAGTTAATGATTTAAAAAGAGAAAATATTCTACAAATATATCATCTTTCAAGTTATATATTCATGTATTTCTGTACAAAATGCTATATATTTTGTGCAAGTACTAAGTTTTGTTCAATATGTGGTTGTTTGTTAAATTTCGACAACTTCCTGTTCGATGCCTTTAAAAGACTTTCCATCAATTACAATATCATCAGAATATTGTAGTTTCAATTTAGCACCCTCCTCGGTAAAAATTTGCACATTCTTCAATACAACCCCACTGGTTTGTATTAGTTCAGCCCCAAAACGCGAATTTATAATAGCATCTTCTACCTGAATGTTTTGAATCTTCATCTCCGGTAAACCGTTGAAGAACATCGCCCGCCTTGCACCTTTACATTTTACATTTTTAATAAATATGTTTCTGAAAGATGGAGTTTCTTCCGTAACGGCAGGTAGTACATTGTCTGCTTTACGACCTTCTTCCAAATCTTCAACAGCAGATTTACCACTGTAAAATAAATCAAAGAGTAATGGCTCGGTAGGTATATCCATCATATTAATGTTGTCAATCCAGATGTTTTCAACAATTCCACCCCGGCCACGGGTACTCTTGAAGCGCAACCCTACGTCGGTGCCAAGGAACATACACTCAGTCACATGTATGTTCCTTACTCCACCCGACATCTCACTTCCCACAACAAAGCCGCCGTGCCCATGCAATACTATATTATTTTTTATAATTACGTTTTCACAAGGTTCGTTCCTTTCCCGTCCGTCCTTATCTTTTCCCGATTTTATGCATATAGCATCATCGCCTACATCAAATAAACAATTTACTATTAATGCATTTTTGCATGATTCTAGATCAAGCCCATCTCCATTTTGTGAGTACCACGGATTGAAGACTTTTAACTCCGACAGGATTATATCTTCACACGATAATGGGTGCAAGCACCATGCAGGCGAATTGCGAAATGTAACTCCTTCCAACAATACTTTCTTACACTTTATAAAACTCAGTAAAACCGGACGCAGCCAGTGATGAATAGCTTTCCATTCTTCATCGGTAGTAAGATTTTGAGGATTATTGAATGAATCACTGCTTTCATGTCCCCGCATAGATTGCTCACTGGGATACCATGTATTTGTTTCATGTTTTACAATACCACCCGAAGCAACAAGCGATTTCCATTGCGATTCGGTAAGTTTTCCTCTCTTAACAAATCTCCAGGCATCTCCCGAACCATCAAAAATACCCCCTCCGGTTATTGCTATGTTGGTAGCATTTTTTGCATAAATAGGAGAGGTAGAACGGCGTGTATTGAGTCCTTCAAAAGAAGTCTCTATAATAGGATACAATTCCGGATTGGGATCGAAAATAATCAGCGCGTTAGTTTCGGCATGAAGATTTATGTTATCTAATATATGTATAGGGCCGGTTTTCCAAATTCCCGCAGGTATGGTAACAGTGCCACCTCCTTTATTTGATAATTCTTCGATAGCACGATTTATCGCCTCGGTATTTAACGTTATCCCATCATTTATTGCTCCATAATCTACTATGCTAACAGTAGTTGGAGGAAATTCGGGTCTATCAATAACCTTCATATTAAATGGTGTGTTTTCGAAATAAGAATCGAAAGTCTTTACTTCGGTACCAGATTGATTATATGGATGCGATTGGCAGTTAATCGTTAAGAATCCGGTGAGTAAACTAAGGGCAATTAAACTAATTTTTTTTTGTTTCATAGTGGCGTATCATTGTTTATGATGCAATATTAATTGTAACGACTCTAACCAATGAGTAATTATTGTTTTTTGGGTTGGATAAATTGATTTCTTACAGGATTATTTGATTAGCTACCAATTTTTTTACATCAATGAACAATCTTTAGACATCCGGGTGCAAGGTGATACTTACATTTGCATTACGAGTGTTAAAATTTAAATCTATGCTAAGATGAGCAGACAGAATCTAAAAAAATTGTATAAAGTGTTTTTTACACTGCTATTATTAAGTAGCATGAGTCTGAATGTGCTTGCCCAAACTCTACAGGTGCAAGGAGTGGTGACGGATTTTACCAACGAACCCATGATTGGGGTAAATGTTTTGGTAAAAGGTACAACCAATGGAGTTATAACCAATATGGATGGAAATTATACCATCCAAAATGTAGGTGCCGATGATGTTTTGGTGTTTTCGTACATAGGCTATCTTCCACAGGAGATCACTGTGAAATCACAATCAACTATTAATGTTGTATTACTGGAAGATTCTCAAACTTTGGATGAAGTAGTGGTAGTGGGTTATGGAGTACAACGAAAAAGTGACCTGACCGGTTCTGTAGGTTCGGTAAGTAACGAAAAACTTCTGGCTAAAGGAACTACCACTGTAATGGAGTCTCTACAGGGACAAGTTGCGGGTGTGGATATTACGCAGTCGTCCAGCCGCGTAGGTGAGAAATTTAATATTGCTATACGTGGAAAGAGTACTTTAGGTACCAGTACATCTCCGTTGTTTGTGGTAGATGGTATTATCACAGACGATATCAACTTCCTTAACCCCGCGGATATCGAAAAGATCGACATCCTAAAAGACGCTTCTTCTACAGCTATTTATGGCTCGCGTGCGACAAATGGTGTTGTAATCGTTTCTACAAAACAAGCTAAGGTAGGAAATGAAGGAAGAACATCGGTAACATACGATGGCTATATCGGTTTTAAATCTGTTGCCCGCATGCCCGATTTTATGGATGATGTGGAATGGATGGACTATCGTTATATGAAATATACCACACCTGTTGGTATTGTTGATGGGCGAATGGAATTAGACTTAACTGAAGGAAATCTACGCAGCGTTTGGGCGAGTAATGCAACTGCCAAATCAACCAAAATGCGTGAAATGTTTCTAAACAGAGATTTTACCGATTGGAGAGACTTAATGATGAAAAGCGGAACGCAACAAAATCATTTTATACAGGTTGCAGGAACGGGTAAGAACCTTTCTTATCGTTTAGGAGTTGGGTACCAGCAGGAAGATGGTATTATGGGCGATAGCTACGAACGGTATAACGTGAAATTTTCTATCGATGGAAAGATAAATAATAAAGTATCGGTTGGAGGTACTGCCAACCTATCAATGGCCGAAATGGATTTGGGCTCAAACCGTGCTGTGCAGGAATCTTTCCGTATGAATGGTTATTTCCTTCCTTATAATACTGCTACCGGTGAAATAAATTACCAGCCGGGTAATGATATAATAGCCGGTTCGCCAAATCCCGGAACATTCCCTACCGGCTTTTCCGGTTCGGTATCACCTCTAATTGATGAATTGAATACCAGCGATCTGACTAAGAGCTACCGGGTACTAACTTCAATGTATGCACAGTATAAACCCTTTGAAGATGTAATCCTTAAAACTACATTTTCTCCAACATTCAGAACTTCCCGCCGAGGACAATACTTTGGTGGTTTATCATCCGAACAATCCAGTACTTATAATGTAACAAGTAATCCCAGTGGTACTGCAAAAGCTATTGTAACCCGCAACGAGGGTTTCTCGTATGTATGGGATACGCAGGCAAATTATATCAAAACATTTAATCAGTATCATAATCTTAATGCAATGGCGCTGGTAAGTGCATATAGCACAGAATCAGAAAGTTACGGATTAACCGGTACCGATGTTACTCCGGGCACATTATGGTATAAATTGAACTCTGCCGACAGTTACAGTAATATTAATAGTTCTTATGGAAAAAATACCATGCTCTCTTATGCATTACGTGTAAATTATGGATACAAAGGGAAATATTTAGCTACAGTTTCTACCCGTTGGGATGGTTCTTCTAAATTTCTTAGCGGCGAAAGATGGGGTATGTTCCCATCGGCAGCACTGGCATGGAATATTAGCGAAGAAAACTTCATTAAGGAGAAAGCATCATGGATTTCGCAATTAAAATTACGTGCCAGCTATGGAGTAACAGGTAATAATGCCTCGGTTGGTAATTATGCAACAATTTTCCTTGCCGATCAATTATACTATTCAGGATTAGGAAAAGGATTTGGTCCGGGTATGGTGAATGAATTACTTAGCTGGGAAAAAACAACAGAATTAAACTTCGGATTAGATTTTTCATTCTTGCAGGGAAGACTATCCGGTAGTGTTGACTGGTATTCTAAAGATTCGAAAGACCTGTTGATGGCACAAAAATTATTGTTGGAGCAAGGTTCCAGCAAAGGAGAATTAACGGCCAACGTAGGGAAAGTTCGCAATAGTGGTATCGAAGTATTGCTGAAAGGAATTATTTTGCAAAACAAAGATTTCTATTGGGATGTTACGGCAACGTTCGCTAAAAATAAGAACGAAATTCTGGAACTGCAAGGTAAAAAAGAAGATATGCGTGCTCAAAGATGGTTTATCGGACAGCCCATTGACGTTATTTACGATTTGCGCCAAACAGGTATTTGTACACAGGCAATGGCTAACGAATCTCTTACCATTGATGGGGTAACTAAAACCAAAAGCGAATGGTATGGCTGGTTCGAAGGAGGTATGACACACGAAGATCTTAATATGGATGGTAAGATTAACGATGACGACCGTCAGATCATTGGCCAGCAAATGCCTAAATGGACAGGAACCATCGCTACATCCTTCTCTTATAAGAACTGGGATTTCTCCATGGCTGTTAACACAAAACAAGGGCATAAAGTATACAGCCCGTTTATGGATGAGTTTACAGATTATTCCGATCGCGGGCGTACCAAACTAAAGATGGATTTCTATATTCCACAAGGGGCACCGATATTTAATTACACTTGGGATGGGAAAGATACATCTACGCTCGAATCGGATCGTACAGTTACTGCCGAACAAACCATAGTGGGTTCATACCCTTATCCGTTTAATGATGTAAATTACAATCATGGTGGTTCTGTTGGCTGGCGCACAGATAAGAATAGAGACTTTAATCCCAATGGAGTTGTTGATGCTTCGTATTGGAAGGTAAAAAACATAACAATAGGCTACACGCTGCCAAAAGCATGGACAAGAAAAGCTAATATTGAGAATATCCGTGTATATGCCAATGTACTGAATCCGTTTACGTTCACCGATTACAAAGGGTTTGATCCGGAATGGGCAGATGCAAGTATCAGTAACGGTAGCGGTGGTCCAAGTTCAGTTACCTGGCAATTTGGCTTGAATGTGAAATTTTAATAGAGAAACGAAATTTAAAAGATAATTCATATGAAAAAGATATATTTACTGGCAGCCCTATTTATAGCTGTAATAAGCGGATGTTCCGACTTTTTGGATGCAGACTTTAAATCCGATGTCCCCGGCGCGGATTATTACAATACAGAAGCAGGTTTCGAAAGTTTGATCAATGCTGTGTATAGTTCCTTGCGACCTATTTACAATGACGAACCATGGCTAATGGAGGGAGGTACCGATTTGTTTGCTAGCGGACGTACATCGGTAAATGTCGCTTGCCTGTATGGTGCAGCTTATACCAGTGCAAATGATAGTGTAGCAGGATATTACAGAAATCATTATAAGGGAATTTCATTAGCTAATGAGGCGGTTTACTGGGGTGGAGACAATGCAACAAGAGAAAGCCGGGTTGCCGAAGCCAGAGGATTACGCGCACTATTGTATTTAAATCTGGCTCAACAGTTTAGCGGTGTGCCATTGGTTAAAGAACGTATATCGGGGATTCTTACTGAGGCTTCACGCAGCTCTGCCCAGGAAGTCTACAATTTCGTTATTGACGAATTGAAAGATATTACTACATCATCTTTAGTGGCTACAGATAACACCGGACGTTTTAATAAAGCTGCTGCTAACCATTATCTGGCAAAAGCCTATTTATGCAGAGGCTATCTAACCGGTTCGAATAGCGATTTTGAAGCAGCAGTATCTGCGGCTAAAGCGGCTGGTGCAGGCAATGCATTAACCACACCCTTTGCTACATTATTTAGTAATGCCGGTGAAGGAAATTCCGAGCTTTTATTCTTTCTTGAATACAGCGTTCCTACAGTAAAAGACAATACAAGTGGCAATAAGCAACAAGCAAACTTCGGTGCTTATTTAAACAATCAGGCTGATGGCCATAAGTACACTACATCTACATTAACTCCCACTTTGTGGATGCATGAATTGTTTAATACCGATACTAACAACCCTAATGCTGATGAACGTTACGATGCAACTTTCATGACAGAATTACGGCAGAGTTATTGGGATTTTTATGATGAAGATAAAAAGGATGAAAGCGCAGTGAAGTATTACTATTGCCCGTCATGGAGAATTGGTGATGTTGACAGTTGGCGTGCAGCATTACCCAGTCGCGCGGGAGCTCAGGTAATTGAAATGCTACCGGTGGGTAAAAACTATGCGGGAGACGAAACAACATACTATGAAAAAATGAGAGAAGATGTATTTGGAGTAGCCAGTTTCAGAAAATTCGATGATGTAGGCAACGGAAGAACTATATTCCATACAAATTCTTCTATGCGCGATATTTATTTGGCTCGCTTGGCAGAAACAAACCTGATAGCAGCCGAGGCTTGTGTAAAATTAAACCAACCGGGTGAAGCAGTGAGGTACGTAAATATTGTACGTACACGCGCTAAAGCGACCCAGGTAACGCAAGCCGAAATGAGTATTGATTACATCTTGAATGAACGGGCTCGCGAACTTGCCGGCGAAAATCATCGTTGGGCTGATTTGGCGCGCACTGGAAAATTGGCAGAATATGTTGAGAAACATAATCCGGATATATCAACAGGTCAGATTACGAAGAAGTTCTATCTTCGTCCTATACCGTTGGCTGCTATCGAATTAAACCCCGCGTTAGAAGGTAATCAAAACGAGGGTTGGTAATAAAGATTGCACCAGGATTGTAAGGGCATCCCTTGCGGATGCCCTGATGATAGCTTACGATGAGCCACCGGATCGGGCTTAAAGGTGATATATTAATTTTACGTTCCGTAAGTACATTATATAACAAACAATAAATATGACCAAAAATCGAATTAAAATAATTATAGGACTATTAATCCCTTTTTTATTTGCGTTTCAAAGCAAACCTGTTATTACCATATTCATGATTGGCGACTCTACTATGGCTAATAAAAACATAGAAGGCGGTAACCCGGAAAGAGGGTGGGGACATATCTTACCTCAATTCTTTACAGATGAGGTACATATAGATAACCATGCTGTTAACGGAAGGAGCTCCAAAAGCTTTATAGACGAAGGTAGATGGGAAGCCGTTATAAACAAGGTAAAGCCGGGTGATTATCTGTTTATTCAATTTGGTCATAACGATCAGAAAAAAGAGGAGGCTCGTTATACCGCTCCCGGCACAACCTTTGATGCTAATCTTGAGAAATTTATCACCGAAACACTAAATAAAGGAGGTAAACCTGTATTATTTACGTCTATTGTAAGAAGACATTTTGATGAAAATGAAAAACTAATAGACTCTCATGGCGATTACCTTACTGCTACGCGGAACGTAGCTGATAAATTAGGTATTCCGTTTATTGACCTTAATAAACTTACGCATAAATGGGTTGAAGAGTTAGGCGATGAAGCCTCCAAACGATATTTTATGTGGGTTGAACCCAATACTATTCCTGCAATTTCGGCAGGAAGACAGGATAATACTCATCTCAATATACAAGGAGCAAAAGTGGTAGCTAGTATGGCAGTGAAAGCAATGAAAGAGCAACTGCCCGCTTTGCAATCGTATATAAGAAACCAAGATTTTGTAGTAGCCAAGGATGGATCAGGTGATTTCTTTACCATTCGAGAGGCTATAATGAATGTACCTGATTATAGGAGTGGCGGACGCACACGAATCCTTATTCGTAATGGTACATACAAAGAAAAGCTAATCATCCCTGAAAGTAAAATAAATGTTTCATTGATTGGAGAAGGAGAAGTAATCATTACTTACGATGATTTTGCCCAAAAGAAGAATGTGTTTGGGGAAAATAAATCTACTTCCGGCTCGGCTACCTGCTATCTGTATGGCAATAACTTATATGTAGAAAATATTACCTTTCAAAACACATCCGGCCCGGTGGGACAGGCGGTAGCGGCTTTTGTGGCGGGCGATCGTGCGGTATTCAGAAATTGTCGCTTCATTGGGTTTCAGGATACGCTTTATACCTACGGTATGGAGAGTCGGCAGTATTATGAAGATTGTTATGTCGAAGGCACAGTAGATTTTATCTTTGGCTGGTCCACTGCTGTTTTCAATCGTTGTACTATTAACAGTAAAGGTAATGGATATATTACCGCTCCGGCTACTCCGGAAGGCAAGAAATATGGCTATGCTTTTTTCGATTGCAGCATAACTGCGAATGCTGGTGTAGATAAGGTATATTTGTCTCGTCCTTGGAGGGATTATGCAAAGGCAGTGTTTATCCGGTGCAACCTCGGCGATCATATATTACCCGAGGGCTGGAATAATTGGAACAAGAAAGATGCCGAAAAAACAGTTTTTTATGCTGAATATCAAAATACAGGTAAGGGTGCAAACCCCAAAGCCCGCGCTTCGTTTGCATCACAACTGAGGAGCCTCAATGGATATACGATCGAGGAGATTATGGGAGGATTGGATGGGTGGAATCCATTGAACGATCCGGAGTCTCTTATTCAGATCAAAAGATAGTTTAGCTTATTATTTTCAAATGGAAAGTCGAAAAATTGCAAGTAAACAGTGGTTGGGCAAGTGAATTGGTTAGGTGTGTGGGGGCTTTATGCCCCCTTTTTTTGTGTACAAACCGGATAAAAAAGAAGTGTCATAATAGATATTTTGGGTTTTATCAACATTTAGGCTTCACCTGCTATAATTGTCACTAAGAATCTATATTTTTGTAAGGTAGAAACAGGCAGAAACAAAATAATAGCTAAAATATATATTAGCATGCTGGTGCAAACTCTTTTCTCTGATATTTGTTTTTAACTTATTGAAATAATAAACATCATGGATATACATCGTTATTTCACATTCGTTTTTATTATGTTCATTCTTTCTTTTACGAACGTATCATCGCAAAATAATATGGAAATAAAAGTAAATCAGGCTTTATTGCCTGTTGCCGAAAAATATAAGTCGAATATTGCCGTTGATGCGGCAGATTATAACCTGGTTTATTATCTCAAGGATAAGATACGAGACACTGCTGTCCACATCTACCGTTTTGAATCGGGTGGTAAAATGGGCAGCATAACTTACAATGCCCCACATATTACAGTTATTGTGGATGAAAAGGGTATATTGAAAGGTTTTTCGCATCTGGGTGCAAAGATGAAAGGCGAAAACAATCTTGCGGAACAACGCTGCAAGCAGCTTGCTTTATCGTTTTTCAGCCGCTATGCCTCAGATTTAACGGATGTTAATTACCAATGGGTTGATGATCAGACGTTTCCAATCGTTATAAATAGAACCAAAAGCAATCTGCGGGCTAAATGGGTGAAGTATCGCGACAGGAAAACAGGTTATTACCTGTGGGTAATCCTCGCTCCCGATGGTAGTATTATGGAGTTCGATCGGGATATTTACTGGAACTTCCTTCGTGGTGGACGGGTGAATGAGTTATGGCTTCGCGATGATTGGTTTGAGAAACGGATGAAAAGGAGATAACAACAATTGAAAGCAGAGGTTTCATTTTTTCTCAGGGCTTTGCCTGTATCCGCATGGTACTTTGTCTGTCTCTTTGGGGTCTCTCTGTATTCCATATTATAGTATGAACTAATAAGGAATTAAAGCGATTAATATTTTATTAATTCAAAATTATGTTTTTCAAATTCAATTCCGTTAATTATTACTGCAACCTGATGAAGTCCGGGGTGAAATGTTCTTGTGGTCACCACGCGAAAAGAGTGTTTCCTTGTAATGGATGTGGTAGAATTTCCGGGGTATTCTTTTTCGCTGATTTTGTGAACTTTCCGTGCCAATGTTCCTTTCGCTTTTTGATAGTAAATTCCGTATTCAAGGCGTATTTTAATTTTTTTACCGTTAGTATTCGTCAGGTTAAAACTAAATTTTAACGAATTTCCAACCTTAACCTTAGTTCTGGAGATTTGAAAATTCTCTATGCGGATATTTTTAACAGAATCGAAACCAAATAGCTTCATCACCTCCGGATTGCCTTGTTTTAAAAGTGTTCGGCAGCCGTGTTTAAGAATCCAATCCACTGCTTCCGACTCTCCTTTCCATCTTTTTGCCAAATCAATCACTATTTGGGGATTATCTTTGGCAATGTCATTCAAATTATTGGCAACGCTCAATCGAACGAATCTCGCCGGGTCGTTTTTAAGATTTTCTAAAATTGGAATGATCGGTGTAGGATCTTTCTTTAAATTCGGCAAAGCCATTGACCAGGGAAGACGCGGACGGCAACCTTCGGACGCAAGACGCCTTACTCCCCAATGTTCGTGCTTCGACCAAACGAGCATTTGCTTCATCATTTCATCGGGGTATTTTAGGATAAAAGGATGCGTAACAAATTCACAGCTTGTAAACTGAGTGATTTTTTCGATTGCTCTAATTGATGTTTCGTAATCATCTAGCCCGTATTGTTCTACATAATTATCTAGGATTGCGCCATACTCCAGTACTAACCCGAAACTATTATCATCTATTATTGAAGTGTCGGGCAGTGTAGGCTTCACATGGTCTAGCAGTTCGAGTATTTTGGCGATTGCTTCTTTATAATCCTCCGGTAGAAACTTTTTCAGAATTGTGGTGATGTGCATAATGCGTTGCTTATATTCCCGGTTCTTCCATTCATCGTCCATTACTTGGGATATAAACAGGCGAGCATCGAAACCGTTGATAACAAGGCTCAAGTCTTTCGTGAATTTATCGAAAAATTGCTCGTTGTACATGTCTTTGAATAATTCTGCCATTGTTCTGATTTTATGTTTTTGGATAGATGGTTATCGGTAATCATTCTTTTTGCAAAAATAATTAAATTTTGCAGTTTGCCTCTTTTGGATACCAAATTTATTGAAATAACGGATCAATCTTAACCCAACTTTAACGCAACATATATTTGAAGTGGCTATCCATAAATGATCTACGCTTTTTAATATTCTGTTTGGGTACTACAGATTTTTAGTCTGGTGGCGGGTCTGGTGTTATTATCATATACC
>DAIMFE010000009.1:0-45073 GCA_036724805.1 Bacteroides sp.
TGCACCTTGCACTGGGAACTAAAATATTTATATTCAAAGCTTTGGTTATTTAAGAAATAATGTTTAGATTTGAACCTATATTGTTTGGCACGCAAAAGACAGACAAAAGGGGCAAAAAGGAGTTTTTGCACATTACGAACAAGGGCATTTGACATTGATTTGTAACAAGCTGAAAAAGAGCTAGTAAAAGGCAGAATGATTTATCAATATTCTCAACAATTCAATAACTTCCGCTAGCTTATTGATAATCAACAAGTTACAAGAAGCGTTTTTCATTCGTACCCTAATCGTACCCACCGACATTTTTCAATTTTACAAGAATCAGATTATCAGTCTGTTATGACATAAAAGTTCGGATCACAACCGGATCACCAGAAGAAAACGCAAGTGGCTTACTGTAAAAAGCTCTTGCGTTTTTTTTATAATTTTGCGTTATATTTTACCACTGAATATTCGATGCAGGCACTTGGCACTTGATACCCTAACGTTAAAGTTGGGTTAGATAGCTCGGGCAAGTTCATAAAAAAAAGGGATCACGCCTGATCCCAACCTTTGTTAACCTTAAATCTAATACTATGAAAAACATTTTACAAATGTACGGACTTTCTGCCTACTTGCAAATTTTTCCATATAAAAAATATGTTTTGTAACATAGATTAAGATTTGCATATGTTCTCTAACTTTGCAAGCGTAATTTTATTCTTTTATTTCCTCATACATAAATCTTTTGATACTCTTTTTTGCTGTTTTTTCAAATTCAACAGGGTGTATTTTTACTTTTGCTATCTGGCAGTATTTAGGAAGAACGTTATTCAATTCAATGCGGTTGTTTTCCATTACAGGTTCAAGATCCATATGTTTAATTCCTTTAGAAAACGCTTCATCAAAATCGGGATAAATCAATGCTACGATCTTCTCATTTTGCATAACAACCAATGATTCTGCCACCAGAGGCATGTTATTGAGTTTGCTCTCAATTTCTTCCGGATAAATGTTTTGTCCGCTTGCACCCATCAATACGTTTTTTTGACGTCCACGTATGGTAATATGACCGGCTTTATCCATTGTAGCCAAGTCTCCGGTATGTAGCCAACCATCTTTATCGATGGCATGAGCAGTAGCTTCAGGATTTTTATAGTAACCTATCATAACATTATCACCTCTACAAATAATCTCTCCGGGGATATTTTCGGGATCAGGAGAATCTATTTTTACAGTCATACGTGATGCCGGAGTGCCGCAGGAGTAAAGTTTATGATCTTCCCAACGTTCGGAGCTGATAAGCGGGCCACATTCGGTCATACCATAACCTACGGTAACGGGGAATCCTATTTTCATTAAAAATGCTTCCACTTCCTTATTAAGAGGTGCGCCGCCAACAATAATTTCATCGAAATTTCCACCAAAGATATCAATAGCAGCCTGTCGAGCAGCAGATTT
The DNA here is from genome assembly GCA_036724805.1 of Bacteroides sp. Lineage (GTDB taxonomy): Bacteria > Bacteroidota > Bacteroidia > Bacteroidales > Bacteroidaceae > Bacteroides. Next base: position 1,441 of record DAIMFE010000009.1, read on the forward strand.
TAATCTGTCGTTAAGGATTGGAACCCTCAACATAAGTTTCCCTATTTTGCTATCAAGTTTCGGAAGGATATCTTTCTTAATAATTTTTTCTACCACTAATGGTACACAGCAAATAAGGTTCGGTTTGATATCTGCACATGCCTGAGCAATTACTTTAGGGGAGGGGATACGTGTAAGAAAATGAATCTGAACCCCGGAGAAAATACCATAAAGAAAGTCGTACGTCATACCGAAAACATGTCCCATTGGTAATATGGCAATTGTTTTATCACCTGGGTTTAATGGCGTCATTTCTCGGCAATACAACACATTAGAGAGGAGGCAACGATAATCTAACATTACTCCTTTCGAAAATCCTGTTGTTCCGGATGTATAATTGATAAGCGCCAGTTCGTTTGGTGTGTTTTTACGATATGAAACATTCTTGGGGCCAAATCTCATAGGAAACCGTTTGCCGTATATTTCATTCCGGTGATTGAAGCCGTAAGTTAATTCTTCCGATCGGGATATCAATAAGGAGAAATCGGCAAGAGAAATAATTCCCAGAAGTAAAGGCATTGCTTCTTCTGTGAGATTTTCCCATATCTGATCTCCTACAAAAAGAAGTTTTGATTCTGAATGGTTGACAATATTATGGATATTATCTGCCTTAAATTCATGTAATATTGGTACAATAACAGCTCCGTAAGTAACAACAGCAAGGTAGGTTACTCCCCAGTGGGCACTATTACGACCACAAACTGCAATTTTATCGCCTGACTTAATTCCTGCCATCTCCATGGCAATATGGAATTTGGCAATCTTACGCGCCACATCCTTGTATTGAAGGGTTAAACCGTTATAATCGGTTAAGGCGTTACGATCCCAATTTTGGATAATACTGTTTTCAATATATCCAATGAATTGTAGTTCTTCCATCGTCATGTATGCACATTTATAATAAATTTGTGCGAAAATAACACTTAATTTTGAATTAAGAAGAATCATTTATTTAAAATGCAATCATTGTTTATTAAAATGGTTGCATTCCTTGTAATCCGCATAGCGTACTACTCCGTAACTTGCGCAACTCAGCGTTTCAATTATATTATTTCTTCTTCGTCTCCGAAATAAACAGAAGTTTATCGCCTTCACAGAGCTTGAGAGAGCCATTGGGTATGAGGAACTCATCACCACGTTTAACCAGCATAACGAGCGTACCTTTAGGCAGATTCATATCTTTTAGTGTATCTGCTTTGTCGAGCATTTCGAGTGTAACAGTAACATCTCTTAAATCACTGTTGATTTCTTCGGGAAGTTCAACGCCAAAGTCGTTTCCTGTTTTTTCTAATGGAGTTGAGAGGTTAAGTTTTTTTGCGAAAAACGGGATGGTTGTACCTTGGATTACAAGTGATAATATGGTGATAAAGAAAACGATATTAAAAATAATATTGGCACCCGGCACTTCACTCACTACCGGATAAGTAGCAAAGATTATAGGTACGGCTCCTCTTAAACCCACCCATGAAACAAATATCTTCGAGCGGGTATTTATCTTCCTGAATGGCAGCAAACAAAGGAAAATGCTTAACGGGCGACCGACAACAATCATAAATACGCCAATTAATGATGCTACTATCGCAATGTTTATTAATTCGTGAGGGTTTACCAGCAATCCCAGCGTGAGGAACATTATAATTTGACAAAGCCAACTTAAACCATCCATAAAGGTAGATGTTTCTCGGCGGTTAGGAATCCGGCTGTTGCCTACAATTATACCGGCAATGTATACGGCAAGATATCCATTGCCATGAATACGATCTGTAAGTGAAAAAGTAAAGAAAACAAATGCTAACAATAAGATAGGGTAAAGCGATTGGTTGTCAATATTTAGTTTATTGAGCATGATTACCGCAAGTTTACCTAATAGATAGCCTGCGCCTGCGCCAACCACAAATTGTACTACAAACGAACCGAAAATAGAGCCAATATGCATACCCCCCGACTGAATAACCTGAATGAGCACAATAGTAAGCATATAAGCCATGGGGTCATTACTGCCACTCTCTAATTCTAACATAGGACGCAGGTTGTGTTTCAGATTCATTTTCTGTGAGCGTAATATGGCAAACACCGATGCAGAATCGGTTGATGACATAGTTGATGCAAGCAAAAGAGAGGTAAGCAAGGGCAAATGAACATTTGTCCAGCTCATTCCTGATACAAACCAAATAAAAAATCCGGTGAAGAGAGCTGTAAGAAATACACCCAATGTAGAAAGTACAATACCGGGCCATAGTACTGGCCTGATTTCGGAGAACTTGGTATCCATACCACCCGAAAACAGAATAACACTTAAGGAAACCATACCAATAAATTGGGCTTCTTTGGCGCTGCTAAATTGTAGTCCTAATCCATCACTACCAAAAAACATACCCACAAAGAGGAAAAGTAATAAAGTGGGTACCCCAAAACGATAACCTGTTTTGCTAACAACTATACTAACAAATAATAAAACAGAACCAACCAATAGGATATTTTCACCGGAAAAATACATAAGCAAAGATTTATTATATAAAGCAAGGGTTTTATAAGTTTTGCGAAGTTACACAAATTATAAAAATAAGAAAGATTTCTTTTGTTCATTTTTCTCTTTTTAAGTCGATAAAATAATATTAAAGGACTATTTTTGCAAAGATTAATAATAGCTTATAATGGATACGAATAATCTTTCCCCTCTTCGTAAAGGAATTGTAGGTGTACAATTTCTGTTTGTTGCTTTTGGAGCAACGGTTTTGGTTCCTTTGTTGGTTGGTCTCGATCCTGCAACCGCCCTGTTTGTAGCTGGTATTGGTACCTTGCTTTTTCATCTGGTAACAAAAGGTATTGTACCCATCTATCTTGGAAGCAGTTTTGCTTTTATAGCCCCAATGATTAAAGCTACTGAATTATATGGCATGCCGGGAACCATTTTCGGTGGAATAGGAGTTGCTTTGGTTTATTTTATAATGAGTGCCATAGTTAAATGGAGAGGCATTGGTTTTATAGAGCGATTATTCCCTCCGGTGGTTATTGGTCCGGTTATTATATTGATAGGTATTTCTTTATCGGGCACGGGTGTTAATATGGCAAAAGAAAACTGGATATTAGCATTGGTTTCCCTTATCACGGCTGTAGTAGTTTCTATTTACTCAAGAGGTTTATTAAAACTCATACCCATATTTTGTGGTATTATTGTTGGATATATTACTGCCGTACTATTTTACGATGTTGATTTTTCCGGAATACGTGATGCAGCCTGGTTTGGATGGCCACAATTTGTCTTTCCCGCGTTTTCGTGGGAAGCCTTGTTGTTTATGATTCCCGTTGCTATCGCTCCTGTAATAGAGCATATTGGTGATGTGTACGTAGTAAACACTGTGGCTCAAAAAGATTTTGTAAAAGAACCTGGATTGCATCGTACGTTCTTAGGCGATGGATTGGCTTGTTTATTTGCATCTTTTGTGGGTGGACCTCCGGTAACAACCTATTCTGAAGTAACCGGTGCCATGTCGCTAACTAAAGTTACAAATCCACAGGTTATTCGTATAGCAGCGGTAACAGCAATTGTATTTTCGGTTATTGGTAAGGTAAGTGCTTTGCTTAAATCGATACCAGGTTCTGTATTAGGCGGTATTATGCTTTTACTTTTCGGTACCATAGCGTGTGCGGGGATTTCTAATATGATCCATAACCGTACCAATTTAACTGATACCCGCAATATTATTATAGTTTCGCTAACACTTACTGTAGGCATTGGTGGCGCAGTGATTGAATGGGGAAATTTTTCATTATCCGGTATTGGCTTGGCTGCATTAACAGGTGTTTTGTTGAATTTGGTTTTACCACAAATAAAAACAGTTTCTGCGGATAAATGAAATAACTGTGTAATGTACAATGAGCATTTGTCTAATAAAAAACATTGAAAATTTATTTATTTAAACCACAGCCTAAATGTAGTGCCCAAGCCGGCATGCCCCGGCATTAGCGTTAAACTACCGCCGGATAACCTCATGATTTGCCTTGAGAGACTTAATCCTATTCCGTTTCCTTCCTGCTTGGTTGTAAAGAAAGGAATAAATATCTGCTCTGTCACTTCATGAGGTATTTTAGAACCATTATTACTTACCTCAATGAATATTTCTTCCTGTTCGTTACAGAAAGCACGAATTTCGATTAAGCCATTCTCCTGATTATTTATTGCCTGAACCGCATTCTTTAGCAGATTTATCATCACCTGAGATATAAGGTTTTCATCCGCATATAAAATAAGATCGGAGGGATTGATATTTGTATAAAAAGCAATATTATTGCAATCGTTTTGATGTTTGGCTAATTCAACCATTCGTTCAATGAATGCCTTTACATAAAAGAGGGAAGGTTCGGGAGTAGGCACACGGGTAAATTTGCGGTACGATTCAACAAAAGCCAATAATCCCTTTCCGGTAGAACTGATGGTTTGAAGTCCATTTTTAACCTCTTCGTTGCTACCGTTGGCAGCATTTAATAATGTATCGCTTAAAGAAGTAATAGGAGTTACCGAGTTCATTATTTCATGAGTCAGAACACGGGTAAGACGTATCCATGAGTCTATTTCCTTTTCATCCAGTTCGCTATTAATATCATTGAGAGCAAGAATGCGAAGATGTTCTCCTTTAATGGTAATATCTGAGGCGCGAACAGAAAGATTAACCGTTTCTCGCTCATTGTTAAATAAAACCTGAAGTTTATCACCCGAAGTAATTTTGGAAATCTTTTCCATCAATGAAGTATCAATCTTACTCAATTGCCTTACATGGGTAAATATATTTAATCCAAGCAATTTTAAAGATTCATCGTTTTTTTGGTATACATAACCAAAATCATTTAAAACCACTACTCCTGTACTGATACAACTCAATATTAGCTCGTAATATTTTTCTTGCTGAACAGTTTCGGATTTGGCTTCATACAATATTCTGGCCACCCTATTAATAAGTTGGTTTATGGTTCTGGTGCTCCAATTTCCTTCATCCTCTGTAAATCGTAATCCGTTATCGTTGTTTTCGAGCGCTTCGAGCAGATAAATAACTTTTCTTGTTTGAGCTTGATATAATTTTACCGCCCACACTATACTCCAGCATAATCCACAAAAAGCTATCGCTGCCCATAACCAGTTCTTTATACATATAAAGAAAAAGATACAAATTGTAATCAGAATGGTAATCACGATCCTAGTAAATGGATATTCCAAAAGGGTTCGAATCCACTTGTTCATAATCCGAATTTTTTCATTTTGTTGTAAAGCGTCTGTCTGGTAATACCTAGTTGAGCCGCTACGGCCGATAGATTACCCTTACAAGTATCCATTGCTTTTTGAATCATCCTCATCTCCATTTCTTCCAGGGTAGATGCTTCCTTTTCGGGAATCTCTGTTTTTTTTGCCAACGTAAACATTTCGGCAGTAATAGTATCGCCATCACTTATAATTACCGCCTTCTCAATAGCATGTTCAAGTTCGCGGATGTTACCATACCATGGATGCTGCGCTAAGCGATTTTTTGCGGAAGAACTTAATGAAAGGAGTGGTTTATCATATTGTTTGCAAAACCGGGTGATGAATTTTTCTGCCAGAGGAACAATATCCTCTTTTCGATCTCGCAAAGCAGGTATTTCTACATGAATGGTGTTTATTCTGTACAGAAGATCTTCGCGGAACTTTTCTTTTCGTACCATTTCTTCCAAATATTTATTGGTAGCAGATATCAATCGGATGTTTATAGGAATCTCTTTATTGCTACCTACCCGTACAATACTTCTACGCTGAATGGCCGTCAGCAATTTGGCTTGCTGATAGAATGGTAAATTACCTATTTCATCCAGAAATAGACTTCCCTGATTGGCCGATTCAAATTTCCCTTCACGATCGGCATGGGCATCGGTAAAAGAACCTTTTACATGTCCGAAGAGTTCGCTTTCAAAAAGAGAATCGGTTATGGCTCCCATATCTACCACTACCATCGGACCGGTATTTCTACAAGACAAGGAATGGATTTCGCGTGCCAGCATTTCTTTACCGGTTCCATTCTCTCCGGTAATTAATATGTTGGCATCCGTAATGGCTACCTTTTCAATAAGCATTCGCAAATATTTCATGGAGTCGCTATTCCCCCAATACATTGCTGAAGTGATAGCTCTCTTTTCATCCTTCTTTTTATTTTTTTTATCCGGTGATGCTGCGTTCTGCAAAACTTCTACAAGTTTTTGATTATCCCATGGCTTAACGATAAAATCACTTGCACCTTCTTTAATTCCTCTTACAGCCAAGTTAATATCAGCATAAGCGGTAAAAAGAACTACCGGCAATTTAGGTTGTAGTTTTTTTATTTCATTTAACCAATACAAGCCTTCATTACCGGTGTTAATTCCTGATGTGAAATTCATGTCGAGAAGAACAACAACCGGATTTTCTTCGCGTAATATACTTAGTAGGGTATTTGGAGAAGATAGTGTTACAACTTTTTCAAAATGATTCTTCAACAGCATTTGTACAGCTGTTAGTACTCCTTTGTTATCGTCAACAACGATGATTGTTCCTGATTTGGCCATTACATAAGATTTATCTTTCCAAAGATAATGCCACAAAATGATTTTTTCCCTATTGTTCTCCTTAAAATCTAAAATTAAATCGTTTTAAGCACATAAATTAGTTTCATGTTTTTCCAAACAAAACACCAACCACTATCTATCATGTAAAAAAACTTATTGCTTGTCGCATCCGCATGGTGTAGGGGTCTCTTCCTAAAACTACACTTTCAAGAACAAGAGTACGCTTTTAATAGTATGCGAGATGTACATCTCGTAAATTATAAAACACAATCTTTTCCGTTATCTTCTTCATTACTTACCATCAACAACAATCTTTCTTAAATTTGTATACCATATAACCGTTTGCAAGATTATTTCTTCAGGTTTATCGCCTCATATGTTTTGCGATATAAAAAGTCGGCAAGTTGACTGTCATCGGCAATTTCAGTGATTTGTGCTACAGAAATGGGTTCTCCAATATATATATTGGCTTTTCTACCTTGTTTGTTAAATGCTTCGGCAGGAATTCGTATAGTGCGTATTTTCCAGTTAATCCTACCCACTTCATAGAAAAAGCGAGAGTTATAAAAATCGAAGTATACTGGATATACCGGAGCGCGTGATTTCCGAATCAGCCGGATAATACTGATTGCCCAGGGGATATCGCAAACCTTTTTCTTTTTCAGATTGTAAGATGATATTCCACCTGCCGGGAAAAATCCCATTGGATGCCCTTCTTTCAAACTGGCTATACAGAGGCGAACCCCATTGAGATTCTTTAGGTTTCCCCCTTTCTTTTCCGAATCAGGCTGAACGGATACAAAATTATCTCCCATCGCCTTTATATTGGTAAGTACACCATTTACCATCACTTTATAATCCGGCCGGCGCCTGGCAAAAATATCTATCAGCATAATCCCATCCAAAGATCCTATTGGGTGATTCGAAACTGTTATAAATGCGCCTTCCGGCAGATTGTCGAGTATTTTTTCATTGTGAATCTTGTATGATATATTTATTAGAGAATCTTTAAGCAATGCCGAAGTAAAATCGGCTCCTCTAAGGTGACAAGAATTAGCATAAGCCCGATTAACTTTGTCTATTGATAGCCATTTCATTAATTTCTTGCAAAGAAATGTTCCGAATTTACTTCTAAAGAAAGGAATCATTTCCTGCAAATCGTTTACGTCTACAACCGTTTTTTTCATATATTCTTAACAGATAAATCTACGTAGGATTTATAAAGACCAGCAAAGATACTTCTTTCTCGGTAAAATTACCTATTTTTGCAATTGAAACAGTTAGCCGGTTTGTCGCTTGTTTTTAACAAGAGGAAAGTCCGGGCAACATAGAGCATCCTACTTTTTAACCGAAAGCTATTCGCGAGAGTAGAGTAACGTAGAAGAAAATAACCGCCTGCAAAGGTAAGGGTGAGAAGGTGGAGTAAGAGCCCACCAGTTGCGTGGTGACACGTTAAGCTGTACGTCTTAGGAGTTGTAAGGTCATGTATACCGGCGCTATGAGGGTTGCTCGCCCCATGTCGGAGGGTAGACCGCTAAAGTATCATGGCAACATGCTACTCAGATAAATGACAAACGCCTTATATTTATTAAGGAACAGAATCCGGCTTATAGGTTAACTGTTTTTATTTAAGTGAGGTAAAGATAGGTAAAGGTCTCTACCTCACTTTATCCAATACTCTTAACTATGACTGAAAAATTAAAAAAATACTGGAAGTTTATAACTGAAGATATCTGGCGTGTTACAGCTGACGAGGTTTCCAGAAAGCAATTTAATCTGTACAATGCTTTAAAATCTATTTATTTAACTGCCGATCGGTTTACCAAAGATAAAATTACCCAGAGAGCTTCTGCGCTTACTTACAGTACACTGCTTGCCATTGTACCCATATTTGCTATACTATTTGCCATAGCCCGTGGCTTTGGATTCCAGAATTTGATAGAAAATCAATTTAGCAGCTTTATGGGTGGGGTTAGTGAAACTACTGAAACCATGATAACCTTTGTTGACTCTTATCTTCAACAGAGCAAAAGCGGAATATTTGTTGGTGTAGGTTTAATAATGTTACTATGGACAGTGCTTAACCTTACCAGCAATATTGAAAGCATCTTTAACTATATATGGCAAGTAAAGAAACAACGCAGTGTGTACCGGAAAATAACAGATTATTTTTCTATGTTCTTGCTGTTACCTATTCTACTGGTTCTATCGGGAGGACTTTCCCTCTTTACAGGTACTATAATACAGCAAATGGATGAATATCTTTTATTGGGATCTTTCATGAGGTTTCTTGTTAAACTTATTCCTTATATTTTGGTGTGGTTTATGTTTACCGGGCTTTATATATTTATGCCCAATACAAAAGTTCAGTTTAAACCGGCATTCATCTCGGGGGTTGTCGCGGGAACTGTTTTCCAGATATTCCAGTTCTTATACATAAGCGGACAGTTATGGGTTACCAGGTACAATGCGATTTATGGTACATTTGCTGCCATTCCTTTATTGCTGTTATGGCTACAAATGTCGTGGACAATTTGTTTAATTGGAGTAGAGTTAACTTATTCAATCCAGAATGTTCATAATTACAGTTTCGAAAAAGATACGCAAAACATTAGCAGAAGATACAGGGACTTTATTTCCATTCTTATTATGTCTTTAATTGCTAAACGTTTTTATAATAATGAACCGGCATATTCCGCTTCGGAACTATCAGAGCAATACCAAATACCCATTAGCCTAACGAATCAGGTTCTGTTTCAACTACAGGAAATAAATTTAATCCACGAAGTTATGACAGATGAGAAAAGCAATGATATTACTTATCAACCATCTATGGATACCGAAAAGCTTAATGTTGCTATTTTACTAGACAGACTGGATTCTTATGGTTCGGAAGACTTTAAGATAGATACGGAAGAAGAGTTCAAAGACGAATGGAAAATCTTGCTTGATATAAAACAGGATTATTATGATAATGCCAGCAATGTGTTGCTAAAGGATCTTTAATTAGTTGAAAGTTGAAAGTTACCATGCGGCATTATTGGTAATAACTTTCAACTTTCAACAACTTCTTAGTATTTGTTATAGGATATAACCTTCTCGCTGGGTTTACGGATTTTCTTTCTTTTATCTTTGGCGGGATAACCAATTACGATATCCAACAGAAGCCGTTTGCCGATAGGAATGCCGGTTAGTTTCTTAATTTCCTTTTCATCGAACCAGCCAAGTATGCACGATCCAAGCCCTTCGCTTTCGGCAGCAAGAGAAATATGAGCAGTAACTATACCTAAATCAATTAGAGGAAAATGTTTGTTTTTTACTTTACCGCCCAGTAATGAAGTGATATTTGCAGCCTCTTCGATTACTAAAATATGAACCGGAGCATCTTTGGCAAACTTATTCATACCCAAGCCGGCTGTTGCCTTGCCAACTTTAATGGCGAGTTCTTTATCTGTAATTACAACGAACTTCCATGGCTGGGCATTACAGGCCGAAGGAGCAAGGCGTGCTGCTTCAAGAATGCGTTCGAGCTTTTCGGGTTCTACTTCTTTGTTGGTATCATATATTCTGTCGCTCTGACGTGAAGCAACCAGCTCCAAAAAATGATAATATTCCTGATCCTTCATTTTTATTTTCCTTCAAGTGCAATCAAACGACTGATGTACTTTCCAATTATATCGAATTCAAGATTTACCACAGTGTCCAACCGGAAAGTATGGAAATTAGTATGTTCGTAAGTGTATGGAATAATGGCTACTTCAAAAGTGTCTTCGGTAGGAGTAATTACAGTTAAACTCACTCCGTTTATGGTAACCGATCCTTTATCAACAGTAAAGTATCCTCTTCTGGCCATTTCTTTATCGAAGTTATAGCGAAATTTATAATACCAGCTTCCTTCCGCATCTCTTATCTCAACACAAGTGGCCGTTTGATCCACGTGTCCCTGTACAATATGGCCATCTAACCGACCATTCATCATCATACTACGTTCTATATTCACTTTATCGCCTATCTTGAGCAAACCTATGTTAGAACGGTCAAGTGTTTCTTTCATGGCGGTTACCGTATAAGTTCCGTCTGTAATGTCAACAACTGTGAGACAAACTCCATTGTGAGATATGCTCTGGTCTATTTTTAATTCGTGCACGAATGAACACTTCATGGTGAGATGAACGTTTTCTTGTTCCTTTACTAACGCTACTACTTCGGCGTATTCTTCTACTATACCTGAGAACATAATATTTATGAATTTATTAGTTACATTGATTCCGCATTAACGAATGCAATGCAAAATTACATGAAACTCGATGGATTTCCAAGCGCATGTAATAAAAAACAGCACGTTGCATTTTCTCAAATGCGCGTTGCATTTGTCTCAACAGCACGTTGCTAATTCGAAAATGCACGTTGCATTTGGGTAAACAACACGTTGCAATATCCTCTATACGAATCGTTCTTATAATTAAATAATATAGTTGTCTCATAGCCAGAATATTAGTTTACACTTACGCAATTATACTGGCAACTACACTACCATCGAATAAATGAACCACTCTGTGTGCAAAACTGGCATCGTGCTGTGAGTGGGTTACCATAATTATAGTAGTGCCTTCTTTGTTTAACTCTGTAAGCAGATTCATTACTTCCGCTCCATTCTTAGAATCGAGATTACCGGTAGGTTCATCCGCTAATATCAGTTTAGGATTAGATACAACGGCACGGGCAATGGCTACGCGCTGTTGCTGTCCGCCGGATAATTGTTGTGGGAAATGTTTAGCACGGTGACTAAGATTCATTCTTTTGAGAATATCCTCCACCATTTTCTTACGCTCGGATCTGCTGATATTGAGGTAAGTTAACGGAAGTTCAACATTTTCATATACATTTAATTCATCGATAAGGTTAAAGCTCTGGAATACAAAGCCTAATTTACCTTTACGCATTTGTGTACGCTCTTTTTCTTTCAGATTGGCAACTTCCTGTCCTATAAGTTGATAAGAACCTTCGGTGGGATTATCTAACAATCCAAGAATATTGAGTAATGTTGATTTACCACAGCCCGATGGACCCATTATAGCTACAAATTCTCCCTCTTGTATATCGAGGTTTACATGGTTTAAAGCCACTGTTTCTACTTCCGATGTACGAAACACTTTACTGATGTTATTAATAGTAATCATATTATCTGAGTTTTTAAGTTTATAGTTTTTATGTTTTTGAGTTGCTATTCGCTTTTTATACTAACTACCGGATTCTCGTTGGCAACATTCCATGATTTGATAATTACACTTACTATTATTACTAATAGTATAAATATACTTAATAGTATATATATGCCGAGATTCAATTCAATTTTTGTACCCGCAAACTGGTTGAGCCATTCTTTACCAATGAGGTAAGATATTACCACACCAACCAGAATAGCGGGAATGGCAACAATGGATACTTCACGGTTTAACAATTTAAGTACATTCCATGCCTCGGCTCCATTTACTTTACGGATGGCTATTTCTTTTCCTCGCCGTTGTATTTCATCGTTAATATACCCAAAAAGTCCCATTAGCGTAATAAGAAGTATACCAACAAAAGCAACGATTGCACTATCGCGGAAACGACGGACAGAGATGTATTTATCTTCAATTTGTTTTTCGAAAGAGGTGAAAATGATATTGTTGTTTGGAAATATTTCGCTCATCTCCCGATTGAGATTTAATAACGATTCCCTAAAAGGTTCTTTGAGCTTCACCGAATAACTATTAAACCATCTGGGCAAACAGGCAAAAGCTACCGGATTCTTCTCCTGAAAGAGCGAGTTGTCAACAAAATCTTTCATAATACCTACTATTGTTCCAGAAATACTTCCCATGCTCGCTTGCTTTCCAAGAGCACTATCGGTCCATAACATACGCCTTACATATTCCTCATTTACAACCACTTCATCTTGAACTATCACATTACGGCCTTCGATTATCTTTATCTCATAAAGAGGAATAAATTCGGGCGAGATCATATTAAACCGAGTTGAAAACAGCATTTTCCCGTCTTCACCTTTAACATGATCGCCACTGTAGCCCGTACCTATTGTTAGCCATGATAGGGCTGCTTTTTCTACCATCGGCAAGTTTTCAATCGTTTTTATGGCAACATCACTATTATCAAGTCTGGCACGAACCGTTGCAATATTATGTGGGTTATAACCCAAATCGAAATTCATTACCCGATTGTATTGTATAAATACCACCACCAATAACCCAAATACAAAGCTAACGCCTGCAAACTGAACGAAGAGCAATGTTCTTTTCCATAGAGAATTTCGCTCGGTATATTTACGGAAAACTTGTGTTACGGGTATATTAGAAAAGATTCGTCCGGGAATAATGCCGGCAATAATAAATATCATTATGATAATTAGTAGAGGTACCCACAAGGCCTGTACTGTAAACAATGAACCTATGTTTACTTCGATAATATCTTCAACGAGGGGTTTCAAACTTACAATAAGTAGAAAAACAAAAAATAGAGAGAGTAATATGATGATACTTGTTTCCAGTAAAAACATTTTAAATACTTGCATGGATGTAGCTCCATTGCATTTATGTACCCCTATCCCTTTGGCTCTGCGAGACAAACTGGAGATGGATATCAATATGTAATTCATGGCTGCAATAAGAAGAATGGCAATAGCCAGAAAACCCATTATCGTTACAAGCCTTTTTACATTGGGGTTGTTTATGTGTTCTTTCCGGAAATTCTCTAATGTGTATTTAACTCCCCAGCCATTGGTTTGCAAATCATATGGCATATATTTTTCAATCACATTATCCATCCGCTTGTTTACTTTTTCAAGATCCGATGATTGCTTTAAGCGCGCGTATCCCTGGAAGGAATCACCTCCTCCCCATCCCATATATCCTCCATATTCTGCAATCGATTTCACTATATCCGGACGTAGTGAATTATTTTCATCTACCTGAATAAACGTTCCGCGAATGGTAACTTCTCTTGTTTTATCCTGCATCAATGTTTTTCCAATCACATCGGTTGTTGAGAATACCCGTTGGGCAAAATCTTCACTAACAAAAGCCATGTTCTGCATGGCGAGATCTATTTCGAAGCCCGAAGTAACTGTTATCCCCATGGTGCGGAAAAATAGGGTATCGGCCAATATCAGGTGAGCTAAATGGCGTTGTTCGCCTATGTACATAGCGGCTTCTCCCTGGTTTTGCGTTAAAGTAGCCGCTTCTACTTCATTCGGAAAATCTTTCATCATCGTTCCGGGTACGGGACCCATTACCACCTTCATAGGAGTGTTCGGCACTCCACTGCTGGTATATGTGGCCATCATTACCGCCAGTTTATCCGATTCTTTATAACCTTTGTTATAAGACAATTCAAAAGCCACACGGGCAAAAAGGATAATTCCTATAAACAACCCGATGGTTAGAGAAATCACCTTTATAATGTTTGATCCCCGCCCCCTTAAAAGGGTCATTAATGAGTAATAAAGTTGCTGCATGTTTTTATTGTTATTTATTTATTCGCTTTTTATACTAACCACTGGATTTTCGTTGGCAATGCGCCATGACTTCAATATTACGCTAATTATAATTACTGCGTAAATAATGAAACTCAACAATAGGTATATTGCTATATTTAAATCTATTTGTGTACCCGCAAACAGATTAAGCCATTCTATACCTATGAAATACGAAATTACAATACCTGTTATAATTGCCGGAAGAGCTACAAAGGATACTTCACAGCTCAATAGTTTATAGATATCCCATGATTCGGCACCATTTATTTTACGTACAGCAATTTCTTTGCTTCTTCGTTGTATTTCGTCATTTATGTATCCGAAGAGACCCATAAGAGAGATAAAAAAAATGCTGATAAAAGCTACCAACGAGCTATCACGAAAGCGTTTTATGGATGAATATTTATATTCGATATCTTCTTCGAGAGAATCAAATTCAACATTATCGGATGGAAAAAGAGTTTTCATTTCTTCATTCAACCTTTGTAACGACTGTTTAAAAGGCTCACGCAATTTAACTGATATACAATTAAAATTTTCGGGATTATAATAAAGAATAACCGGTCGGGGAGGGAGATAAAGAGAATTATCAACAAAATCTTTTACAACTCCCACAATGGTACCCAAATTATTTATAGTACTTGATTGTTTGCCCAAGGCTCCATCCGTCCAACGCATACGTTTAATGTATTCCTGATTAACCAACACTTCACCGGGAAGAGAAACGTTGCGTCCTTCGAGAATGGTAAAATCATAAAGAGAAATATACCGAGGCGATATACCATTAATCCGGCTCGAAAATTCTCTACCAGTATCATCGGATGAGATTTCACCGCTCCATCCACTTCCAATCGTAAGATCAGACAATGCGGCACTCTCCACCATCGGAAGATTTTCAATGCTCAGTTGGGCAAGCTCCATATCATCCATCCTAACATATGCTGTTGCAATGTTTTTAGGTTGAAAACCCTGATCGTAATTTATTATCTGATTGTATTGGGCATATATTACCATAAATAAACCAAAAACTAATGCAACCCCGCCAAACTGTATAAACAGTAATATTCTTTTCCATGATGAGTTACGTTCAGAGTATTTATGAAACACCTGTGTAATGGGTATGCGCGAGAATAATCTTCCCGGTACTACTCCTGCAATTATAAATACAAAACAGATAATTAACAGAGGAACCCACAACATTTGCAGTGTAAAAAGCGAACCAATCTTTGCCTCGATACTATTTTCGACTAAACCTTTCAGATTAACTATAAGGAGTATTACCAACAATACAGAAATAAGGATAATGGTACCGGTTTCAAGCAGAAACATATTAAATACCTGACCGGTAGTTGCTCCATTGCATTTATGTACACCTACGCTTTTGGCACGTCTGGATAGTCCGGATATGGCAATCAGCACATAATTCATGGCAGCAATGAATAATATTGTAAAAGCCAGAAAACTCATTACCGTAATAAGTTTCTTTACATTGGGATTAGTAATGTGTTGTTCACGTAAATTTTGCAGGTGGTATTTCACTTCGGAAGTACTTTCTCCGGGAATGGGAGGTATATATTTTTCCATCACGGCATCTATTCTTCTATTTACTTTATCCATATCTGCACTATTGTGCAAACGAATAAATCCTTCGAAAGAGGCACCACCGCCCCAACCCATGTAATAGGGAAATCCTTCGATAGAAACCACTACATCCGGACGTATGGAATTGTTCTCACCAGCAACCGATGTAAATGTGCCCCGTATGATGTATTCATCTTTTTTATCAATCATATAGGTTTTGCCTATTACATCGGTGGTAGCAAATGTTTGTCTGGCAAAGTCGTTACTAACAAAAACAACATCGCGCCTTGCCAAATCCATAGGCGATCCTGATGTAACGGTAATTCCCATGGTTTCGAAAAACAGTGTATCGCTCATAACCACCCCACCGGTGAAACGTTGCTCACCAACAAACAATGCTGCTCTGCCAATATCTTTAACCAATGTTGCTGCTTGTACTTCTTCTGGAAACTCTGCCATTATAGTTCTTGGCACCGGCCCCATAACAACAGATATGGGATCGGAAGGCATACCATCTACATTGTATGTTGCCATAATTACGGATAGTTTATCCGGCTCTTCATAGCCTGTATTGTAGGATAACTCGAATGCTACACGGGCAAAAAGGATGATTCCGATTAGTAATCCCAGTGTTAAGGAAATCACTTTGATTGTATTAGAACCATGTCCTCTTATCAGGGTTATTAGGGTATAGTAGAGTTGCTTCATGATTTTCAGTTATATTCAATCTTATAATATTCTAAATGCATTAAATATGCCAAAATATTAATTTGCTATAAATCAATCATTTGCACCTTTTAGTGTTTTATTATCTGTCTAAAAAACAGACAGAGATGTCTAAATCTTAGACAAACAGTATCACCTAAATAGTTAATCACATACGCATATTTTTCATATAAATAAAATATTTTACCACCTAATGGTGTAAATATAGATTTATTGATTATTTTTGTCTTATCCCAATTAATTAGTTACTATATGAAAAAACATTTTATTATTCTAGCTCTGCTGTTTGCTTTATGCGCAGGAGCTAATGGGCAAATACGCATTCATGTATTAAGTGCCACGGTGAAAAGCAAAACAATTGAGAGCGCACAAGTATCCATCCAAAAAGATGGATATGCCACTGCAACCGGATTTACAGACCCTCATGGAACTGTCTTCTTAAAGCCTCCATTCAAAGATGATGAGAATTGCAGTCTCATTATTCAAAAAGAGGGATATTCTACTTTGGTAGTAAAAGGACCTTGTAATGGGCTAAGCTATGCTATTAGTCCGATAATGGATAATATGGACGAAATACGCATTGTACTTACCTGGCATGAATTTCCAAAAGATCTGGATTCTCATTTATGGTATGGCAATCAGCATATCTATCATGGAAGTCCACAGGGACATATGGCATACTTGGAAGTGGACAATGCAAATAGCTATGGACCGGAAACAATTAAAATTCAGAATAAAGAATTTGGTACCGAATATATTTATGGTGTATATGATTATAGTGACTCCGGAGATATTAATAACACTAATTTAACGCATAGCGGAGCCAGAGTTTTTGTATACAGAGGAGAAAAATTAGAAAAAGCATATGATGCCCCCAAAAACAAAACCGGTAATTTTTGGGCGGTATTTTCTATCACCCACGAAGGACATTTTAAAGAAATTGGAGAAGTAACAGTAATTCCAACACCTCCTAAAGAACTTCCATTCCGCAAACCTGAAGTAATAAATAAAACAGAGGCTTTAAAATGGAATAATCAAGGAGTAATAGAACACAGTATGGGAAATTATACTAATGCAATACAACACTATTTAAAAGCCATAAATTTAAATCCTGAAGATGGACAAGTGTACAGTAATATGGGGCTTACATATGATAAATTTAATCTGAAAAGGGAAGCTATATTGGCAAATATCAGGGCGATTCAACTTGCCAGCGGTTTAAATGCCCATTTAACACGTGCCGGGTCTTATTATAATATTGGTATGATATACGAAAATGAAAGACAGTACCAAAATGCTAAAACATTTTTTGAGGAAGCTAAAAAACATAATGATATTCCTATTTATGATATAGCTATTCAAAGAATAAATGATTTATTAAGCGATTGAGCAAAATTAGTTTTAGACGGTTTTAGATTATAATACAATGTCGTTTAGTTAAGGACCTTGCTGCCTAAAACTGCGCTCCCAAAAAGAGGAGTACGCTTTTCATTGTTTACGAGATGTGCATCTTGAATATTGCGAGATGTACATCTCGCAAACTATAACACACAGTCTATTCCTTTATACTCTCCATTACCTGTCATCGAAACAAGTTTTCTTTACTAAACAGTATTGAATTATAATCCATAATTATTTTCTATCTTTGTAAGAATAAAAAAAAGAACTTATTAATGCAAACAAATCCTGAATTAGAATTAGCCTGGCAATGTGTTGAAAAAACAGGCACACATCTTTTTCTCACAGGTAAGGCAGGAACCGGCAAAACAACATTTTTACGCAAACTAAAAGAACAATCACCAAAACGAATGATTGTGGTAGCTCCAACAGGTATAGCTGCAATAAATGCTGGAGGAGTAACCATACATTCTTTCTTTCAACTATCTTTTGCTCCTTATATTCCGGAAACTACTTTTAATACTAAAAAATCCGTTTATAAATTCGGAAAAGAAAAAATAAAGATAATACGTAGCATAGATTTACTGGTTATCGATGAGGTCAGCATGGTTCGAGCCGATTTACTGGATGCCATTGATGCTGTTTTACGTAGATATCGAGATAAGTATAAGCCTTTCGGCGGGGTACAACTATTGCTTATTGGAGATTTGCAACAGTTGGCACCTGTAGTAAAGGATGATGAATGGGCATTGCTTAATAAATATTATACTACTCCTTACTTCTTTGGGAGTATAGCCCTGAAAAACACAACGTTTATTACTATTCAACTGGAACTCGTTTATCGGCAAACGGATGATAATTTTCTTGCATTGTTAAACAGAATACGTACTAATAATATAGATCATCATTTACTTGCTGAACTAAACAAACGTTATATTCCGGGATTCCATCCAAAAGAGGATGAAGGTTATATAACCCTTACCACACATAATTATCAGGCACAGCGTATAAATGATAACTATCTAGCATTGTTACCGGGGCAGTCTGTAACCTATAAGGCCGAAATACAGGGCGTGTTTCCGGAAACTGCTTATCCGGCCGAAGTTGAGCTTGTTATTAAACCGGGCGCGCAGATTATGTTTATCAAAAATGATTCCTCAAACGATAAACGATATTATAACGGAAAAATAGGGGAAGTTATTTCTGTGGAAGGAAGCCGGATAAGGGTAAGAGGGAAAGGAGAAGATAATGACTTTCTATTGGAAAAAGAAGAATGGAGTAATAGTAAATATACCTTAAACGAAGAATCAAAAGAAATTACAGAAGTAATTGAAGGAACATTCAAGCACTATCCAATTCGTCTGGCATGGGCAATTACAATTCATAAAAGTCAGGGGCTAACATTTGAACGCGCCATAATAGATGCTTCAATGTCTTTTACTCATGGGCAAACGTATGTTGCGCTTAGCCGATGCAAAACTTTAGAAGGCATAATTCTCAGGAAACCACTTACGGAAGATGCTGTGATCTGTGATGAAACAGTAAATAATTTCACACGGAAAATGGAGAAGATGGTTCCTGACAATGCACAGCTAAATAAACTAATGAAGTCTTATTTTTATGATTTGGTATGCGAACAGTTTGATTATAATTCCATAACAAGATACTTCTCTGCATTGAAACGTCTTTTTGATGAATTCTTCTTCCGGCTTTATCCAAAGCTTTTAGTAAAGTATAAAGAAAGTTATCAACTATATATTGATGAGATTGAGAAGGTATCTAATCGTTTTAAATTGCAGTACTCTAGTTTAATCGATACAACTAATGACTATTCTTCGGATGTAAAATTACAAGAAAGAATTAAAGCAGGCGCTAAATATTTTCTGGATAAAACCGAGGAAATAGTTTTCTCACTGATACGTTCAACTCATTTAGATACAGACAACAAAGAGCTTAAAAAGAAATATACAGAAACTTACGATATGTTAAACGAATTATTGATAGTTAAGACAGGAACATTGGCCAATACATCTCAAAACGGTTTCAATGTAACTGATTATCAAAAAAAGAAAGCTTATATTTTACTTTCACTATCGGATAAAGATAAAAATACTACTGCTGCTAAGAAACAAAAAAAGAAAGCTCAACCACAACAAGAGAAGGTTTCTGTTCCTACTGATATTTTACATCCAGAATTATATACCCGGTTGGTACGTTGGAGAAAAGCGCAGATTGTCAGGATCAACCTGCCGGCTTATGTGATACTGCAACAGAAAGCTTTGATGGGTATAACCAATTTGATCCCTACGTCTGCAGTTGAACTCGAAAAGATTCCTCATCTCGGGAAGAAGAGCATAGAAAAATATGGAGAGGCTCTTATCGCTATTGTTTCTGGTTATGTGAAAGAATATGGGATTCCAAAAGATGATTTGTTTTGATTTGTGGCTACCTATTAATAGGTGAGAATAAAATTAAAGAACCAATTCTATAAAACATCAAATTAAATTAGTTGAATTATTAAAAAAATATGATGACATTGAAATATTGATTTAATAGTTTGTTTTATTGAAAACTATTTTAAATCTTTGTGTTTAGATTAATGATATATTTAACTATTTTAAATTTTAAACGTTATGGCTGTTAGTAAAGGAACAATGAAAAGGTATGTTGATAAGCATATTGAAGAATATTTAAATGATAAAGATAGTGATTATGTTGCTGAATTTAAGGAAAGAGATTTGACAAGGCAGTATAATTCATTGGCCTCTTGGATGTCTAATACAAGAAGAGCCAAACCAAACAATGAAGTAGATTCTAATAATGTAATTAAAACACTTCAAAATATTAAAAAGAATCTGCAAAAAGGTTTAATTAGTGAATTCAATATTGTGGGTATTAAAAATCTATTAGCTGAAATTTCTGTGGAAGTAGATAATTATGAAGCAACTCTCAAAGAGAAAAAAAGAAAAAAATTAGAAGCTGAAATTAAGCGGATGCAAGATGAATTAAACCGTTTGTAATATAGGCGAAAGGGTGGTTATTGGCCACCCCCCAATGGTTTTAGTTGTTTATTAATTGTTACTCCTTATCCTTAATATCGATATTAAATGTTGAGTAGCAATATTTGAGCAATATTTAATTTAATATACTAGTTTCCTAACAATTTTACTTGTGTTTGAAGAAAATTCACCAAGCAATATTAATCAATATGGCAAACTATTTACCCGATGTATCCAGAACTTTCGGAGAATATCTCCTCATCCCCGGGTTAACCGCCAAAGCGTGCGTACCTTCTAACGTTTTGTTACGTACTCCACTTGTAAAATATCAGGCTAATAGTAAGCCTGCTATTTCCTTAAACATACCATTTGTTTCGGCTATAATGCAATCCGTATCCAGCCTCGATCTTGCTATTGAATTGGCGCGCAATGGCGGACTATCCTTTATATTCGGTTCGCAACTCATAGAAAGTCAGGCCGAGATGGTACGCAAAGTAAAGAAGTTTAAGGCTGGTTTTGTTATAAGCGATGCCAATCTTACACCTGAACACACTTTGCTGCGGGATGTAGCAAATTTGGTACGCAAAATGGGACATAACACCATAGGAATAACGCACGATGGATCACCCAACGGAAAGCTGTTAGGATTAGTATCCAGTCGTGACTACCGGGTTGAAAAAGACGCGCTAGACAAAAAAATAAAAGAGTTTATGACTCCTTTCGATAAATTGCATGTGGGTCAGTTGGGAATAACACTAACCAAAGCCAATGAAATTATTTGGGAACATAAGGTAAACTCACTTCCAATCATTGATAAAGACCAGAACCTGGTATATTTTGTTTTCAGGAAAGATTATGATAGCCACCGGGAAAACCCAATGGAATTATCCGGTGAAGACAAGAAACTTCTGGTGGGAGCCGGAATCAATAGTCGGGATTATAAAGAACGTGTTCCCGCATTGGTTGAAGCCGGAGTAGATGTGCTCTGTATTGATTCTTCCGATGGTTATTCCGAATGGCAACAGGAAACCTTACAATGGATAAAGGAACAGTATGGAGATGCTGTACCGGTAGGAGCAGGGAATGTGGTAGATAAGGAAGGATTTGATTATCTGGTAAAAGCAGGAGCTGATTTTGTTAAGATCGGAATTGGTGGCGGTTCCATCTGTATTACCCGTGAGCAAAAAGGTATTGGCCGCGGACAAGCAACCGCATTAATTGATGTTGCGCAAGCCCGCAATGAATATTTTAAAACTACCGGTATATACGTTCCTATTTGTAGTGATGGAGGTTTGGTACACGATTATCACATGGTGCTGGCCTTAGCAATGGGAGCAGATTTCCTAATGATGGGACGTTACTTTGCCCGTTTCGATGAATCGCCCACTAAAGTATTACGGGTAAATAACAACTATGTAAAAGAGTATTGGGGGGAGGGTTCCAATCGTGCCCAGAACTGGCAACGTTATGATATGGGAGGGTCAGAAAATCTTAAATTCGAAGAAGGTGTTGATAGCTATGTTCCTTATGCCGGAAAAATGAAAGATAACCTCAATCTTACCTTGGGTAAAATAAAAGCAACCATGTGCAGTTGCGGTTCTACCACCATTGAAGAATTACAAAAGAATGCCAAAATAACACTTGTATCCTCTACCAGTATTGTAGAAGGAGGAGCGCATGATGTTATGTTGAAAGATAAGTAAGGAGTTAAAGGAGAGAAAGAGTTAAAAGGGTTAAAGGAGAGAAAGTAGTAAGATGAGAATGAATAATCTGAAAGCCGAGAGCAAGGTAATGTTTGTAATATGTCTTGCTTCTTTTTTAACTCCGTTTATGGGTTCTGCGCTTAACCTGGCACTTCCCTTTATAAATAAAGATTTATCGCTTAATGCTGTAACCTCCGGTTGGATTCCAACAGCATACTTGCTGTCTACAGCTATTTTACAAATACCTTGTGCCCGTATTGCCGATATGGTGGGCAGGCGTACGATTTTTCTTTGGGGAGTTGTTATACTAACCGTTTTTTCCCTGTTAAGCGGTTGGGCAGATAGTGGAGTAACTCTTATCATCTATCGTTTTTTGGCAGGTATTGGGAGCGCGATGGCTTTTAGCACCAGTACCGCCATATTAACCTCTTCTGTTCCGGCTAGCAAAAGAGGATATGCTTTAGGAATAATGACGGCAACCGTTTATTTCTCGTTGGCTGCCGGTCCTTTTCTGGGAGGCATTATGACCCAATATCTAGGTTGGCGCAGTATCTTTTATATATCTGCGGTAATGAGTTCAATAGTAGCCATAAGCGGTTACTTTCTTATAAAAGAGAATTGGAAAGAACCGGTAAAAGGTAAGTTCGATTTGGTGGGAGCATTACTTTTTGCAATGGGATTGTTTGCAGTAATTTATTCCTTCTCGGAGTTTCCTCGTATAATAGCATTGGTTTTAGTAGGAATCGGCATTGCTGTATTGCTACTTTTCTCGCTGTACGAAAGGCACCAGGAGTTCCCGGTCTTTAATATCCGATTATTTTTATCCAATCGGGTATTCAGGCTATCATCTATAGCATCATTGATAAATTATTCTGCAACCACGGCAATAACCTTTATGCTTAGCCTTTATCTTCAATATGTTCGCGGATTAACCCCACAAGATGCCGGATTCTTACTGATCATGCAGTCGGTGGTGCAGGCTTTTGTTTCTCTTCGTTCGGGTAGGTTATCCGATAAGATGTCGGCTACATTCCTTACCACTTTTGGTATGTCGGTGATAGCTGTAGGTATTCTGGGATTATGTTTTATCTCCGAATCCATTAGTTTATATTTCCTTGCCGTAATACTTGTGTTTCTTGGGTTTGGTTTTGGAATATTTTCATCCCCCAACACAAATGTTGTTATGAGTTCGGTTAATAAAGAAATGTACGGATTGGCTTCGGCCACCTTAGGTACTATGCGCCTCACAGGTCAGGCTTTTAGTATGGGAATAGCCATCATGACAATATCATGGTCCATTGGTAATGTTGAGCTATCCTTTGATGTGCATTCGGAGTTAATAGCCGCCATGAGGATAACCTTTATAATCTTTTTTGTTCTTTGTTTGTTTGGTATTTATGCATCTTCTAAAAGAGGAACTAATGATATATTTACACATTGATTTTACTTGTACATTAGCACATTGTCATATTAACACATTATCATTATGAAAAAAGTTATTATTTTAGTTTTTACGATTTTATTTATGGGAAACTTATTAGTTACAGCGCAGCAGAAAAACACTTTTACCTATAAAGTAGGCGATTATGAGTTGATTCTGCTGTCGGAAGGACAGAACGAGGGGAGTCCAAAAATACTCATTGGAGCCACTCCTGAAATGATAAAGAAAGCCATGCCTAATGGAAATTATCCTTCTGCAGTGAATGCTTTTCTTATTAAGATGCCGGATAAGAATATTCTGGTAGATACAGGCCATGGAAGAAACCTTTTCGCTAATCTTAAATCTGTTGGAGTAGCGCCGGAAGATATACATACCTTAATTATTACCCACATGCATGGTGATCATATTGGTGGAATGTTGAAAGATGGTAAAATACTTTTTCCTAATGCGAAAGTACAAATTGGTGAGGTAGAGCGTAATTATTGGGTCAGCGAAAAAGAAATGAATAAACTTCCCGAAAACCGCAGAGGTAGCTTTCAATCAGCACAAAATGTTTTAAAAGCCTATGCTGATAAGTTGGAAATAGTTCGGTTAACCGATATTGAAGCTAAAAAAGGAGATGGAGTGTTCTTTATAAAAGCATACGGCCACACTCCGGGACATACAGCTTGTCTTATCCAATCAGGAGAAAGTAAGTTATTGATATGGGCCGATCTTACTCATGTTATGGCTATACAAATGCAACATCCAGAAATAGCAGTAACCTATGATGTTAATCCGGAACAAGCCATAAAGAGTCGCAAACAGATTCTTGAATTTGTTGCTAAGTACGGTATACCTGTAGCCGGAATGCATATTCCTTATCCGGGAATCGGTAAAATAGAATCTTCCGGACAAGGCTATAAATTTACGCCTGCATTATAAGAACTTATTGAGTAATGTCTTTTATTCGTTTGCCAACTTCCACATAATCAGATAAGCGGTTTTAGTAATCTCAATAAGTTTATCCCAATTTAACTTATTTGCATGATCCGTTGGTTGATGGTAATCCGGATGCCCATCGGTATGATACCATATAATCGGGATATCGTGTCGGGCAAAAGAGGCGTTATCACTTCCTGAAACAGGTTTATCCCATGCGCGGTAATCAGGAGTGAGGGAAAACTTATATTTATTGATGTATTCTTTTAGCCAATTGCCGTATTGCGGATAGGTATCTGTATAAAAGTAAACTACATGGTTGGGGTTGCTTTCGTTATTATTGCGACCAATCATATCAAAATTCATATAAGTTTTAATATCATTAAGGTTGCCAAATGTTTCTACGAAGAAATTGGAGCCTAATAATTTCTTTTCTTCGCCGTCCCAAAACGCGAAGATTACGGTTCGTTTAGGTTTTTTCCCTGTTGCTACAAAAGCTTTCGCTATTTGAAGTACTGCTGAAATACCGGATGCATTATCATCCGCGCCATTGAAAATAGAATCTTCTTTTAGTTCAGGATTTATACCCAGATGATCGTAATGGGCTCCTACAATAATATATTCGTTTAGGATTTCTCCGGGTATTACTCCCAGAATGTTTTTCAGTGATAGTTGCACGGGGATTATCTTTTCGATAATCATTGTAGAATCAGCATCTATGCTAATTGAATCAACTTTATTTTTTTTTCTGCTCTTTGCTTCAAAAGGTTGATAATAGGTAGGTTCCAGATAAGGTGAAATTCCAAGCGTTTTAAGGATGGATATAATATATTCACCGGCTATTTGTCCACCACGAGTACCGGCTTCTCTTCCTTCAAGAAGATCATGTGCCAGAAAATCAATATAGGCTTCGGCTGTATTTCGATTGATAGATTGTAGGCCTTTATCTATCGGAGATTGACATAATACTGTTGAACTTATTGATAATAAAACTAATGCACATAGGGTTTTTCTCATTGAGCCAAATCTTTAGATTATTAATTAGGCGCCAAAGATAAGGGTTTCATTTTAAAATATACACCAGCATTATATTTTTCCCAGAATTTTATCCATTACCCAGTTCACTGTAGTGGCACTCTCGCCATCGCAGTTACAGGTTGATTCACCCAATAAATGATCTACTACTTCCTGAATAAGTGGTTGCTGCACATGTTCCGGATTGGTGATTATAAATTCCTCAATACCATTTTCTGTGTACAATAATATCGGATCGTAAGTAAATACAGAAAAAGTAATCTGTCCTTTATCGCCGATAATTTCAATGCGGTCTTCTTTGGCTGATTCATGAGCAACAAAGCACCACGAACCTGATCCTACCAATCCCGAATCAAACTGAAAACAAGCGCTAAGTGTATCTTCCGCCTCGTACAGTTTACCACGGTTAGCTTTATATCCGCTAGCTTTTAAAATAAAGCCAAGCATTTCCTGTAATAAATCTATTTGATGGGGAGCAAGATCATAGAAATAACCGCCACCAGCTATATCCGGCTGAACACGCCAGGGTAAGTCTTTATTGTTATAATCAAGTTCGCGAGGTGGTTGGGCAAAGTGTATTTGTACGTTAATAACATTGCCTACCGCACCATCATTTATTAACTCTTTAACTTTGAGAAAGTAAGGTAAATATCTTCTGTAATAAGCAACAAAAACAGGCATTCCTGTTTCTTTTGATATCCTATTTATGCGAAGACATTCTTCGTAATCAACTGCCATCGGTTTTTCAATATAAACGGCTTTACCTGCTTTCATGGCCATTATGGCATATGTTGCATGAGAAGAAGGGGGCGTGGCAATATAAACAGCATTAATTTCAGGATCATCTACTAACTCCTGAGCATCATCATACCATTTCTTTATATTATTCTTCTTTGCGTACGCTTTTGCTTTGTCGCAGTTACGGCTCATAACAGCAATAACTTCCGAATTATGAACTTTTTGAAATGCAGGTCCGCTTTTCTTTTCAGTTACGCTACCACAACCAATAAATCCCCATTTAATACTTTTAGTTCTCATGCTTCAAAGGAATTATTATTTTGAATTATAATCAGTCTACAGATTTCGAGAATACATTGAATATTCAATTTTCAACGTTTTCCCTTCGGTATTCCTAAATGATTCAATAAACAGCGAAGATAAAGAAAAGTTCTGTGTTGTAAAAGAAGGTAAGTGCTTTCCAGCGAGAAAATCTTTATTTTAAATACTTTTCTTTTAACCTTTTATACTCTCTCGTCTTCGTAAAGCCCTCAAACCAGCTATTTAACGAATCGAGTAGGATAGGAGATTGTTTATTAATACCCCAACCATAAAATTGGGTAAAGCTTATACCTGTTGTGATATCTAATTGTGGAAAAGAATCGATAGAAGCCCGGGCTATATTTTCATCTATCACAGCATAATTGATGTCACCGTGGGCAACCATAGCCATTATTTGTTCGGAACCGTATTTTTCTACTTCGTTAATATAAATGGTATCAGCTATTTCATCTTCAATATTCCGAATTCGAAGAATAGAAGGAGAACCTTTTTCAACATACAGCGTTTTATTGGCAAGATTTATCTGGCTGCGTATATATGTGAAAGTACTATCATATTCTGGTTTACGCTGCACCAGTATTTGTTTGCTCAATGTTATGGGGGTGGTGAGTAATAGAGAGTCTTTCCACTCATAGGTTAACGGAATGCCATAGGCAATGATATTATACGTTCCATCGTTAAGGCCTTGAAGTCTCTTTTCGAAGCTCATCTCAGGAGTGATTTTAAGAGTTAATCCTTTATCCCGTGCAAAAAGATTAACCAAATCATAATGAAAACCACTGATGGAGCTACTCTCAGCGTAAAAACTGATAGAATTGTATTCTGTTACCGCATACAACGTATCACTGGAAAGAATTTCAGGATAATCGCGAATATGTACAGGAACGTGTTTATTCTTTCGGGGCCAAAAAGTGGATAATAAAACAGCAATTACTGCTATAGTGAGGTGTTTTACTGTTTTAGCCGTTGTAAATTTCATAAGTGGATTAATCGTAGAAGTTCCAGGAAAGCCCTAGTTTTAGCAACCGCTGGTTAATGGGATAATGTGGTACCAGAAAATAATTCCGATCACCCATACCTTGGTTTACATGGTACATCATTACAAAGAAACGGGTTCTCTTTAAATGAAAATTAGCATATACATTCACAATAGGATATCCACCTATAAGGGCACGCTCATCAACGTTATTTGTCTGCAAATGGAATTGTTGTATTCCCGGTGAATATGTAGGCGCATAATACTTGGAAAAATATCTCACGTCTACACCAAATTGTAAACTTAACACCCGTTTTGCCAATTTGGCATCAAGATACAAGTTGGAGTACAATGACAAATCGGGTAGGGGCAAAATACTTTGATTACTTGATTTCTGCCAGATTACTTCATTATCAAAATGTAAAATGCCAAGATTCAATTTCTGATTTAACCGGGCAAACAATACCTGAATATTACTACCGAACTGTGCAGGTCGGGCAACATAATCAAAATACGTATAATTCTTTATGTTTTCTAATCCGGCTCTGATGTTTGTACCCCATCTTTTAACATTCAGTTCGCCTTCTACCTTTGTGCGAAATTCTTTATCTAAATCCTCATTGTCCCACCAATAGTAATTGGCGTGGTAATGGCGCATATAAAAGGAAGGAAGAAGGTTTGTTATGGATCCTCGGGCTATGAAATTAACCGTATCTCTTCCTAATTTAAAGTTTAAGTCAACATCTCCTGTAACCCGAAACTGACTTAATGCTTTTCCTGCAAGTCCAACCTCCCCCAAAGCGCGGTAATGTAATACATTTCCTTGTCTTTTAGAAAGTTCTCCACCCACATAAACTTCCTGTTCGGTGTAAATATTCTTGTTAACAGAATCGGTACTCATTAGTTGATATCTGTTGTATTTATGAGATATAAAGGCAGTTAATCCGGCTTTAGCATATTTATTGAATCCTTCTACCAAAGCAATGCCAAAGGTGTTTTTTAAACCTACATAGGTGGTAGAGTCTTTAGCAAAGTAGGTATTGGCATCCAAATATCTGGGTGGAAAATAACCCGCATCGGCTTCAGAGTCTGAGATGAATTTGTGCTTGGTGCGTTCAATCTTAGCGGTATGAATAAAGCTTGTTACCGGTACAAATTCTTCTATTGTATCATTGCTAATACTATCTATAGCATTTATTGTATTTCGATAGAAGCCAAGGTTATAGCGGTGCGTGAGATAAACATAAAAATGATTGTTGTAGTTCCACGTTGAATTTAAGCGGGTAGGTATTTCGCCGGCTGCAAGCTCTCTATCGTTGCTATCCGACAATTTGTCGGGGTCGGTTATATATCTGTCATCCGTTATTCCACCATTTTCAGCCATCTTCATATTGAAAGCATTAAACAGTATATGCGCCTTGTATTTATCACCGATATAACTGCCAAACAAGCCTGATTTAAGAAAAGATGTGGATTGATGATTATAAAATCCACGTCCGTACAAATAATCGAAGTTAAATCCGAAGGCCAGTTGTTTGTTTACATTTACGGAGAAAAAAGCTTTGAAACGCTCCTCTCCATCCAGTTTGTTTCCTGCTTTGTAGTAACTTAAATTACTGTATGGAATATTACTGTTTATAAAGAAATGCTGATGGGGTTGCGTTATAAACTCATCATATGGAGATAAGAACATGGATGAACCGGAGACCTCTCTATCAGAAAAAATTCGTGATAGTCTTGGTGCTCCCAAGTTTCCAAGGTAGTTATAATGTCCGTTAACTCCTTCTACTAGATTAGAATTCTGGAACTGTAAGTGCACTGTATCCACAGGAACAAGGATCATGTTTCCTAATTCTTCACTTATTTTCCATGAGTATAAACGCGGGGGAAGACTTATAATTTCTACTTCATTGTTTAAACTATCAGGGTCAGCCGGATGCATTGAAGGATCCATTTGAGGATCCGTTGGGTTTAACGGCCTTTGATTGGGTGTCATCTGTGCAAAGAGGGTCAGTTGACATATTGAAAAGAAAAGAAGATATGTAAATCGAATTCGTCTCATATTGGCCGCAAATATAATAATAATGCGCTAATGTGCTAATATGATAATGTGAGAATTACCTTACGAATAAGATAATTAAACAATTATTAAATTGATGTCTCACCAATTATCATATTAGCTTATTATTACATTATCATATTTTTTTAATGAGTTCCATCCCTTTCTGGATAGCTACCTCATTCATAGGGATTAAGTGATGGTGTCGTTCGGGTAGGGTTTTCTTTAAACCTTTTAATACACTATCAATTGTTGCTATTGGTCGCAGTTTCAATAATCCACCTAATACAATCATATTAAATGCTTTGGCATTTTTCATTTCATTAGCGGCATCCATCGCGTCTATACGATATACATTTATATCTGTGCGGGTAGGAGGATTGATGATGCCATAACCATCATATATCAATATTCCACCTGGCTTTACTTTACTTTCAAACTTTTCAAGAGATGGTTGGTTTAGTATGATTGCGGTATCATAACTGCTTAATATAGGAGATGATATTCTTTCATCGCTTACAATAACAGTTACATTTGCTGTACCACCACGCTGCTCAGGGCCATATGCCGGCATCCAACTCACTTCTTTATCTTCCATAAGGCCTGAATATGCCAGAATCTTTCCCATGGACAATACACCTTGTCCACCAAAACCTGCAATAATTATTTCTTCTTTCATCGTATTCTGAATATTCGGGTTATTACTTGTCTTTAAGATCTCCTAAAGGATAGTATGGAAACATGTTTTGTTCCATCCATTTGTTAGCTCCATCAGGAGTCATCTTCCAACCTGAGCTACAGGTAGAAACAATCTCCACAAGGTTGGAACCTTTTCCTGCCATTGAGTTTTCAAAAGCTTTGCGGATAGCTTTCTTAGCTTTACGAATTGCAGGAACCGATTGTACCGACTGGCGCGTAACATAGGCAGTACCTTCCAGCTGAGCGGCTATTTCTGTTATCTTTAATGGATGACCATGAAGTTCCACATCACGGCCATAGGGGCACGTAGAGGTTTTCATCCCCATAAGGGTAGTAGGAGCCATCTGACCACCTGTCATACCATAAATAGCATTGTTAATGAATATGATACTGAAGTTCTCACCGCGGTTTAAGGCATGGATGGTTTCGGCTGTACCGATACAAGCCAAATCACCATCTCCTTGATAAGTAAACACAAGTCGATTAGGCCAAAGTCTTTTAATTCCTGTTGCTACAGCCGGTGCGCGACCATGAGCTGCTTCTTCCCAGTCTATATCCAGGTAATTATATGCAAATACAGCGCATCCAACAGGAGAAACTCCGATGGTTTTCTCTTCCATTCCCATTTCTTCTATTACTTCGGCTATGAGTTTATGCACAACACCATGGCTACAACCCGGACAATAGTGCATGGGATTATTATTCATGAGAGTCGGTTTCTTGTGAACCAGATTCTCGGGTTTTATTATATCTTCTTTAGTTATCATATCTGTTTTATTTCTGTCTTAGCTACCTGTTAGTAACCCTAATAATAATTTCAACGAATTTAACGAAAAGAGTAGCTCCACATATATATAGAAAAATCTTTTTATCTTCCACAACAAAATATCCAATGATAGAAACTAATGCGCCAAGCATAAATATCATATTCAGGATTCTTCTAAGTTTATCTATGTTCATATTCTTCAGGGGTTAGATGGTAGTAGCTAATAGTGAGCTTCTTAATTCTATATTAATTTCTCTTTTAAAGCAGAAACTATCTCATCCGGATCGGGTACAATTCCACCTAATCTACCAAAATGTTCCACCTTTACTTTTCCGTTTACAGCCAATTTAATGTCTTCAATCATTTGTCCTGCATTGAGCTCGAGAGAAAGCATTCCTTTTACTTTATCAGCATATCCCGCAATAGCCCTTGTTGGGAAAGGCCATAGAGTGATAGGACGTAAAATACCTACTTTAATGCCCTCTGAACGGGCAATCTCCATTGCTTTTTGACCAATACGAGCCATTGATCCGAAGGCTACAATTAAATAATCGGCATCTTCACAATCAATTTCTTCATAGCGTACCTCGTTCTCTTCAATTAGTTTATATTTAGCCTGAAAACGAAGGTTATTCAGTTCCATAGCATCTGGCTGAAGTTCAAGAGAAGTAATAATATTGGGCTTACGATCTCTACGCCTACCGGTAGCTGCCCACGGACATTGTTCGATTACTTCTTCATCTGTGCGACGGGGTTTCTGAGCGGGAAGAACTACTTTTTCCATCATCTGGCCAATAACACCATCGGCAAGGATAATTGCAGGATTCCGGTATTTGAAGGCTAGTTCAAATCCTAGTTCTACGAAATCAGCCATTTCTTGTACCGAAGAGGGAGCAAGTGCAATAAGACGATAATCACCGTGGCCACCACCTTTTACCGTTTGAAAATAATCAGCCTGGCTTGGTTGAATGGTTCCTAATCCGGGGCCGCCACGCATAACATTTACAATAAGACAAGGCAATTCTGCTCCTGCAAGATATGAAATCCCTTCTTGTTTAAGACTTATTCCCGGACTGGATGAAGACGTCATAGACATTTTTCCACAGCCGGCCGCACCATATACCATATTAATGGCAGCAACCTCGCTTTCGGCCTGAAGAACAACCATACCGGTTGTTTCCCATGGCTTTAATTCGGCAAGGGTTTCCAATATTTCAGATTGTGGGGTAATGGGATATCCGAAATACCCATCGGCACCGCATCTAACAGCAGCATGGGCAATGGCCTCATTCCCCTTCATTAGTACTACTTCTTCCATATATTTAAATTGAAAATTGAAAATTAAAAGTTATTTTTTTAGTTGAAAGTTGAGAATTGAAAATTAATTGCCATGCGGCATTGTAACTTTCAATTCTCAACTTTCAACTCTCAACTTATATACTGAGATGCATCCATCCGGACAAACAATTGAACAGGAACTACACCCATTGCAGGTATCTTCCAATACTTGTTGTGCATAATTATATCCACGAACATTAACATCCTTACTTAAGGATATTACATTGAGCGGACATGCTACCGTACAAAGATTGCATCCTTTGCAACGCTCTGTATCAACAACAATTGCTCCTTTAATCTTAGCCATAATTAGTAGTAGTTTATTGATTGTACATATCTTTATTGTAGAAATTCAAAATATCCATAACCATTTTGCGTGCGCTGGCAGCAGTACTTTCAGGATTTATGTCAACTGCGGCCTGATAATTATTTAATGCCTGTTGCCAGTTACCTTGCTTACGATAGGCATTACCCAATAAATAATAAGCTGTATCAGCCAATGGGTTTTGTTTGTCAGACAGATATGTGGTTAATTCTTCGATTGCCTTCTCCACATCTCCATCATTAATTAAATTTTTTATGGTCGTTAATTGATCCATTCTCATCAAATTTTGCAGTACAAAGATAGCTTTTATTCCTTTAAAACTTATAAGTTACCAATAACTTATTCTCAAAAGTAGTTGATGTAACTTTATCGTATCTTTTGTAATCTGTTTTACGGTTAAAAAGAGTATTGGTTGCATTATCATTAAGAATAAATAACTTCCACATGCCGCTTCCTGCAAATGCGTATAGTTCTGGATTGCCAATAATTGCTTCGATATTAAATGCCGGATGAGGTAAAGCAAATAAATTATTCGAAAAGAACGAACATTTTATCAAAATTGATAACTACTTTATTGTGTAACCTAATATAATCGGTACCTAATGAGCCATCAAATTGATCAATCACCTGTCTATCACCTGTATAAATATCTATTTCCTTAATAATGTTTTTACTTTCACCTGTTTGAATCGGAAAATTCTTCAAGACATATTTATCGATGTATTTTATTCCGCCGAAACCACCAATACCACCACCGCTTTTTAATTTTCCGGCTGCTTTGATTTCGTCTTCATGTTCCATAAAATATTTAGAAGACAATCCTAAACCACCACCAGTATCAAAATGCAAAAGTAATCTTTCTTCGTTTGAAAAAACTTCAATATAAGGTTGCCCGTCCTTAAACATCATATTCGAACCGGTTGAAGGCAGCATTGTTTGGCGAATAGGGAATACTATTTTCTTCTCATTCGGAAATATTTGGCATTCTTTCATTGCTTTTATAAATACCGAACCAAGAACAGCTTCCAGCTGTAGTGTATCCGAAGGCAATAGGTTATCACCGGGGGCTACAAGGAAAGCTACGTTTTTATACGTTATCTCACCAATATACATTTTTTCCGCATAACCCAGTTTTACAATTCCATCGATTACTCCATGTACTACTACACTATCGTTTATAATTTTAATGTTATTTTCTTTGGCAAACTTTTCGGTTACCATATTGGTAGAATATCCATCGCAACCGGTATCAAAGAGAAATGGTACCTCTTTTCCGTTTAGATTTATGTTGATATATAAAGAATGGTTAAGAAGGTTTTTATCATCAAGAATAGGTACTATACAATTTTTAGCAGGCCGTACTATTTCGGGTTTCAACAGATCTCCCATTGCAGCTAATGCACATTGAGACAGCAAGATAGTACGCATGCTTTCATCCAGTCCATTAAAAGTATCCGTTTGGTTTACATAAGTCATCAGAAGATCTGCTGCCGAAAGATATTTTCCTTCATATCTCAGATTTTCCGCCATTAACGCGATACATGCTGTGATGCCGTTAAGCCCTAATTCGGATTGATGCTGAGTTATTAACGTATTAAGAGTTTTTATTGCTTGCTCGGGTTTATTAAAAGCAGTATTAATAAAAGCTTCGGCTAATAATTTAACAGTTTGGCTCTTTATATTTTCTTTTTCTTCCTGATATCTTTGTTTAAGTTGCAGAAAATCACCGCTATTCATCCAAAAGGTTAATTCTTGGTCTACGGTTTGAGAAAAAACATTTCCACTGATGAGTAAAAGTAAAATTGGTAATAGCTTCTTCATTTTTATATTCTTTGTTTAATAATGGCGTCAAAGATAGTGAAAAATGCGGTTTATTATTTTTTTATTCTCTATGAATGACAGTTGGATAAAATTATAATTCTAATTTTGCAGTAAATTACAGCACCCTTAACTAATAAATATAGTAATTATGGAATGGAAGGATACCATAATCGAGAATCTTCAATGGTCTGATACCATAATCAATCTCGAAGGCAAACAGAAGGTAGCAAGAGAAATTGCGGCTAAAATGAAAGATGGTGATGTTATCGGAGTTGGTTCGGGATCAACCGTATATGTAGCTGTTTGCGCTATGGCTGAACGAATGAAGAAAGAAAATCTTCACATTCAGGTAATACCTGCTTCTCTTGAACTGTCAATGACTTGTGTGCAACTGGGAATTCCACAAACCACACTTTGGGATAAAAAACCGGATTGGACTTTTGATGGTGCCGATGAAGTAGATCAGGATAAAAGTCTTATTAAAGGTAGAGGTGGCGCCATGTTCAAAGAAAAGTTATTGATATCCAATAGCAAAGAAGCATATATTATTGTTGATGATTCAAAGTTTGTTGATAGGTTAGGGTCAAAATTTCCTGTACCGATAGAAGTATTTCCAAATGCATTATTATATGCAGAAGAATGCGTAAAAGCACTAGGAGCCGTAAAAGTAGAAATGCGCATGGCAAAAGGTAAAGATGGTCCTATTTTAACCGAAAACGGCAATATCGTTCTTGATGCATGGTTTGATTCCATCCATAAAGATATGGAAAAAGAAATCAAGCAAATAACCGGAGTTATAGAAAGCGGTTTATTTATAGGATACAATATAAACATAATCAGCATCTAAAGAAGAGGGTTTCATAGGGTTGTGTTCTGAACTGAAAAGTGGTACAAATCGGGCAAAACAGGACGCATCATTGGTACTCAACCAACAGCAACGTTGTATCACCCCAAATGCAACGTGCATTTTCGAATTAGCAACGTGCTGTTGAGACAAATGCAACGTGCTGTTGAGACAAATGCAACGTGCTGTTGAGGGAAATGCAACGTGCATTTGAGAGGCTAGCAAGAATCCTTGTATTTGCCAAGATGCACATTTCATGAACTGAAAAATGATATTTCTTTCTATAAAAAACATTATAATGTAACCATCTTCCTTCCTTTGCGAATGTTTTTTATTATCTTTGTACCGAATTTTTCTTTTACTTACTAATGAAAATAAAGGAAGTAGTAAGCGCCCTTGAACGATTTGCGCCTCTGCCCTTGCAAGACGGATTTGATAATGCCGGATTGCAAATCGGATTAACAGATGCGGAAACAGCAGGGGCTTTGTTGTGTCTTGACGTCACTGAATCAGTTCTGGATGAAGCTATATCATTAGGATGTAATTTGGTTATATCTCACCATCCTCTTATATTTAAAGGTTTAAAATCCATTACGGGCAAAGATTACGTAGAAAGATGTATTCTTAAGGCTATTAAGAATGATATTGTTATATATTCAGCTCATACCAATCTGGATAATACAACCGGAGGAGTTAATTTTAGAATTGCAGCTAAAATAGGTTTAAAAAACATTAAGTTTCTTGCGGAAAAACAAGATTCATTGTTGAAACTTGTTACGTTTGTTCCGGCTTCACATGCTGCAAAAGTGCGGGATGCTTTATTTATGGCTGGTGCCGGTTCTATTGGTAATTATGATTGTTGTAGTTACAATCTGAAAGGAGGCGGTACATTCCGAGCCTTGGAAGGAACTAAACCATTTGTGGGAAAACAGGGAGAAATACATGAGGAAGAAGAAATCCGTATTGAAACCGTTTTACCTATGTTTAAAAAAAGGACTGTTTTAAAAGGATTATTATCTGTTCATCCCTACGAAGAACCGGTTTTTGACTTTTACGAGTTGAAAAATTCCTGGTCTCAGGCAGGATCCGGAATTATTGGTGAATTGGAAACATCGGAAACAGAAACGGAATTTTTAAGAAGAATAAAGAAAATATTTGAAGTAGGTTGTTTGAAACACAATAAATTATCAGGCAGATTAATAAAAAAAGTGGCGCTTTGTGGTGGAGCAGGGGCATTTTTACTATCCAATGCTGTAGGGAAAAATGCAGATGCATTTATTACAGGAGAGATAAAGTACCACGATTATTTTGGACATGAATCTGATTTGCTTATCGCAGAAATAGGACATTATGAAAGCGAACAATATACTAAAGAAATTTTCTTTGATATAATACAAAATCTACTTCCGGATTTTAAAGTGTATCAAACTAAAATTAATACGAATCCAATCAAATATTTATAATAAAATGGCAAAAGAGATTAAAGAATTAACGGTAGAACAGAAACTGAAGGCTTTATTTCAACTTCAAACAATGTTGTCTGATATTGATAAGATTAAGACACTGAGAGGAGAACTTCCTTTGGAAGTACAAGACCTTGAAGATGAAATAGAAGGTTTGAGCACTCGTATAGAAAAGATTAAGTCGGAAGTGGCTGAATTAAAAGCATCAATTGCTTCTAAGAAGATCGAAATAGAAACAGCAAAATCTACCATTGCTAAATATCAATCTCAACAGGAAAATGTACGTAACAACAGAGAATATGATTTCCTGAGCAAAGAAATTGAATTCCAAAATCTGGAAGTTGAACTTTGTGAGAAGCGTATCAAAGAATTCACTGCTGACGAGAAAGTAAAATCAGAAGAAATTGTTTCAAGTAGTACTGCTCTTGAAGAAAGAAAAAAAGACCTTGATCAAAAGAGGGGAGAGCTGGATGAAATTATTTCGGAAACCAGACAAGAAGAAGAAAAACTGAGAGAAAAAGCCAAACACCTTGAAACAAGTATTGAACCGCGTTTACTGCAATCATTCAAAAGAATCCGCAAAAATTCTCGTAACGGATTAGGTTTAGTGTATGTACAACGTGATGCTTGTGGGGGATGTTTTAATAAAATTCCACCTCAGAGACAACTCGATATCCGCTCGCGTAAGAAAATTATTGTTTGCGAATACTGTGGACGTATTATGATTGACCCGGAATTAGCCGGGGTTACTCCTGAAGTAAAACCAGAAAAAACAGGTAGAGGAAAGTAGTTGTGAAAGAATAGAAGGGGGTAAAGTGAGGTAGAGTAGTTTCCTTTCTACTTTCTTTACCTACCTTTACCCCATTCAACTATTTCTTCTCATATTTTTCTCCCCAAAGTTGCTTCATCCTATCTGCTAAAACCTTTTCGGAAGAACTACTACTTTGCGGATGCCAGAAGCGTGAACTTTTTATATCATCCGGTAAATATTGCTGATCAACAAAATTCCCTTCATAGCTATGGGCGTATTTATATCCGGCGCCATATCCTAATTGCTTCATTAATTTAGTAGGAGAGTTTCTTAAATGCAGGGGAACAGGTTGATTGCCTGTTTCTTTAACTTTTGCAATAGCTTCATCAATGGCCATATATGCTGAATTGCTTTTAGGGCTTGTTGCCAGGTAAATAGTGGTTTCAGCTAAAACAATTCGTCCTTCGGGCCAGCCGATTTTCATTAATGTATCAAAACAGGTATTTGCCAATAATAATGCATTGGGATTTGCCAATCCTATATCTTCCGCAGCCGAAATAACTAATCGACGAGCGATAAAGGCAGGATCTTCACCTCCTTCTACCATCCGGGCCAGCCAGTATATTGCCCCATCAGGATCGCTTCCACGAATAGATTTAATGAACGCCGATATAATGTCGTAGTGCATCTCACCATCTTTATCATAAGCTAGCGGATTCTGTTGGAGCCTGTCTGTCACTAATTTATCAGTTATAATTACCGGATCTTCAGTCTCAGATTCAACAACCAACTCAAGGATGTTAAGTAGCTTCCTTGCATCTCCTCCAGAGAAGCGAAGAATTGCTGTAGTTTCTTGTATGTCTATACTTCGTTGTTTCAATATATTATCAGTTGTGATAGCTCTGTTAAGCAGCTCTAATAAATCTTCTTTTTCGAGTGATTTTAGAACATATAATTGACTGCGAGATAGAAGGGGACGTATTACTTCAAAAGAAGGGTTCTCGGTAGTTGCTCCAATAAGAGTTACAGTTCCATTTTCTACTGCTCCCAGTAGAGAATCTTGTTGAGACTTACTGAAACGATGAATTTCATCTATAAAAAGTATTGGACTATTCTGAGAAAAGAAACGATTATTCTTTGCACGGTCAATAACTTCTCTTACATCTTTTACTCCGGAAGTTACAGCACTCAATGTAT
Organism: Bacteroides sp.; assembly: GCA_036724805.1. GTDB lineage: Bacteria > Bacteroidota > Bacteroidia > Bacteroidales > Bacteroidaceae > Bacteroides. The sequence continues at coordinate 40,686 of DAIMFE010000009.1, forward strand.
AGAAAGGAGTATCGAGTTTATTTGCTATTATTTGGGCTAAAGTAGTTTTTCCTACACCGGGAGGCCCCCATAAGATGAAAGAAGATATTCTACCAGAGTCAATCATCTTTCTTAATACAGCGCCCGGACCAACCAAATGTTTTTGGCCAATGTAATCATCCAACGTTTTCGGACGTAATCGTTCTGCTAGTGGTTGAGGCATAGAGTAATATTTTATAAAGAAGGTAAAGTTAGTAAAGTTAGGTGAAGAAGCACTGCTTTTACCTAACTTTACTAACTTTACCTTCTTCTTCTTAGAATTTCATTAAAATCATAAAACGTATACCATCCTTGTTTATATTGGGATTATCCAGGTATGTAAGGCGTCGTACGTATTCTATGTGTAATAATTTAAATATATTATGGATACCAACAGCAAATTCCATATAAGGTGTTTTTGTATCCATCACAAAAGCTGTGGGACGTCCATTGCGGGTAGGAAATAAGAATAAATCCGCATCGTTTGTGTTGATATACGGATTGTTCTTATCAGTTAGGTTGCCAACAAGTGCGCGAAAACGAAATGCTTCACGCCATTTAAGTTTTTTAATAAGTGGAATCCGGTTGAATAACTTACCATTCATATCATAGGTAATAGCAATGGAAGCATAACGGTCATTCAAAAACTCCATGTTATTAATCAATGTAAATGTTTCCTGTTGAGTGATATATGACAGGTTGGCAGCAGGTAAAATAAGTAATGGGAAAGGAACCTTATTCCATTGGGCTCCTGCTTTTAAAGTAACATCTACAATTCCCCACGAAGATAACCATATACGTTTCCAAAGACTTGCTTCTGTAAGATTAAATTTATATTCTCCACCTAAAACATCTACCCCAATAGTATGAGACAAGGTATATACCGGAGCATCCAAAGAAACAGGAAGGCGTCTTTGTTTTGTATTTACATAAGTTTCACCGGGTGCATATCTGAAAGTTACGCCAGCTTCGGCAGTTGTTATATCATGTACAAGGTTTTTTTCTGGGTTATTTCGGAAATAATGCAGATTGCCTGTTGGTTCATCATTTCTATGGCGACCTGTTACAGCCACAGAAAAGCCCGACTGGCTTTCGATCTCGTACTTTACAGAAGTTTCTCTTACATACGACATCTGATCTACAGTGGTTGTCTTCATTGAAACAAATACATTATCTTTATCAGTAGTAAGAAACTTATCCATTGGAGACATTACATCGTAACGGTGCGATACTGCAATATTGTGCCGGGGAAATTCCCATGGAAAATATTCTCGTTTATTAAAGGCATACGTTAATGTTCCTTCGTATTTCCATTTTTTATCACGTAAGCCATAAGCCCCATATCCGCTGATAAACCAATGAGGATTAAATTTAGCTGTGGTTCTACCACTAAGTCTGAAGCGTGTACCATCTACATAATTACTGGTTATTGTGGTATTTATAGGACCAAAATCAAATTTGCTGGGACGATCTTTGCTCCCTGTTTCAACGTGATTTTCAATAAATGCTTTTGCTACAAATATAATATATTTAAATCCGGGAATTTGTTCTAATTGGTTAACAAATAAATCAATGGTACTTTCGGTTTTCGTTAGCGGAACTTGCCGAACTTCCGCCCAGAACTCATCGCTTCTATTGAGCATGTCAGCATCCTTTATCACAGAACCTTTAAGCCTGAATAGTCTTGCTTCAGCAGGTTCAAACGAATAGTTGGTGTTTTCTGTTGTACGTCGAACCTGAAGACCCTGCACAAAGCTTACAATGGAAAGATCAACCACCATGTCATCCTTTGTTAGTACCCATTGCCCATTGGATTGCTGTTCATATTCCTGAATAATATCAAGGCTCTCGATGAAGTTCACCCCGGTTTTCTTTGGCAAATTCATTGTACATTTTTTCACAGCATAGGTAGAGTCTTTTAAAACGTACAAATGACCTGTAAATCCAAAATCCTGAGAGTTCGCAGGTACAAAAGTTAGGTGCACACATTCATCGCGGCCCACCATAACTGTATCCATTAAAAAGTAGTGATAAAAAGAGATAGCCGAATTAGATATTGGACTCACAAACCGTTGCTGAAGCAAGCGAATATCGTTATCATAAATATTAACATTCGAAAAAACATCATTTAGTATTGTTCCAACCATGTCTCCGGTGGCAAATAACTCCTGAATACCACTTGAATTCATTCCCTTGATAATAGTCTTTTCGCTTTTCGGGCTTTTCCGATAAATTATCTGAGAAGCAGTTTCTTCAACAGATATTGGAATGATAAGTTTTTTGCTTTCGGGAGAAACTTCTAATTGATTAGCCAGAAAAGGCATATTCTTAAATATACCTTGCTTAAGTTTTTCAGGTGTCATGTCATTTAATGACATTTTCATTTTCTGATACCGATTGAACTGATAATACTCATGCTCTTCAAGCTTTTGTTCTGATTTATGCTCTATAACTTTTCGCATAAAATCAACAGCAGGATTATTCTTTCTGGAATATCTTTCTCTTTTGGGTTTTACAATAACTTCACTTAATATTATATCCGATTGAGACATTTTTATGTTAAGTGTTTGTGTGCCAGGAATAATTTTTATTGTTTTAGTATTGTATCCAATGGCAGAAAATGTAATTTCATTCCATCCTTTTTTCGTTTCCAGCATGTATTCTCCATCTACGTTAGAGACACTCCCAACACCTTTTCCTTCGTAGTATACGGAAATATACATTAAAGGTTCATTAGAAATTGAATCAGTAATAACTCCTCTTATCTGCGCATACGCTAAGCCTGGAACAGAGAACAAAAGAAACAAGATAATATTTTTTATATATAGATTAAGCATAATCCCTTTTTATGAAGGGGCAAAGTTAATAATTTTGTGATATACTTATTTACTAATATTTTCTAAGAAATAACAGGAATACTTAAGATTTTAACTATTTGCTAATATTTGAACTATTCGTTCGGCAGTCCGGCCATCCCAGCGTTCCGGTATTTCACCTGTTTTCCATTGCCTACTTAATAAAATCTCCATATTCTCCTTTAGTAATTCAGGACTTTCTCCTACAAGTACATTTGTTCCGATACGATATGTTTCCGGATGCTCGGCATAATCATTTAAAGTAATGCACGGTATTCCAAGAAAAGTGGCTTCTTCTGCTATATTTCCCGAATCTGTAATTGCAGCTTTCGCATTATTCAGTAAATAAGTAAAATAAAGATAACTTTGAGGGGGTAAAACATGGAAACTTGCTGCATCAATGTTTAGTTGGGTAATTGTTTCACTTACATATGGGTGTACAGGAACAATTATAGGCATATCTGTGGCGTTGATAGTTGTCAATAATAGATTTTTCAGAGTCTTTTTATTTTTCAATAAGGCTCGCCGATTTAGAGTTAATAAAATATATTCTCGTTTTTTTAGCCCTAATGTAGAAAACCACAGGGGCTCAATTAAGCGGTTGCGGTTATATCTTATAGAGTCGATGAGGATATTTCCTACATGATATATTTTTTCATCTTCTGTTCCGGTTTGACTTAAGTTGCGGTTTGCAACCGCACCGGCGGTAAAAAGATAATCAGCTAAACCATCTGTGATCATTCTATTCACCTCTTTCGGCATGTCCATATCAAAAGAGCGGGTACCTGCAACTAAGTGTGCCACTTTCGCTCCATGCTTTTTGGCAACAATTGCACAGCTCATGGTAGGAGTGAGGTCGTCTACTACAAGAACGATATCAGCGGGATTTTTTGTTAATTCTTTGTCGAAAGCCATTAAAATTAGAGCAGCTAACTCAATGGAATTATCACTTTGTATACCTAAGTACCCATCAGGAACTTTCATGTCCAAATCGATAAATAGTGTTGGATCTATGTTGACATCATTTTCTAATCCAGTATAGATTAATCTATAAGTTATATCCGTTCCCTGACTTTTAGCTGTATTTATAGCACGGATGATTGGCGCTATTTTCATAAAATTAGGACGGGCACCTGCTACAATTGTTATCCTCATTTGTTATATTTATTAAGGTTTGATAAACAAAAATACGGTTTCTTTTATAATTAATTTGTTTCTTTGCTAATTAAATTGATGTTGTATGCCCACTTTTGTAGAGATTATTGAATTTGTTGGAACTTTTGCTTTTGCTATCAGTGGTATTCGTTTGGCTTCGGCTAAGAAATTCGACTGGTTTGGTGCGTATGTGGTAGGGTTGGTAACCGCAATCGGTGGCGGTACAGTAAGAGATTTGCTTTTAGATGTTACGCCTTTCTGGATGACTGCACCTATGTATTTAATCTGCTCAGGGCTTGCACTTATCTGGGTAATCCTCTTTGGAAAATACCTGATTCATTTAAATAATACCTTAAATCC
>DAIMFE010000010.1:0-29730 GCA_036724805.1 Bacteroides sp.
GTTTTTGATGAGCTTTATAGTTACTCCATTTCTCGGTTAATAAACCTTCCGGAATTTTTGAATCTATCTTGGTCATATTATTTACAATTTTACAATTTACGATTTACGATTACCACTGGAAAGCAATCTGCCCTTTTATCAACGCGCATACAAAGTACGCAACAACTACTGCGGCAAATCCAAGAACAAGGATGGTAGAGTAAATATTTGATGTTATTCTCCAACGTTCGAACCATACTTTGCTGTTCCAGCCAAGTGTTTGTAAAGCACTCCAAAAGCCATGATTAAGGTGGAACCACAGCGCGATAAGCCAAAGCACGTAAATTACTACATACACTGGATTGCTAAATGTGTAGCGAATAAATCCGGCACCATCGGTAGGGGCTATGCCACCGTTTTCAATGGCGGTATGGATGCCTTGCAGCTCCGAGAATTGCATCTTGAACCAGAAATTGAAAAGGTGCAAGAGTAACCCTACAACCACAATAAATCCCAGAACCAGCATGTTTTGAGATGCCCATTCTACTTTCTTCGGTGTATCGGTTACTGCATACCGTTCGCTGCCGCGAGCTGTACGGTTTTGGAGTGTAAGCCAGATAGCGTAAATAAAGTGAATACCAACAAGACCTGCTAAAGCAACTGTCGCTATTAACGCATACCAATTGGCTCCAAGTATTGTACAGATCCAATTATACGCCGAAGGACTGATAATCGCAACGAGGTTCATCGCCATGTGAAAGGTTAGAAAAAGGATAAGTGCGATACCAGTGATACTCATCACCACTTTCCTTCCCACAGATGAATTAATTAACCACATAAATGATCGTTTTTTTAAATTATTTAATCGTTAGAACTATATTTTTTACGTAGACATAATATTGGGCAAAAGTACGTGAAATACATAGATTAAACAAGGGATTAAGGAAATAATTCTTTAATAAAAAAGGCGGAGTGAAACAGTAAACATACATGGCAGAAACGGAATGAAAGAAACATGAGATAGTGGATTTTTCTTCTTTTCTTCTTTTCTTCTTTTTATATTATATGTTCTTATATGTTCTTTTATGTTGCTATAGGGTGGCTATAGCTAGTGCTAATTGAAGCGTTTTTTATAGTACTGGCATTAAGCGATTTATCAAATAGTTTACAACAACGATTTGTAGTTAAAAAGTGTTGAAAGCGCAGTGTTTAACATATCAAAACGTGTACCCAACCAATCAAATGCACGTTGCGTTGCTTCAAATGCGCGTTGCGTTTTCGAAAATGCAACGTACTGTTTACTCAAATGCAACGCGCTAATTTGAAAAAGCAACGTGCATTTGGATGAGAAATCCTTGGGAATAACGGGTTTGCGAAACAACGCAAGAGTTCAGTTACTTCGGGATATTTTATGCCGTTACGAAACTTTTCGCTAAATTTGCCCGGAGTATATGCTTGTGCATAAATATGCGAAAAAAGAGAATTGGTAATGAAGGATAAGAAGTTAGAATCAGACAATTCCCCGCGGCTCATCTCATTGTTTTCGGGATGCGGAGGGCTTGACCTCGGTTTCGAAAAGGCCGGATTTAAGCCGGTGTGGGCCAACGACTTCGATGCCGATGCTCAAGCCGTATACAGGCTCAATATCGGAGAAATAGACGGACGAGATATATTGAGCGTCAGTGAAGATGAAGTTCCGGATGGGGATATATTGACAGCGGGATTTCCCTGTCAGCCGTTTTCCAATGCAGGAAATCGAAAAGGGGTACACGATTCAAGAGGAATGCTCTATAAAGAGTGCCTTCGGATTATAGAACGCAGGATGCCGAAAGTAATCGTTTTTGAGAATGTAAAAGGCTTGTTGTCGAGCAAATATGTTGATGGACGTAATTTAGCCGAAGTCATAATCAAAGACCTATCAAAGGTTGGCAATTTAGGCTATAACGTTGTTCATAAACTCCTAAACGCATCCGATTACGGCGTTCCACAAAATAGGCAAAGAGTATTTTTTGTTGGCATAAGGAAAGATTTAAATATTAATTTTGCTTTTCCCGAAAAACAAAAGAACGATAATTTAACGGTTCGGAACATTATTGATGTTCCGCCCGGAGTACCGAATCAAGTTGATTGGCCTTTGTCGCCTCAAGCACTCGAAATGATAACCTACATACCCGAAGGCGGATCTTGGAAAGATATTCCTTACGAACACTTGGCTCCACGCTTCAAACGGATAAGAGACGATATGAAAAAATATCGTTCGCCTAATTTCTACAGACGTTTTTCGCGTAATGAAATTAGCGGAACGATGACTGCCTCTGCACAACCTGAAAACTGCGGTATCATACACCCTACCGAAAATCGGCGGTATACGATTCGCGAAGCTGCAAGAATACAGTCTTTCCCCGATGATTTTTTATTCATAGATGATTCGCCCAAAAACATTACGGCAATGTATAAAGTTATCGGAAATGCCGTACCCGTAACTTTGGCATATCATGTAGGGGCAGCTATCATGGAACAGGTTTTTAAGAAATAAGTATGTCAACACATATAAATACGGATAAGGCATATCTTTTCGGGCTAATAATCGGTGGAGGGGTTTGGGGAAACGCAGAGGACGTTTTTCGAATAAAGCTTCCATATAAACAATGGGGGTCATATGAACAGAACCCCAAACGAGCATCCGAAATATCGAGAGATATAATGGGCTTTTTAAGCCCGTTATTTAAAAGTATATATAGCATTAACGTTAGTTTTGAAACATTGCCAAGCGGCAATTGGAGTGTTCTGTGCGAAGGCGACCTTTCGGAATTAAAGGCAGACTTAGCATCGTATGGTATTGAGTGCGAGGGGGAGCTGCGAAAAAACTCCTCGATAAACAAGATTGTTGCTAAGTTAATGGATGATAATCTTAAACGGCGTTTTATAGCCGGGCTTGCCGACACTATAGGTAGCACCAATCCAAACCATAGGCGTTTCACGGACGAAGTTCAAATCCTTTCGTTTGAATTAAGCGGGTTCAATTTTTCGTTCGTTTGCGACATATGTCGTCTTCTATATAGCGTGAACTGTTTGCCGGATCAAATCTTATGGAACCATCCGAATTTCCATTGTGCGAAAAACTCCTACGATAATAAGTGGAACAAGGGTTTTAAGTTGCGTATCCAACTTGACCAATACGCGGATTTCGGAGCTTTCGCTTTCAAAACGAAAGCCGAATCGTCAAAAGAGAATCTCAAACGCCAACAACATACGCATGATGCCGTACCTTGTCCGGAGCGTGAAGTTCGAGCAACGTCATCATGTGTACATCCGGCAGAAAACGATATAAGTATTGTATGGTGATGCAGATAGTGGTAGCGGTTATCCAATAACTGAGATTATGCAGGGTGTCGCTTATGTTGTGGCGAAAGACGATGAGTTAAACGGTACGCGTCCTAAAGGGAATTATAAAAAACTGATTGAGTGCCACATAGCTTCTAATCCGGATTTGCAGATTGAAGTACGCAAGCCAGAACTATTGACCCCTTTGGTGATAATTGGAAACAACGGGCGAGGGGCGATGATCGGCGCGCGAAACCCTAACGTATATAAAAAACTCATTTCGATTTCTCCCAATAATCAATACAAGTTATGCGTTCGCAAGATAACCGAAGATGATTTGAAAGATGCGTAATCGAAACGAAGTATCCTATTATCCTGAAATACAGGCTTTTATCGAAGCTCAGTTAAAAAGTAATTTTTTAGCAAGTAATCATCGGGAGCTATATGTCTTTTGGGGAATAGGAGAATTAAAGTCTAATCTCCAAAATATAATAAAGGAACATCCGGAAGAGTGTTCTTGCGTAGCTGCGTTTGCCCAACGAGTCCCTCCGTTAAGCCTCGATATATTCGCCTTAGTTACTGATGGAGAAAAGTTTGAACTTCTTATTTTAGAGATAAAACTCGTAAAAAGTGCAGGGTTAAGTCAATGGTCGCAACTTATGGGCTATTGCCTTGTGTCAGGGGCAAAATATGGACTACTTGTTAACATCGACAATGGCGGTAGTCCACGTCTAATGCAAATGCTGCATACGGAGCGTCATATATCTAATATCCAGACCATTGTCAATAATCAATTGCATGAACATTTACTGGGATTTATGCAATGGAATAGCTTTACCCATAACTTTGAATATAGCAATCTCGGCGTTATAAAGTCATTGTCGGAATTGAGCGATAGGCTCGCTGCCGGATTTGCGAAAAATCCAAATGAACAAGTTTCTTAATTCTCTATGTAGTTTTATATTAAAGCATTATCTTTGCCACTGCTTAGCGCGTTAATAAATAAATTACTATAGTTAATGAAACAATACAAAACGGTAAACAACATTATCGGATGGTTTACATTTCTTATTGCTGCTGTTGTATATTGCATAACTGTTGAACCCACAGCTAGCTTTTGGGATTGCGGAGAATTTATAATCTCTGCCTACAAGCTGGAAGTTGGCCATCCACCCGGCGCCCCTTTCTTTATGCTTACAGCCAATTTCTTTACACTCTTCACAAACAACACTACCCTGGTAGCCAAGATGGTGAATTACATGAGCGCGCTGATGAGTGCCGCATGTATTCTTTTCCTCTTTTGGTCCATCACTCATTTGGTTAGAAAGTTGATTGTTAAAACAAATGAAGAAATAAGCAGCGGGAAACTCATCACTATCATGGGATCCGGATTAGTAGGAGCCCTGGCATATACATTCAGCGATACCTTCTGGTTTAGCGCTGTTGAGGGTGAGGTGTATGCGTATTCATCCATGTTTACCGCATTGGTTTTCTGGTTAATCTTAAAATGGGAAGATGCTGCCAATGAGGCTCACTCCGATCGCTGGCTTATATTGATTGCCTACATGACCGGGTTAAGCATTGGCGTGCACCTGCTCAACCTGCTTTGTTTGCCCGCTATTGTATTGGTTTATTACTACAAGAAGAATCCGGACGCCAACTTAAAAGGCAGTCTGCTTGCCCTTCTGGGGTCGGGTATTCTTGTTGCAATTGTACTTTATGGCATTGTTCCCGGAGCCGTAAAAATGGGTGGCTGGTTTGAACTCTTATTCGTTAATACGCTTAGTATGCCATTTAATACCGGAGTAATTGTTTACATTGTGGCATTGGCGACCGCTATTATTTGGGGAATCTACGAAACCTATAAAGATACAAGCCGTGCAAAGATGAACATTTCGTTTATGCTGACATTTGCGCTGCTGGGTATTCCTTTTTACGGAAAAGGCATAGGTAGTATTGCAATTGGGTGTATCGTTCTAATTATTCTCGGAATCTATCTCTTTGCAAAAATAAACAAAAAATACCAAATCAGCGCGCGCACAATGAACACCGCACTGCTTTGCATCATGACTATCATGGTGGGTTATTCATCGTATGCACTGATTGTGATTCGTTCTATCGCTAACACGCCGATGGACCAAAACTCTCCGGAAGATATTTTTACGCTAGGTGATTACCTGGGACGCGAGCAATATGGCAGTCGCCCGTTATTTTACGGACAAGCATATTCTTCGCAAGTTGCTTTAAAAGTGGTAAAAGGGTATTGCGAGCCTGTTGAAGCAAGCTCTTCTAAGAAATGGGTGCGCAAAGAAAAGACCTCTCCCGATGAGAAAGATGTGTACATACAGATTCCGGGCAGAACAGAATATGCGTACGCGCAGAATATGTTATTTCCACGTATGTATAGCAGTTTACATACCGAACAATACAAAACATGGATCGATATAGAGGGAAGGGATATACCGTACGACCGTTGCGGTGAAAACATTACGGTAAATATTCCTACGCAATGGGAAAACATTAAATTTTTCTTTAGCTACCAATTAAACTTCATGTACTGGAGATACTTTATGTGGAATTTTGTTGGCAGACAGAACGACATTCAAGGGCATGGCGAAATAGAGAATGGCAACTGGATTACCGGATTTAAATTTATAGATAACATACTTGTTGGCGATCAGGATTTATTACCAAAAGAATTGAAAGAGAATAAAGGCAGGAATGTATTCTTCGGTCTGCCTCTTTTATTGGGTATCATCGGCCTACTATGGCAGGCATATCGCGGCAGAAGGGGGGTACAGCAATTTTGGATTGTTTTCTTCTTATTCTTTATGACGGGTATTGCCATTATTCTTTACCTCAACCAAACCCCAAGTCAGCCACGCGAGCGTGATTATGCTTATGCCGGCTCATTCTATGCTTTCGCCATCTGGATTGGCATGGGTGTGGCCGGAATCGTTCATCAGTTGAGGAAGCATTTCAAGATGAGCTATGTGCCGGCAGCTGTTTTAACTTCGGTGGTTTGTTTGCTGGTTCCTATTCAAATGGCTAGCCAAACATGGGATGACCACGACCGTAGCGGCCGTTACGTTTGTCGCGACATCGGACAAAACTACTTAATGTCTCTTCCGGAAGAAGGAAAACCCATCATTTTTACAAATGGAGACAACGACACCTTCCCACTGTGGTACAACCAGGAAACCGAAGGATTCCGTACCGATGCCCGTACTTGTAATCTAAGCTATCTGCAAACAGATTGGTATATTGATCAGATGAAACGCCCGGCATACGATTCGCCTTCTTTACCCATTACCTGGGATCGCGTAGAATATACGGAAGGAACCAATGAGTATGTTCCTATCCGCGCCGATTTCCTGAAAACAAATATCGAAAAACTGTATACAGACAACGCATCAAATCCTCAAATGGATGTGCGCAAAGAGTTTGGCGAAAACCCTTATGAATTAAAGAATATTCTTGAGAAATGGGTGCGCAGCGATCTGGGCGTTATTCCAACCGATAGTATTGTAATGAAGGTAGATAAGGATGCCGTACGCCGTTCGGGAATGATGATACCTGCTGCTTTGGGCGATTCTATTCCTGATTATATGCACATCTCCCTGAAAGGAAAACGCGCTCTTTATAAGAGTGAACTGATGATGCTTGAAATATTGGGCAATGCCAACTGGGAGCGCCCGGTGTTCATCGCTATGACCGTTGGAACAGAAAATCAGCTGAATATGGCGAACCATTTCATGCAGGAAGGTTTGGCGTATCGCTTTACTCCATTCGACACAAAAGCATTAGGAACAACCATCGATACGGAGAAAATGTACGATAACCTGATGAATAAGTTTAAATTTGGCGGTATTGAGAATGAGGGCGTCTACATTGATGAAAATGTTTTGCGAATGTGCTTTACACACCGGCGTTTGTTTGCTCAATTAGTGGAGCAGTTATTGAAGGAGGGTAAAGATGAGAAAGCATTGACCGCATTGAATTATTGTGAAAAGATGATTCCGCCATTCAATGTTCCGTATGATTTCCAGAACGGCGCTTTCAACCTGGCCGAAGCCTATTATAAACTAAATGAGAAAGAAAAGGCTGATAACATTATGGAGTATCTTGCAACAAAGGCAACCGAATATATTACCTGGTATCTTAGCATGAACGACTTTCAGATGAGGGTTAGCTACCGCGATATTGGCTTTAATATTTCCGTACTCGATGAATGTATCAAGATAATGGAAACATACGATTCGGATATGGCAGCAGGATATTCTGCTACTTTGGATAGTTTATATAAAGAGGTAACTTTACGCCTGGGCCAGCACAAGCAATAAGAAGCTGTTATGTTTATTGAGCAACCTTGCCGGTTCTTGCGCGCGCTCTATCCGGATGCCATATGGCGAATGGACAGTGAGGAAAGGGCTGTTTATCTCACCTTCGATGATGGCCCAATTCCCGGTATTACTCCCCGGGTGCTGGATTTACTGGATAGTTACGATATCAAAGCTACTTTCTTTATGGTGGGCGACAATGTTCGTAAGCATCCTCAGGAATATCAAATGGTAGTGAATCGTGGTCACCGCATCGGTAACCATACTTTTAATCATATCAAAGGCTTTGAGTTTCTTTCAAAAAACTACCTGAAGAATGCCGATAAGGCCAATGAGGTTTTAAAAACAGACCTGTTTCGCCCACCCCACGGCCACATGAGGTGGGCGCAATATTTCACGCTGAAGAAGTATTATAAAATTATTATGTGGGATGTGGTGACACGCGATTATAGCAAAAAGCTAAACGGCCGGCAGGTACTAGGCATTGTTAAGAAATATACCCGCAACGGATCTATTATTACTTTTCACGATTCTATTAAATCTCAAAAGAATTTAGAATATGCGCTACCTCGCTCTATCGAATGGATAAAGGAGCAGGGATACGAATTTAAGTTGTTGTAATCATTCACGAAGAATAAGCCATAAACCAATGAGTAACCTTTTCGTTGTAGGTTTTTGAAATAGGTATATCCGGAACGTTCTCAATTCCAAATTCAAGGTATATTCCATCTTTTTGCCTGCGGATAACCTTTACTTGCGCAAAGTTAACGATATACGAACGGTGGCAACGAAGTGCGCTGCTATCCTTCAGGCTCTTTTCGATTGCCTTCAGAGAATTGCGAAGCATGAATTTGGCGAGCTGCCCTTTATTGAGATACCAGATATAAACATAATTATCGGCAGATTCAATGTATAGCAAGTTGCTCTGCGCAACCGATAAACGGAGCTCGTTTTTCTCATCATAAAAAGAATGCACTACATGCCTTATCGTTCGTTCCTGCTTTTCTTCTTCCAACTGCCTGATGCGCTCCCTGCTATCTCGATAGGATAACCATAAATGGATGGCAGAATAGGGCAATAATAACACTAAAGCGGTGTTTACAAAAGCCTCACGAAAAACATTGGCCCAATCTCTGTCCGGATTAACAGAAAGTGTATAGATGGAATAAAACAAAGCCATGCAGAATATTTCTAAAGCAACCCAAATGGCATATTGTCCTGTATTGATAATATGCCGTTTACCCCAATAAAACATTATGATGCGGCTCATAACCACAACCAAAACTCCCGTTAGTATGATTAAACTGGAGAATACAAAGAATTTAAACTCGGATACTTCGTACCAACTGGGCGAGTTGAAGGGCTTATAAATATTAATGAAGATGAGAGCAAAAATAGCTGTCAACAGTATTAAACGGATAATATTACCCTTTTCAAGTATGTAATCAGGAATTCTTTTCTCAAACATAGTGTTTGTTTTCATCTGCTGCAACAAATATACGTAAATAATACATTTCTTTTCGTCCCCGAATGGCAATTTTTATCCCTAAGTTCCGTTTTTCGTCCCTTTTCATAGGCGATTGCAACATAAATTTGATAAAAAAGGAAAAGTGCTGTTTCTTTGCAATCAACATAGCAACACATTAAGTTTTGATGTGTTAAATAGTGATTTAAAATGTACACGGAATAATGGATAAGTTTTGCACATTTACTTTTCCATTAAGCGCAAGCAACCCTCCTTCGGCGGAAGGAGGGAAATCCGTGGAAAACGGGATTCCCCTAAAAGTTTTAACTGCCCGGAAAAATAAATGTCAAATATTTGCTGTGCTAAATTCATTATTTATAGCTTTGCTAACTCTTGCAACACAATTGGCAGGGAACTAAACTACTAATTAAACAATAAACAGTATGAAAAAACTATTACTTCTCTTTGTTGTAGCGATTTGCACGGCTACAAGTTATGCACAATCGAGCGTTTATGGATCAGGACTTTATCTGGATGGTAGTGTAGGGTTTATGAAAGTAAAAGCAGGAGGCGGAAGCGAACGCAGTCGCGACCGTGGGAGTGAGGCGATTCAGTTTATGAAAGTAAAAGCAGGAGGCGGAAGCGCGGATTTAGATGGTATTGCCCTTGACTTAGGCATAGGTTACAGGCAAACACTTAATGAATATCTTGCATGGAATATGTTAAAATTCAATGTAATGGCTTCATTGAGTGATTTTAGTGAGACAATAACCCCACAACTCAAAACAGGTTTACGTGGCACAACACCCGAGTTCTCTAATATGAGTGCGTACGCGGATGCGAATTTCGGGATCGGTTATCAAATAGATACCGAAAAAGCGGGCTTTGCTTATGATCTGGGAATTGGATTAAATATAACGCCTCAAATTGCTGTAGGTTTTAACTTCAATAGTCAAAGGGTTTCAATTCATGGTTGGAGTTATAAGCTAAATTTCTATGGAGCTAAAGTATCATACTCCTTTTAAAAGAAACAATTAAGAATATATTCTTAGCCGGCCAAATAGACGTTTTGCCGGCTTTTTCTTTGTTATACCGTACTCTTAAACATTGGTACCGCAAACCACTTCTTAAACATCTTCGTTACCACCACATACAGCGGGAAAGCCGATACAAATCCCACGATAGAATCTATCAGGTAATGTGCCTGAATATAAACGGTTGCCAGGCAAAGACAGATGTAAAACGGAACGAGGGAAAAGAATAGCTTCTTTTTGGCTCTCCAGGCCATAATCATTAAGATAGTAGATATGGCAACATGGGAACTGGGGAACGCGGCGGTAGGGCGCTCACCTACCTTCTGTGTGGCCTTAACAAGATTATGGAAGAATCCCTCTTCGTAATTAGGGCCGGTAACCAATTCTATATTATGATCAAAATAATCGCCAATGGGCGGGAAGTGTCCTTGTGCCACATTCTCATACCCAATGACCGGAAAATAGAACTGCGGCCCGGCACACGGCACTACTATAAAGATGATATAATATACCAGGAAGCAGGTAACAAGAACAAAAGATAATTTCTCGAAGAGTTCAAAGCGATAGATAAAATAGAACATAACTACGATAAGGATCATGGGATAATAAAAGAAATATCCCATATTCAGGGGTTCGCTAACCCATATTTGCGGGAGATTCTTTGCAAAGAGAATGGCCGGCTGACAGCCAAATATCCATTGTTCTGTAGATGCAAATACATGATCGAGGTTGGGGAGAACCCTGTTTAATTCGAAAGTATCGGGATACCAGTAAGAAAGTAAACTCAATTGAACGGCTATGCGAATAAAAGCTGAAAACTTGCAGGGAGCAAGTCTGTATAAATACATCAGCAAGAAAGTCATGCAGGCAATTGCCGTTCGGTCGCGTAACATAATCCACGGATGATCCATCCGCTGGAAGAGAAATAAGATTAATATAGAGGTGAGTAAATTATATATTAATGATACCTTTTCTACTGCGTATAATCCTTTTCGTGTTTCAACTCTTTTAAATAAGTTTAAAGCCATCCTTCTTTTTTATACCATGCAATGGTCTCCTTAACTCCCGCTTCTAAATCGTACTGAGGTATAAAGTCGAGTTCGTTTATCAAGGGAGAAATATCGCATCGCCAGTTTCGTTGTTTTATTATTTTGTACTTATCAGCATTAAGCGTACTGCTGTTACCGGATAAATATGCATAAAATTGAGCCAGCAAAGATATAGCTTTTAAAATGAATAAAGGACATTTTATATGAAATACAAATGGATTTCCTAATTCTTTTTTGATGAGCCGGGAAAAAGAGCTGCTTTGGTAAACGTTTCCATCGGCCACAGAATAGGCTCTACGGTATATATTCCTTTCAATTCCCCGAAAAACAACCTTCACCAGATCGTCAACATAAATAAATGTTATATCCTGGCGTTTGTAGCCCACCGAGAAATCAAAATGACTTTTTATGGCTTTCGCCATCAGGAAATAGTCTTTTTCTCTGGGGCCGTAAACACCTGTTGGCCGATAAATTACATAAGGAAAGTTGGGAATACTTTGGATGTATAATTCCGCTTTGAGTTTGCTCACTCCGTAAGCTGTATTAGGCGCCGGAGTATCTGTTTCTTTTATTGGAGCATAATCCTTTTCGTGAATAGGGCCAAATATGCTTAAGGTGCTTACGTATACAAATTGCTTCGGAGTCTTATTTAGCTCCATAAGCGTATCTACAAAGCACTTTGTTTGCAAGTAATTTACTTTATCGAAATTAGCAGGATGATTGGTTTTGGTGATTCCGGCACAATGAATAATGTAATCAAAAGTATGCTCCAAGAGCTGGGTTTGTAGTTTAGCGGGGTGTGCAAAGTCTAATTCCAGAAAATGGATTCTACCATCGGTAAGGTATTCTTTGCTACTCGATGGGCGGATTCCGGCCCACACATTATAGTTGCGCTTTAGTGCTTCCTGAACAAGGAAACTTCCGATAAAGCCGCTTGCGCCGGTGATGAGAATGTTTTTTGCCATAAAAGTATGTATGGGATTTGCGCCGCATGGAACTGAGCATTAGGAGAGTTCCATGCGGAATTAAACCTTTAACAAAGAGATTGGTTTATTATTTTACTTCCCATGTTTCCCCCATCATGAGCAATTCATTCAGGGTGCGATCCGGTTTCTTAGCTTTTACTTCTTCAATTTGTTTGTAAACGCATTCATCATAAGATGGAGATGCAACATCGCGAATAACTCCCAGCGCAATCGGAAAGTCGGGGCCGGTCATTAACGCGAGTTTCATGTGGAGTGTGTTATCCTCACAATAAGCATCGTGCACAAGAATATCTTTTTCGGTGATTCCATTCTCGCCTAGTTTAACGACCTTCAATCCGAAGCCTTCCTGCATTAAACCCAATTCATTGTTTTCACCAAAGATCATTGGCTCACCATGTTTCAGGTAAATAGCATTCTTTGCACGATCGGCCTTACCGGCCACCCTACTTTGAGAGCCATCGTTGAAGATAACACAGTTTTGCAGCACTTCTACAATTGAAGCCCCTTTGTGTTTAGCCGAAGCAACAAGAACGTCTACAGAGTTAGGTCCGTCCACATCTACACAGCGGGCAAAGAACCGTCCGCGAGCGCCGAAAGCCAGTTCGGCCGGACGAAACGGATCTTCTACTGTTCCGTATGGAGATGATTTGGTTACCATACCACGGGGAGAAGTAGGAGAGTATTGCCCCTTGGTTAATCCGTAAATTTGATTATTCAATAATATAATGTTTACATCTACGTTGCGGCGAAGAATATGAATAAAATGATTACCGCCAATGGCCAGGCCATCGCCATCGCCGGATATCTGCCAAACAGACAGGTTTGGATTTGCTACCTTCACACCTGTGGCAATAGCAGCTGCGCGGCCATGAATGGTATGGAATCCATAAGTATTCATATAATAGGGCAGGCGCGAAGAGCAACCGATACCTGAAATAACAGCAATGTTATGTGGTTCTATGTTTAATTCGGACATGGCTTTATGCAGAGAATTAAGGAAAGCATGGTCTCCACATCCGGGGCACCAACGTACCAGTTGTTCGCTTTTATAATCTTTCGGGGTATATTTTATATCACTCATTTTACTTTTCCTCCATTAATTTATTGAACTCTTCAACCAGTCTTAATACATTAAACGGCTGACCCTTTACACGGTTAAACTGTGCAATGTCTACCCCCGGAACTTTAGAACGAAGTATCGTTGCAAACTGGCCGGTGTTCTGCTCAACAACAACTACCTTCTTGTATTTCCTGATAACCTCTTCGGTATTCTTTGGTAGCGGGTTAATATATTTAAAATGAGCCAAAGCCACTTTCTTGCCTTCCTGCTGCATTATCTCCAATGCCGAATAAAGATGTCCATAAGTTCCACCCCATCCAACGATTAGCAATTCGGCGTTATCAACATCGCCGATAACCTCCTGTTGGGGCAACACTTCTGCTATCTTTTGAATCTTAGTTTCGCGGGCAATAGTCATCTTCTGGTGATTGCCGGCTACGGTAGAGATCACACTTGTGTCGTAATCTTTTTCCAGTCCGCCAATTCTGTGCTGAAACCCGGGAGTTCCCGGTACTGCCCAATAGCGAACCATGTTTTCCGGATTACGTTGGTAGGGCTTCCAACCTTCCTGCATAATCGGTTTTACGTATGGCGGTTTAATTTCAGGATATTCATCCAATGCGGGAATCTTCCATGCAGCCGCACCATTAGCGATATAACCATCGGTAAGTAATATTACCGGTGTCATGTGTTCCAAAGCTATTTTCGATGCTGTGTAAGCGGCATCAAAGCAATCTGTTGGAGAAGTTGCGGCAATAACAACCAAAGGGCTATCGCCATTACGCCCCCACATTGCCTGAAACAAGTCGGATTGTTCACTTTTGGTTGGCATTCCGGTTGATGGTCCGCTTCGTTGAACATTAACCACAACCAGAGGAAGTTCTGCAATAACAGCAAGGTTGATTGCTTCACTCTTCAAGCAAACTCCCGGTCCGGATGTTGTGGTAACTCCCAATGAGCCGGCAAATGAAGCTCCAACGGCGCTACAGCAACCGGCTATTTCGTCTTCGCATTGTACTGTAACAACGCCAAGTTCTTTAAATTTGGATAGATATTGAAGAATATCTGTTGCGGGAGTAATAGGATAAGATCCTAAGAACAAAGGTATATTGGCTTTCTCGGCAGCAGCAACAAGTCCGTAAGCAGTAGCCAGATTTCCGTTTACATCGGTATAAAAACCTTTCTCTTTCTCACCTTTAGATTCGATACGGTAGGTAGATACAGACGCATGTGTATTATGCCCATAATTATACCCATCTGTGAGTACCTTAATATTGGCACCGGCAATTACCGGTTTTTTGGCAAATTTGTTTTGAAGCATATGCATCGCATATTCAAGCGGGCGATTAAATAGCCAGCATACAATTCCGAGCGCAAACATGTTTTTACACCGCAGCATTGCTTTATTGTCCAATCCGCTCTCTTTAAGACTTTCCTTACACATGGAAGAGATTGGAGCATCGATTACCTGATTGTGGATACCCAGTTCCGCAAAAGGATCATCGGTAGTATAAAGGGCTTTTTCAAGGTCTTTTTTAGTGAAAGAATCTGTATCGATAATTATAACAGAATGAGGGGTAAGGAACTTTTCATTTGTTTTAAGAGCTGCCGGATTCATAGCAACCAGAACATCGCATTTATCTCCTGAAGTGTATACTTTGCCGGCTCCTATATGTACCTGAAAGCCCGAAACCCCGCTTAATGTTCCTTGTGGAGCACGAATTTCGGCCGGAAAATCGGGGAAGGTAGAGATGTCGTTCCCTACTACGGCCGACAGATTGGAGAAAATGTTGCCGGCTAATTGCATTCCATCGCCAGAGTCACCCGAGAAGCGAACTACTACCCTCTCCAGTTCTTTAACCATCATTTCATCTGCCATAATCTTGTTATTTAGTTTTAAATTTCGATATCCAATGCTATATAGCAAGGGAAATGCAAAGTTCGCAAGTTTATGCGACTTAGCAAAATGTTTTTTTACTTGAATTCGGATAAAATTAGTTTAGATTTCCTTATCTTTGTGCCACATTTTTCAGGCCCTTGTAGTTCAACGGATAGAACAAGCGTTTCCTAAACGTTAAATAGCAGTTCGATTCTGCTCAGGGGTACAATTAAGCCTATTCGTAACTGAGTAGGCTTTTTATATTATCAACACACATGTTGTAATAATTCTACTATAGTTCTACATATAAAAAAAGCCACTAGAAAGTGGCTTAAGCTAATCCAACAGCACATTGCATTTCTCCCAAATGCACGTTGCTTTTCCCTCAACAGCAACGTGGTAATTTGAAAAAGCAACGTGCTGTTGAGAAAATGCAACGTGCTGTTGGTTGGGTACAAATACCGACCCGCCCCTACACCATGTGGGGCATTCTCGGCTCTAATATATCTTTTGTGATTATTTCCTTTCGTTATAGCGGATACTCATCAAAAGCATACAGCAAAGTTGATAAATACCTTTCGCCTGTGTCTGGCAAAAGAGCTACAATTAACTTGCCTTCATTCTCCGGTTGCAGTGCCAGTTGGGTTGCCGCGTATGCTGCTGCTCCCGAAGATATACCCACAAGAAGTCCTTCTTTCTTCGCGAGTTCGCGACTGGTACGTATTGCATCATCTCCGGATACCTGAATTATTTGATCAACAATTGCCGGATTATAGTTTTTAGGAATAAACCCCGCACCTATACCCTGTATCTTATGAGGACCCGATGAACCACCCGATAAAACAGGAGACTCTGTTGGCTCTACCGCTACAATCCGCACTTTGGGGTTATGTTTCTTTAAAATAGCGCCTACTCCGGTTATGGTTCCGCCGGTGCCTACCCCGGCTACAAATATATCTACTTTACCATTCGTATCTCTCCATATTTCTTCTCCCGTAGTTTGCATATGGATGGCCGGATTTGCCGGATTCTCGAATTGTTGAAGTATTATTGAGTTTTGAATTTCCTTGTGAAGTTGTTCGGCTCGAGCAATCGCGCCTTTCATCCCGTCTGCTCCGGGAGTAAGCACCAGCTCCGCACCCAATGCTTTTAAAAGGCTGCGGCGTTCCATGCTCATGGTTTCGGGCATAGTTAAAATAAGCCTGTAGCCTTTGGCAGAAGCAACAAACGCTAAGCCTACACCGGTGTTTCCACTGGTGGGTTCTATAATAACGCTTCCGGAAACCAATAGTCCTTTTGCTTCCGCATCCTCGATCATAGATAATGCTACACGATCTTTTACACTCCCTGCGGGATTAAAATATTCTAGTTTTGCTACCAGGCGAGCATTAAGTTCTTTGCTTTCATTATAGTTATTCAATTCAAGAAGGGGGGTATTGCCCACAAGCTCTGTAAGTTTCCTTGCGATTCTTTCCATAATTTAAGTTTTATAAAACAAATTACTTACTTTTATTGGCAGATAGAATTTCTCCTTTCGCGGCACGACTTCTTAGGGAGCGAGGAGAATCACCAAAAGATGATTTACAGAAATGGGCAAAATGTGACAAGGAATCAAATCCGTACTTTTGACTTATCTCCGTAATCTTCATGTCGGCAAACTGAAGATCGTTTATAATTCCTTCGCGTTTCTTATTTAATATCCATTCATATACAGGTTCTCCGTACATATTCTTAAATAGCCTACGAAAAGTTGTAACTGCATATCCGCCAAGGCTTGCAAACTCTTCTACATTCTTTACCTTGTCGTAGTTCTGCATAACAAAGTAATGAAAAGTTTGCCTGTATTTACTTATCGGATAGAAAAAGATACTTAACTGTGGTAACGGATAATAACATGTAAGCACGTATACCAGCTCCTGACACTTAAGATCAATAAACTTACTACACGGCAAAACGCCCTCATCAAGGTAATCACGTATATTCTCGAGAAGATCTGAAAGTTTTGGAATAGTAACAAGTGGCGTGTACGTTAAAGGAGCTTCTGCTACCTCAAGAATCTTTTGGAAACGCACATCACAAATCTGAGGTAATTCCGAGAACCAGTATATCACATACTCTACATCTGTAAGTGCTAATAATTCTACTTTCGAACCAATTGATTGAAGTATAAACTGACCATCACGTAAAATTGCTCCGGGATATTCATTGCTATTTATCAATAGTTCTCCCTTCAGCATAAAAATAATACAATTTTGAGTGCATTTTTCCATTGGGATATGCTCTCCCCTACGTTTCTTCAAATGAAAGAGGGATTCTTCCAGGGCTTTAGTACATTTAGAACAATCTATAAGCCTTGAACATTTCTTTTCTTTTCCATTAGCCATTAGCAATACTCTGCGGTTTTTAATTTTGCGAATTTTGTGTTTATAGCAACAAAGATAGGTTTTTTTTTTAAAACGCTTTACTTTATATATATATTTGTACTAATTTTAATTTCCACAAATAAACATGAAAAAATCTCTTGTCCTACTTCTCTTATTGCCTATAACCTGTCTTTATTCACAAAATTGGGATGTAAACACATTAAAAAAGATGAACAAAATGGACGGAGGTTTTGTTCGTAGTTATAGTAAAGTTATATCCAGAACGACCCCGTATATAGCTGTTGGAGGGCCTGTTCTATTTGCTGCCTACGCGGCTATGAAGAAGGATATTCCTTTACTTAAAGATGCGATTTACATCGGATCGAGCGTGGCCGAAGCTGTGGTATTAACTTACGGATTAAAACTCATTGCAGACAGGGAGCGACCCTATGATAAATATCCGGATAAGATCTTTCCATCGAGTACCGAATCAAGTCCTTCTTTCCCTTCCAATCATACTTCAAGCGCCTTTGCGTTGGCAACTTCATTGAGTTTAAGGTATCCCAAATGGTATGTTATTGCCCCATCGGCTTTATGGGCGTGTTCTGTTGGATTTGCCAGAATGAATGAAGGTGTACATTATCCTTCGGATGTAATTGGAGGGGCACTTATAGGATCGGGATGCGCGGTAGCAAATGTATATGTAAATTGTTGGTTAGAAAAATGGCTGTTTCCTCAACCAAAGAAAACAGCCATTAGCAATAATATTGTATGGTATTAATTAGTTGCTTAGTATCTTTTCGTACCCTCCATCCTCAAGCAGTTTAACGGCACTCTGAACACTTTCATTGGTTTCATTAATTACCTGATAGTATTCACTCATCTCCCATAAATCTCTTGCTATCACGCCTTTTAGCTGAGATTTTATAAACGGCAAGGAGGTTTCGTATTGCTGCTCGTTAAATTCTACACCGGATTTATCGGCGGCTTCCCGCAGCATATCCAGCAAATCCGCATTTACTGTAAAAGATTTATTGAAATTATTGAAGTTCTTATATTGATTCAATAAGCGCGTTCTATTGTTCTCTACATACTTCATAGAAGTATTCAATATGAGGCCTCTAGCGGCTATCATGCGGTGATAATCTGTATACCGGGTTGTATCGATGGGCACAAAATAATCGGGCATAATGCCACCTCCACCATATACTGTTCTTCCCAATCTTGCGGTTTTATACATCAATGAATCCGGGAAATGGATACTATCGGCAGTTAGCATTTCTCCGCGGTTGTAGCGATCAATAAGATCGTTATGATAAGCAGAAGGATTGGTTTCGCCGGTTTCTGTTTGATAAGGTTTTTGAATACTTCTGCCTGCCGGAGTATAATACCGGGCTACGGTGAGGCGAATTATTGAACCGTCGGGCAAATCAATAGGCCGTTGCACCAATCCTTTTCCGAATGTTCTTCTTCCCACAATAACACCTCTGTCCCAATCTTGTATGGCTCCACTTAAGATTTCGCTGGCAGAAGCAGAAAACTCATCTACAAGTACTATCAGTCTTCCTTTCTTGAAATTACCTGTTCCGCGCGCAAAGAAGTCACTGCGTTGAGCCGAACGCCCCTGGGTATAAACGATAAGATCTTTCGTATCCAAAAATTCATTCGACAGATCAATTGCAGCATTCAGGTATCCACCACCGTTTCCCTGAACATCTACTATTAAATCATTCATTCCCAGCTTCTTTAATTTAAGAATAGCTGTTTCAAACTCTTCCGCGGTGGTAGCGCCGAAACGATTTATACGAATGTACCCTACTTTGGGGCGTATCATATAGCTGGCATCCAAACTGTAGATAGGAATTTTATCTCTGGCAACAGTGAATTGCAAAGGTTCCTTCAGGCCTCTGCGAACGACCTTTAGATTTACCTGAGTGTTTTTTGGGCCTCTTAAACGACTCATTATCTCTTCGGTACTCATTTTCACTCCGGCAATTGCAGTGTCGTTTACCGCAACAATACGGTCGCCCGCCAGAATACCTACTTTTTCCGAAGGACCATTACTTACGGGCTGAATAACGAAAAGAGTATCTTCAATCATATTGAACTGCACTCCTATTCCTTCGAAATTACCTTGCAATGGTTCATTCATCTTCTTCACCTCTTCGGCATCACTATACGTGGAGTGCGGATCGAGTTCTTTCAACATGCCCACGATAGCGCTTTCCACCAATTTATCTTCATCTACATGATCCACATATAGATGAGATATGGCAAACTCTGCCACCTGAAGTTTTCTGGCGGCTGTAGATCCAAAATCTTGGGCAACAATATTTACGGAACTCATCACAAGTACAGATAATAGCGATATCTGTATTTTATGTACAACCCCTGTTTTTCTTTTGTTCATAATTATATTACTAATCCATCGGGTATAAACCGACTGATGTCTTTTTTATATGATAGCAATTCGCGCACAATAGTTGAGCTAATACAGCTTAATTCTGGTTCTGTAAAGAGTAATATAGTCTCTATCCCTGCCATTTTTCGGTTGATATCGGCTATTGTCTCTTCATATTCAAAGTCTTTAACCGTACGAATTCCACGAACTATAAATTTAGCATCCACTTGGGTTGCAAAATCTATCGTCAAACAATCGTATGCCATAACCTTTATTCCCGGCTCATCCTTATATAAGGATTGTATCATTGAGAGACGTTGATCAACAGGGAAATAAGTATTCTTATTTTCGTTGATACCAATGCCAATGATGATTTCATCCATAAAAGTCAGCGCCCTGCGTACCACCGAATAATGTCCAATAGTAAAAGGATCAAAAGTTCCCGGAAATATAGCTCTTCTCATTTAAGTTTTTAAGTTTATAGTTTTTGGGTTTAAATTCAAAAACTCATGCAATATCTTCTTCTACAACGAGATTTTGTATAATAAATTTCTGGCGATCCATAGTGTTTTTGCCCATATAAAACTCCAGCAACTCTTTTACCTGGTCGTTTTTACGGAGGCTCACTTGTTCTAACCGGATATCTCCACCAATAAAATACTTAAATTCATCCGGTGAAATTTCACCCAGCCCCTTAAAGCGAGTAATTTCAGGATTCGTTCCCAGTTCTTTTATGGCTTTATTTTTCTCTTCTTCCGAATAACAATACATTGTTTTCTTTTTATTGCGCACACGAAAAAGTGGAGTTTGCAAGATGTAAACATGCCCTTTCTTTATAAGATCGGGAAAGAATTGCAGGAAGAATGTAATCATCAGTAAACGAATATGCATTCCGTCTACATCGGCATCTGTAGCAAGAATTACTTTGTTGTAGCGCAATCCTTCTATACCATCTTCAATATTTAAAGCTGCCTGTAGCAGGTTGAATTCTTCGTTTTCGTAAACCACTTTCTTTGTTAGTCCGAAGGTATTGAGTGGTTTACCGCGAAGACTAAATACAGCTTGTGTATTTACACTCCTACTTTTAGTGATAGAACCGCTGGCAGAATCTCCCTCGGTAATAAATATGCTCGATTCTTCCTGAAGCTCACCTTTCGTATCATTAAAGTGTATCCGGCAATCCCTAAGTTTACGGTTGTGCAGGTTTGCCTTCTTGGCGCGTTCGCGCGCCAGCTTAGTTACCCCGGCTATGGCTTTGCGTTCCTTTTCCGATTCCTGGATTTTCTGCAACATGATATCTGAAGTTTCATGGTTGATATGCAGAAAATTATCCAATTCTTTCTTTACAAAGTCACCGATGAACTTGCCTATCGAAATACCATCCGGGCTAATATCTTTTGAGCCAAGTTTTGTTTTGGTTTGCGACTCAAATACGGGCTCTTCTACTTTTATGCTGATTGCTCCTACCATACCGCTTCTGATATCGGCATATTCGAAGTTTTTAGCATAATATTCTTTTATTGTTCTGCCCAAAGCTTCGCGGAAGGCACTCAAGTGGGTTCCTCCCTGAGTGGTGTGCTGACCATTTACAAATGAATAATACTCCTCACCATATTGGTGACTATGCGTAAGAACCATTTCAATGTCTTCTCCTTTTAAATGAATAATCGGATAAAGCGGTTCGGTAGTCATATATTCATTCAACAAATCAACTAAACCATTGCGCGAATGGAACCTCTTACCATTGTAAACTATGGTTAACCCTGAATTAAGGAAAACATAGTTCTTTAATAATGGTTCTATATATTCATCGAGGTAATTATAGTCTTTAAAAATAGAATTATCCGGGATAAACTGTATTAGCGTTCCGTTTACTCCTGTAGAAGCCTGAATAGGACTTTCGGAAATAAGATCTCCTTTCTCAAATTCTGCTGTCTTTTCTTCTCCATCGCGAAAGCTGGTAATACAAAAAAAGGTAGATAATGCATTTACCGCTTTAATACCAACACCGTTTAGTCCAACAGACTTCTTAAAAGCTTTCGAGTCGTATTTACCTCCGGTATTCATTTTAGAGGCTACATCAATAACTTTCCCTAATGGCACACCACGCCCCATATCGCGAACAGAAACTTTGCCATCGGCAATAGAGACTTCAATGGTTTTACCATATCCCATCATATGCTCATCAATAGAGTTATCCATTACTTCTTTAAGAAGTACATAGATACCATCATCCGAATGCGATCCATCGCCTAATTTCCCAATGTACATACCGGGGCGACGACGGATATGCTCTTTCCAGTCGAGTGTTTTAATGTTATCCTCGGTATAACTCACCTCTTGCAATTTATCTTCCATGTTACTTAGTTGAAAATTGTCAACTGATTTTTTTAATAAACGCTCTGCGTTTCTTGTGCTGTTCCGTTTCAAAATAATCCCATTGAGCCTGCACTTTACCATTCATTTCGAGTTCCGGATTACTTTCGGCATATACAAAACCTAAATCTCTGTAAACCGGAATTAAGTCTGAAAACAACAAAGCATTAACTCCTTTGTTTTGGAATTCGGGTTTTACTGCCACTAGTAGCAGATCGAGTATTTTTGATCGGTGTCCTTTCATAAACAAAGCTTTCAACAAATAATACCAACCAAAAGGAAGCATCTTTCCTTTGGCCTTTTGCAAAGCTTCCGATAAAGAAGGCATTGATATTCCTACCCCCACAAGTTTATCCTCCGCATCGGCTATAAGGGTAACCATACGAAGATCGAGTATCGGTAGATACATCTTAATATATTGTTCTATTTGTTTTTCTGATAAAGGATAGAAGCCATACAAAGGCTGATATGCCTCGTTCATTAGCCTAAAGATCTCCTGTCCGTAATCTGCGGCAATGGCTTTTGCAGAAGTATATTTTTTTATCTTGAGATTGTATTTAGCCTTAATCAAGTTTGATATTCGCTGATGCTTTTCAGGTATTCCATCGGGGATGTATATTTTGAACTCTACCCAGTCGGCATCTTTTTCAAATCCCATCTTTTCCATATGATCAGGATAATAGGGATAGTTGTATATTGTTGCCATTGTGCTCAACTGGTCGTATCCCTCAATTAGCATACCTTCCGCGTCAAAATCAGTAAATCCCATTGGCCCCTGTATGTGAGTCATACCTCTTTCTCTTCCCCAATCTTCAACGGCTTTTATAAGAGCTGCCGATACTTCCTCATCATCAATAAAATCTATCCAACCAAAACGAACATTTCTTTTATCCCAAACCTCGTTAGCTCCCTTGTTGATAATGGCAGCTACCCGACCTACAATTTTATCATTTTTGTATGCCAAAAAGTATTCTGCTTCACAAAACTCGAAAGCCGAATTTTTCTTCTTCGAGAAAGTGTTTACCATATCATCGTAGAGATCGGGGATGGAATAAGGGTTATCTTTATATAACTCGTAATTAAAACGAATAAATTTCTTAAGTTCTTTTTTTCCGGAAACTTTCTTAATACTAACAGCCATAATACTTTTTATTGAACTTGCAAAGATAGATTTTAATATTTAAAAAGTTAGTTCACTTTAAAAAAAACAAGTTTTCGCTACCTTTAATTATTATATAGTAAGTAACACTACAACATAGGTAATGTAGCATAATACCAAAATCATTCCTTCTATCTTGGTTATTTTACGTTTAGCAAAAAACAGTCCGAAGAACCAAAGTAAAATACCCGAAACCAAAAGAGTTAACAAATCAAAGTTGGTAATATCTCCAAGATTCATAGGGGTTATGGCTGCACTGCATCCCAAAACAAAGAATACATTAAAAAGATTACTCCCTATTACGTTGCCAATGGCTATTTCGGGATTCTTCTTCAATGCGGCCACTACCGATGTGGCCAGTTCGGGCAGTGATGTTCCTCCGGCAACCAATGTTAAACCGATAACAGATTCGCTAACCCCCATGCTACGGGCTATTCCACTTGCTCCATCAACAAACAACTGTCCGCCTACTATCAGTCCGGCTAATCCGCCAATAATAAATAAACCGGATTTCCAACCCGACAGAAGTTTAATTTCGGTATCCGAATCATTTCCTGCTGATGCAATGGCAAATGTGTATCCAAGAAATATCGCAAAAAAGCAGAGAAGAAGTAATCCATCGGTTACACTCAGTACGTTTACATTATTTTTATCGAAGATTATATCGTTGGCACATATAAGCAATATTACTGATGATAGAACACAAAGAGGGATTTCCTTGCGTAGAGTATTGCGGGTGATAGCGATGGGAGCCACCAGCGCTGTGCAGCCCACAATCATAAGGGTATTAAAAATATTACTTCCTACTATATTGCCTATGGCGATATCAGAACTTCCTTTTATGGCCGAAGATACACTGACCGTTAACTCCGGCGTTGATGTTCCGAAAGCTACAACGGTTAACCCGATAACAATTGAAGGTATATTGAACCGCTTGGCTACCGATGCGGCACCATCTGTTAACCCATTCGCGCCTAATAAAATAAGAACCAATCCGCCTAGTAAGAAAAGTATATCCATATTGTTTAGTTATTATACTGTTGATACAGTATGTTTTGTAACGTAAGTTAAACTGCTCTTAACTATTTTGATGCAAATTTAGTACAACGAATCAAGATTTTGGCATTATTTTGCAGAGTAGTTGCAAATAAATAAACATCTCCTCCTTCTTTTAGTTTAAACCGTTTGCGAAGTTCGGCTACCGAAAGTGGGAAATTTCGTGTGCTTATATTCGCTTTATCTATTCCTCTCAATAGATTTTTATCTTTTAAAGACGCGTAATCCTCCACTCTAAAGATTCTTCCCGGAAACTCTTCGATACACTCCTCACCTGTATAGAGATGGCTGTTGGAATGAAGCTTTTTAAGATTATACTTTACACCAATACTCTTGTAGGCACCTGCTTTAAGAATTGAAGCATTCGGTTCATAAAGAAATTTATCCACCTCATTGGCAAAAGTAGTGCTCGCGTTTTGCTCTTCTTCTTTGGTAAAGATAAACTCTTGCGGTTTACCATGAGTAATATTTATACAATGGAGATTTATGGAAGGGTTGGTTGTTTTATCCAGTACGAACAACAATTCTTTGCAATCATTATTTACCGATAAAACATGAACGGCCGATGTGTATTTCAGATCTCTTGCAGCAAGAGAAATATCAAGCATGGGCGACAGTTTAATTATTACTTTATCAGCTTTATCTAAAAGTAAATCTTCTATCTGGGCTACATCGGGTTCGCAGTTTGATAACCGAACGGTTTTCTTGCCATGTTTATCTCTGCGAGCAGGATCAATAAAGATACAATCAACCTTTTCCATTGTTTGCAGATAGTTTACACCGTCTTCGTTTATAACCCGAACGTTATGTAAGCCAAGTTGCGGAAAGTTATTTTGTGCTATCTCACAGAGTTCTTTCTGCCTTTCTATGTAGATGGCTTGGGAGAATTTGGTGGACATAAACGCGAAATCTACCCCAAAACCTCCTGTTAGATCAACAAAGGTGTTGCCACTGCAAAGGCCGGCTTTATATTGCGCGGTTGCTTCGGAAGAACATTGCTCCAGAGGTAGATGCTGTGGAAAGATTAGTTTTTCGTTATTATACCAAGACGGTATTTTAGCTGCTATTGCCTGCCTGCCGGATATTTGGGTTACTGCCGCCTTCATATCCACATCCGGATACTTCGCTAACTGCAATAGCAAAGAATGAACATCATCGTGTTGATGCTCCCGAATGAAATTCCATGTTTCGGGCGCTATGTACATTATGTGTTAATGATTTATATAAGCCGTATTAATACATTATTCTATTAACTTGTAAAGCCGTTTAGCCTCATCGCGGCTACGGAAATTAAAATGCCACCATTCACTGTTTATTGTACGGAATCCGGCTAACCGCATCACTTTCCGTAAAAGTTGCCTGTTTTCTCTTTCCGCTTGAGAAATGATGTGTTTCCTTACCAATTCGTCTTCCTTGTTTATATGAGCTTCATGTCCGAGATGATCAACTATTGTACCCATGGATAAAGGTTTGCCGTTGGCATTGAGTATGCTAACATCAACAGCAAGGCCGTAATTATGTAACCCACCGCCACGGGCAGGATTGGAAACATAAATATACTTGGGGGTTCCCTTTACAAAGTTCCACATTTTTTGTTGTATGGAAATAGGACGGGTTGCATCATAAATGATTAATGAATAACCCGGATGCAATTTCTGTAACTCTTTCTGGGCTTTTACTACGGCATGGGCAGCATCAGGATGAAGATATGCTTCTGTTAAATCATCGTATAATATCTCGCCGAGAAAATTATCGGGAGTAGCATAGAGAAGATGCACAGCTATTGTGCTGTCCAGGTCTTTGAGGTTTAATAATCCAAGAGCATCAAAGCGTTGAGCCGTTTTGCTCTTCGCTACAGTTACAGTTTGTTGCGATTGGGTGTATTGACTGAATAAAACCCAAATAGCTAATAATGGTGTAAATAAAGAAATTCTAAACATAGATACAAAGATACGGTTTCCGCGCTTATGCGGCATTTTACCGCATGTTAATTATACGAATGCATTCCATTCAACAAGTAATTCACCCCGAAATAAGTCATAATTACACTAGCGAACGCAATAACCGAAACGAGATTGAAAAGAAAAACATTATCCCACTTCTTTACTAAATGCAAATGAGTGGCAACAACATAAACAACAATTGTTATCAGCGCCCATGTTTCTTTGGGATCCCATCCCCAGTAACGGCCCCATGATTCGTTGGCCCATATCGCTCCTACAAAAACTCCGATGGTCATAAAAGCCAATCCGATGAGGAGTGACATTTCATTCATTATGGTTAATTCTTTAATGCGAATAGCTATTGATTCTTTGCTAGCCTTTATGCGTAGTAGAACTAAATTAGTAATTCCAAACAAACAACTAATACCAAAGAAACCATAAGCAGCCATAATTACCGCAACGTGAATCATTAACCAGGGAGATTTGAGTACGGGTACAAGTGGGGTGATTTGAGGATTCATCCAGTTAAGGCCGGATACAAAGAGAATAACTCCACCTAGTAGGGTTGCCAGGGCTAATGGTAATTTGGTGGTCCGACTGAAAAACATTCCGCTGCAAACCACCAAAAAAGAAAGGAGTACCATTGTTTCATAAGAGTTACTCCACGGGGCATAACCTGCAATGTACCAACGCGTAATAATTCCTGCAAGATGGAGAAATAGGATTACCCAGATGTGTATAGCCATTACTTTAGCTAACCAATTCATGCGTTTCGTGTTATTGAAAAGTATAGAAACGCAGAAGAGCAGCAAGCAACCACCAATAGCGAGATAAAGCCGCTGGCATTTCTTGAATATATCTACCTTATTATATATTCTCTCCGCTTTTAATTTATGTGGGTTAACTTCCTGAAGGGTATTGTTTTGATTCTGCCATTGGCGTATATTCTCTAGCTTATTGGTTGCCGATTGCCAGTTCCCTGTCTTTAAAGCTTCGAGAACAGAAGAGCGGTAACCCTGCATCAATAATACTATAGCATTGCGGTATTGGGGAAAAACTTCCGGAAATTTATCTCCCGGAGAATACCATTTGTGGGTTTCATCTCCTTTTATAGGAAACAGATTGATCATCTGTAAATTAATGAGTTGGTGAAATATATTGATCTGTTCATCCAGTTTAATAAGATCTTTTTCGAACGTTGTACGCTTATTGGGTGGCTTAGAGAAGGCTTTAGTAAGATCGCTTTCGAGTTTATAATTGCCATTCGAGTCGAATAGTTCGATATACGCGCAATACTGCTCGGTAAGATCATGATTAAATGAAATCTCTTTGTTGGAATAAGCAATAAGCGGAACCCGTGTCCACATTTCGGGCATCACGATAAGGCTTAATAAGAATTGGTCGGGCTTAAGTTTCCCTATTTTCTTTGCATGGTGAAGTTTGCGCAGCACTTCGGAAGAGAAAGTATTGATAGGTTCTATCTTTCCTCTTGTAGATTGCAGCGGAAGAGAGCCGAATAGCGCGGCGTGTTCTTTATCAATTTGCTTCTCTTGTATTATCTTCAACATCTCTGTCTCGGTTGCCCGAATTGTTGTTCCCAAAGGAAGCAAAAGAAGCATTATTGCTACCGGTTTTGTAAATTCTTTTAATTGAGATGCCAACTTTCTGAAACGGGTATTGTTTCCCGTGAAACATAAGATAAAACCAAGTGTTAAAAGGAGATAGCCGGTGTATGTAATGCCGCGTCCGGCAACATCTTTATTGACAGAAAGGAGGCTTCCTTGTTCATCTTTATCGTAAGATGCCTGAAACAATCGGTAACCTTTGATATCGAGCACGTTATTCATGGAAATATCTTTTCTTGATTGTTGCCCGTCAACATGAACAATGAGGGAACTTTCGTAAGAAGACGGACTGGATGAACCGGGATACCGCTTGAGGGTGAATTTAACCAACTCTAATTGAAAGGGTAATTGATGAATATAGGTAGCTCTATTGGTTTGAATCACCATTTCTCCGGTTGTTTCGCCTTGCCGCAGATGAATTACTCCTTCTTCGCCAAACACGTGTGTTACCAATGCTCCTGTGAGAATAACTACAAATGAAAGGTGTACCAACAAGAAACCCCATTTCTTTGACAGTAACAAGCGGCGCTTTATGGTTACCGCGAAGAAATTGGCGACAATCAGTATATATAAAAGGTAGGAAAGCGGAGAGTAATAAACAAATATTTTAGCTACCGACGTGCCACCGATTTTTTCTATTACAGTGGCTAACGCCAGCAACGATGCATAGATTAGTAATAATGCTATGCTTGTTTTGCAAGAGGTAAGAAAGGATATTATGCTTTTTCCCATTGCTCGCGAAGGAGTTTTACTGATTCGGGAACAACAACGCTACGATCGCCCCGGCATCCACATTCATAGCTTACATACTTATCATAATTGAGCATCTTGAGTGCTTTAAATCCTTCAATGTAATTATCCGCGTCACCGTCTTCACCCGGCATACTGCGCCGTTTGCGACTGGCCATGTGCACATGTTGAAGATAGGCACCGGCAGATAAGAGCGCTCCTATATCGGAGTTTTCTTCCCACGTCATGTGCCAGAAGTCACCCATACAGCGAACGCCGGGGTTATTTATATCACGGCAAAGAGATGCGGCATCTCCTACCTGACGCAGATAGAATGCTTCTTTGCGCATCAGCGGTTCTAATATTACTGTGGTATTGTGCTTGGTAGCGAATGTTCCCATATCGTTGAACTGTCGGCAAAGGAAATCGCGTGTTTCTTGTGTATGGGGCATGGCCGGAACCTGACCATTAAATGCCGGAACGATGATTACTCCTGTTGAACCGAGTTCTCCGGCCGCGGCAATGATTTCGTGCATAGTATCAATACACTTTTGCCGTATCGCAGGATCTGTGGAGAGGATAAATCCTTCGAAGCCGGCACAGATAGCACTAACTTTGATGTTTCTTCCTTTAAGTGCTTGCTGTATTTCGTTAACCCGTCCGGCAAGTCCTCTTCCTCCCGGTTCGAAACCAACAATGCCGAGTTTTTCCATATAATCGAACTTTTCATTCAGGCTTTTACCCGGTGCAATGCCTTCCTGAAAGGATAGTTTCAATTCTACTTTGCTCTTGGAGCTTTTCTTTTCTTCTTTATCCTTTGCTGTAGTAGGTGTACAGGAGAGGCTTGCTGCACCGCCCAACGTTAATAGCGCAGCTCCGGAAAGGGACGTTTTGAGGAATTTTCTTTTATTTTTGTTCATGGTTGTTGAAAGAGTTGAAAGAGTTAATAAAGTGAGGTAGAG
>DAIMFE010000010.1:29830-44988 GCA_036724805.1 Bacteroides sp.
AGGTAGAGGAGGTAAAATGAGGTAAAGTGAGGTAGAGGAGGTAAAAGTAGTACAATGCTGCATAGAACTTTACCTACTTTACCTACTTTTATCTCCTTTATTAACTCTATCTCCTTTATCTCCTCTCCCCCCTTTCTTCTCCCGGTACCGCTACCTTAAACGAGCTCATATCCATCTTGCCGGTTAAGCTAAGATCTGCCGGCATTAAGCTCATGTTAGATGCGGTCATCTGTTCCCAAGTAGTTTGCGCGCCTGTATAAGCAGCTTCTCTTCCCATAATGGCAGCCATATTAGACACTGCGGTTTCCGAGGCCTGCTCGATAGGCTTACCGCTACGGATATGGTTAATCCAGTTTACATGCTCAAGAACATACGGATTATTTTGTTGGTGTTCCTTTCCTTCTGCTTCTTTATCGTACTTCCAAACCACATTACCTGCAAGGTCTTTAATTACAGTTTCATTATTCGCAGTAGACCATGATCCCTTCGTTCCTTGAATAAATTCGCTTACATTACCGGCACATCCATCTATCTGACGACACATACTGTGCATATGAATACCATTCTCCATTTCGAAATCAATACTGAAGTTATCATATTGATCACCCCACCAACGGCGCTGCGCCGAACCTACACCAACAGCTTTTGCCGGTTTCAACCCACTGAACCATGTAAACACATCTATATTGTGGCAATGTTGTTCTACAATAATATCGCCCGATAGCCATTTCCAGTTTACCCAGTCTTTGATCATCCATTCGGCATCCGACCATCCTTTCTGCCGGTCGCGATACCAAAGAAGGTTTTGATTCCAATAAACAGTTCCACCGGTTATATCACCAATAGCCCCTTCCATGATCTTTTTGTAAGACTCAACATAGTTGCGTTGGTGGTGACGTTGAGTTCCGGTTACAACAGAAAGCTTCTTAGCCTGTGCCGCGCGCGCGGTTGCTACAATACTTATATATCCTGCCGGGTCCACACATATCGGCTTTTCAAGGAAAGAATGTTTCCCTTTTTCGGTTGCATATTTAAAATGAATGGGGCGAAAGTTGGGTGCGGTTGCGATAATAACAACATCTACCCCACTATCAATAACTTCTTTGTAAGCATCCAAACCCACAAATCTTTTATTTTCAGGAATATCTATATTCTTTTCTTTTTTCAATTTGTCGGCACACTTATCCACCTGCTCTTTGAATACATCACCCAAAGCTACAATTGTTACCCCGTTAGCAGCATTAAGAAAATTGAATGCAGCCCCGGTTCCACGGCCACCACAACCAATAATTCCGGCTTTTAGCTCTTTGCCATCATCGGCTTTGTCCGGAAGATTAGGAATGTAATATGTTCCCGGTTGTTTTAGCGGTGTGTTTGCAGATGCCTTCTTTTCGTCACCCGTACACGATGTTAACAGTGCCCCGCTACCTGTGCCAATAACACCTGCGGTACCAATTAATGCAGAACTCTTAAGGAAAGACCTTCTGCTCATTTTTTCTCCTTTTTTCATGTTTGTAGATTTGTTTTTAAATGGTTACTATTTTCTTTGTGGTCAATAAAGGGTCTTTATTTAGTTGTTATCTTATTCTTTCATTTCGCAAACAACCCTGAAACCAATGCCGCGCATATCCGAATACCACCAGATACTCTTAGGCTGTTGAGGGTCGGTCTTTAACCATGCATCATGTTCTGTACAACCGCGGGCAGCACTACGAACATCAGCTGCATCCGAAGTATAGTTTCCTCCCCTTACCACCCATTCGGTTCCTTCGGTTACCAAAGGGTTGGTTACGTTTTCTCCGCTTTTGCCGTAAGCCTCAGGGTCGTATTTATCCGCGCAATATTCCAGCACATTTCCAAGCATATTCTTTAATCCAAAAAGATTGGGTTGTACTTCGGAGGGTTCTTGTGTGCGGTTCTTGCTGTTATTTTTATAGATAACATAAGATGCGATTACCTCTGTATCCGCACTAAAGAATTTGCGCAAGAAACCCTGATTGGAATATTTCTTCGGATTTCCTTCAAAGAAATAGGGAGTCTCTGTTCCGCCACGCGCGGCATATTCCCATTCGGCTTCGGTGGGCAACCGGTATGCTTTACCGGTTTTCTTCGATAGCCACCGGCAGAAGGTTTCGGCGGCATAATGGGTCATCGTAATAGCAGGGCGATCGCCTCCTCCCCAACCTTGATCGGGGAAACCATAAGGTGGGGTGGGTCCTGTTACGGCATCCACATCAGGATCGGTATTGTTGCGATATACAACTTCGGGTGGGGTGCGCCCTTCGCTCATTGTTTCGCGGTAAAACGCCCAGTACATATCCCATGTTACTTCGGTTTCGGCCATAAAGAAACGGCTAAGCGTTACATTACGAACAGGGGCTTCGTCTTCTTTATGAAAGTCTTCTTTCTTGGTACTACCCATTTTAAAAGATCCGGCAGGAATAGCAACCATCTTAAAGGATACGGGAGTTCCGGGTATTTGTTCACTAAATGTTTCGAATAGTGTTACCGGAGTGGAAGTTTTAAAGAACTTACTACTATCTGCAACAGCGGTGGTAGAAGTAGGTACTCCCGTCATATGACTGTGCTGATAGTTAGGGTTATAATGTCCGGCATCCAGGTGGCAACTGATGCATTGCAAATCGAGTTTTTCTTCATTCTCTTCGTAATACAAGTGGGCGATAACGGCATCGTTGCTCACGCCTTCGGGAAAAAGATTATGATGGCACTCTTTACAAGATTGGTTAGGAACATATCTCGCCGCGTGTTCTAGTTGAGATTTGGATTCCCAGTCAATATCGGCACTGTCTTTGGTTATGTATCCCCAAACATCTTTCAATCCTAATTTAAGTTTGGCTATGTAATGCGCCCGGGTTTTATTCTTCGGCGGGAGGTGACAATCCACACAGTGTGTGCGGGTGCCACTGCTGTTATTCATGTGCTTGGATAGCCTCCAACTTTCATCTACATGCGGGTGTATATG
Organism: Bacteroides sp.; assembly: GCA_036724805.1. Taxonomy (GTDB): domain Bacteria; phylum Bacteroidota; class Bacteroidia; order Bacteroidales; family Bacteroidaceae; genus Bacteroides. The sequence continues at coordinate 32,814 of DAIMFE010000010.1, forward strand.
GCAAATAGAGCATGACTCATCTGTTGAAAAGTAAACCGATGTTTGATACAAGAAAGCAGATATCGCTATTCCGAGAATGCCTCCCAGAATAAGATAAAATGATTTACGCTTATAAAACTTCTTCCCCCTCCCTTTCTTTTTTCTACGATCGCTGTTTCTGTAATTTGTGGTCATAGTATTAATTGCCAAAGTTCTCTTTATATTCTTGCTTAGTTGTTATTTATTTTGATTGCATAATCTGTTATTTGTGTGGGTAATCAATTGTGTAATGTAATCCGCGGCTTTCTTTTCTTTCAATTGCCTGGCGCATAATCAGGTATCCTACATTAATTACATTACGAAGTTCGCAAATATCTCTGGAAACAAAGCTGCGTTTAAAAAGGCTTTCTGTTTCTTCGTAAATGATATCCAGTCGATCCCAGGCCCTCTTTAACCGAAGATCGGAACGTACAATACCCACATAAGTACTCATGATTTGATTTACCTCTTTCATACTTTGGGTGATAAGAACCATTTCTTCGGGAGAACGGGTTCCTTCATCGTTCCATTCGGGGATGGCTTCGTTATATTCGTAATTTTCAATCACCTTCATACTGTGTTTAGCGGCTGCATCGGCATATACCACTGCTTCAATGAGTGAATTGGAGGCCAAACGGTTGCCGCCATGCAATCCGGTACGGGCGCATTCGCCCACGGCATACAATCGTTCTATAGACGATTGCGCATCGAGATCTACTTCTATTCCCCCACATAAATAATGCGCTGCGGGAGCCACCGGGATGTAATCTTTTGTTATATCAATGCCCAAACTAAGGCATTTTTCGTAAATGTTGGGGAAGTGCGCTTTTGTTTGTTCTGCGTCTTTATGCGTTACATCCAGATAAACATGATCATCTCCCCGGTTTTTCATTTCATTGTCGATAGCTCGCGCAACGATATCACGCGGTGCCAACGAAAGGCGGGGGTCGTATTTTTGCATAAATTCTTCACCATCCATAGTACGCAGCACAGCGCCATATCCACGCATCGCCTCGCTGATAAGGAAGGATGGCCGATCTCCCGGATGATAGAAAGCAGTTGGATGAAATTGAACAAATTCCATATCTTTTACTGTTCCTTTGGCGCGATAAACCATTGCGATGCCGTCTCCCGTTGCTACCAGCGGGTTCGTGGTGGTTTGATACACTGCGCCAACGCCTCCGGTTGCTACCAGGGTGATTTTAGACAGGAATGTATCCACTTTTCCATCTTCAAGGTTAAGAATATAGGCGCCATAGCATTGAATATCGGGTGTTTGCCGGGTAATGGTTTTCCCCAAATGGTGTTGGGTAAGAATTTCTACGGCAAAATGATTTTCGAATATTTCTATATTGGGATGTTTCTTTACGGCTTTAATCAAACTGTCTTGTATTTCGGCTCCTGTGCTGTCTTTGTGATGAAGGATACGGAACTCCGAATGTCCTCCTTCTCTATGCAGATCAAATTCTCCTTTCTCGTTTTTGTCAAAATCTACTCCCCAGCTTATTAGTTCGTCTATTTGTTCGGGTGCTTCCCTAACTACCTTTTCAACGGCAAGGCGGTTGCTCAACCAATCACCGGCAATCATGGTATCTTCAATATGTTTCTCAAAGTTATCTACCAACGTGTTGGTAACCGAAGCAATACCTCCTTGTGCAAAATAGGTGTTTGCTTCTTCAAGTTCTGTTTTGCAGATAAGGGCTACACGGCACTTGCCGGCAACTTTCAAAGCAAAACTCATACCGGCAATACCGGAACCAATAATGAGAAAATCGAATCTCTTTACCATAGTTGTATTTATTTGCACTACAAAGTTATAAAAATTACTCCATTTATTGACATAGTTGATTGATAATATTTTAAAGTCAACCGACTTTTTTGTTTACCTTTCAAGCCATTTTTATACAGGACGAAAACAAGAGCCCAGCCCCTAGAGAATAAGTAAGAAGATTACACATTAAGAATTATCCCAACTCCGCACACCCAAGATTTACAGAATGTTAACACAAAGAAAAAGATTGTTTTTTGTTATTCTGGATGAATAAGCTCTTTTTTATCAATGATATTGTTCTTTGATTGAATGCTACTTTGTTTTATCAAAATGAAAGTAGCATTTCACTGACTGAATGGATTTTACATAAAAAGGGAAGTTTACAACTTTCCCACATGTAGTTTATTCTTATTAAGATTAAACATTAGTAATTCAAATATTACAGTCTCTATAAGTCATACTCCAATAAAAAGGCAATAACCAATAAGTAATAACAAAAAAATGACCACTAATAACATGTTCCCCCAACGAATCAGAAAAGGAGGTGTTTGGCCTATTATATTCCGAATCTTTTCACTGCGAAGTTCAATATGGTTTTGATCTTCTACAGCACATTGTTTCATCTTTTCATATTCCATAATTAGTCTATAAATAAATTATATTATGAGCCCAACTCTAGTTGGTTCCTTACTAAATCATAGTATGCGCCTTTTTGTTCTATCAATGAATCATGATTACCGACTTCCTTGATGCTTCCTTTATCCAAAACAACAATTTGATCTGCATTGCGAACAGTACTTAGCCGATGGGCAACGATTATAACCGTCTTCCCACGATAAAAGCCAGATAGATTCTCAACGATTGCTCGTTCATTATTTGCGTCTAATGAATTTGTCGCTTCATCAAAGAATAAAAAACGAGGATTCTTATAAACGGCGCGTGCAATGAGAATGCGTTGACGCTGCCCATGACTAATACCCTGGCCGTCAGACCCGATTACAGTATTATATTTTAAAGGAAGACGCTCAATGAACTCTTCAATGTTTGCAATTCTTGCTGCAAGAAGTAAGCGAGATTTATCAATCTCCTCATCATCAACAGCAATGTTTCTAGCTATTGACTCAGAGAATATATAACCATCCTGCATTACTGCTCCGCATAAACTACGCCACCATCGAAGACTGAATTTTTGCAAATCTGTTCCTCCAACTGTTATTGTCCCATCAATAGGTTTATAATAGCCCAATAGAATTTTAACCAGAGTAGTTTTACCACTTCCACTGGTTCCAACTATAGCAGTAATCTTTCCGGCAGGAATAGATAAGTTTATATCATTTAAGACTTTTGGTGAATGCATCACTTCATACTGAAATGTTACATGATTCAACTCGATTATTGGTTGGTTAGAACTTAATGATGTTATCTGGCGTCCGGAAGTTTCTTCTTCTTCTCTTTGGCGTATTTCACTCATACGCTCTAAACTAATTTGAACATCTTGCCATCCATAAATAAGCTGCATAAACTGCTCAACGGGTCCATTCAGTTGACCAATAATGTATTGGATTGCAAGCATCATACCTAAAGATAAATTACCGTTTATTACGGCAGTTGCAGCCAGTATGGTTATGATAATATTCTTTGTTTCATTTAAGAGAATGCTTCCTGCTTCTTGGCTTTGCTGCAACTTCATAGATTTTATATTTGTCTGAAATAAGTCAGCCTGAATATCTTCCCATTCCCATCGACGACGCTTTTCGCAATGCTGCAATTTTATTTCTTGCATTCCATTTAGTATTTGCATTGTCTTACTTTGGTTCTTTGCACGTTGTTCAAAATAGGCATAATCCAATAAACGGCGTTTCTTTAAGAAGAGAAATATCCATGTCGCATATAATAGACTCCCAAGAAGAAATACGAAAAATATTATCCAATTATAGTATAATAAAACTGCACCGAAAATAACAAAGCTAAAGATTGAAAAGAGAACACTTAATGATTGGGCAGTTAAGAAGCGTTCAACTCTTTCATGATCATTAATACGCTGTAACAGATCCCCTAGCATTTTTGTATCAAAAAACGACATGGGGAGTTTCATGAGTTTAATTAAGAAGTCCGAAAGCAGTGAAATATTTATTCTTGTGCTGATGTGTAGTAAAATCCATCTTCGGATAAAATCAACGGATGCACGACTAACAACTAACACTAATTGGCCTATTAAAATCAGATAAATAAGATTCAAGTTCTTGCTAGATATTCCCCTGTCAACAATAGCCTGTGTAAGAAATGGAAAAATTAATTGCAAAATGCTACCCAATGCCAATCCCATCAGTAATTGAATAAAAAAACGTTTATATGGTTTTGCATAGCTCCATAAAAAACGAGGAAGATTTTGTTTTTTATGGAGCTCATCTTTTTTTTCAAAGAAATCAGGAGTTGGTTGTAAAGCCATTAAAACACCTTTCTCTTCGTCATGAGTCCGGGTACTAATCCATGAATTTTTAAAAGTCTCCTCATTTAATACTAATAGATTCTTAGCTGGATCGGAAATGTAAAAGAACATTTTTCCATTATACTTTCTCTTTACATCATATAGTACAACAAAATGTTCCTGATCCCAATGTAATATGCATGGAAAAGGGCGTTGTTCGACAACTTTTTCCAACGTAATTTTACCGCATATAGTACGGAACCCCAAACATTCCGCAGCAGCACTGACACTAAGAAGTGACACGCCCTCTCGCGTAATAGAGCAAAGATCTTGCATCGTTTCAGCAGAATACACCTTACCGTAAAACTTGGCTATCATACGAAGGCAAGTAGCTCCACATTCCATTGAATCTGTTTGTTTGATATGAGTAAACTTCATAATTTCGTTTTACTATCAATGTAAATCCCAGTATCACCATCTTCATTTTTAAGATTTTGCCTCATAGAACGTTTGATTTTCTTTCCAAAAGGTATGGTATAAACAAATTGCAGATACGTCAATCCTCTAAAATTGTTCCATGCTTTTGATTCTTTATAAAAAACAGGTGTTCCTTTACATGTTTGTGAAATGGTTGGATCATTCAAGAATAGGCATCCCAAAGTGAATGCTAAATCATTTTTTTTCCAAGTCAGATCAGCGGAATAATAATTATTGGTTTTCTCCAACATCATTCCATTCAAATCCTTGTTTCTTACAATTATCTGCCCATTCAACGTAAAGTTCTTATAAAATGCCGTTACTGTAGCATTCATCAAGTTGTACCAATTGTTATATGTAACTTTTTCAATACGTGATTGTTGTTGAGCTATTTCATAATAGATGGAGGTATTTAGAAAAGGTGCCACTTTCCAATTGAAATACAAATTGTAGGAAGTTTTGTGCATATATTCTATATTGCTATATTTTTTCTGAATCCAATCTCTTTCATTCATAAACACCGGGAAAAAAGGTTTATGCATATATGTATAGCTAAAACCGGTTTCTGCATAAAAAGAATTGCTATTATAACTGTAGAGTAAGTTATTTAATGATTTGTAATATGGTTTCAAATCAGGATTGCCTATACTTATAAAAGTGGGTTCTATGTAAATAGGGTTATTAGTCAGCAAAGAAATATTTGGGGCATAGGAGTTTATCATAGAACGAAGTTTTATGGAAGAATGTGTATCAAATTTATACGATAGTGAAATCATTGGTTTAAAAATAAAATATGATTTCTGGACATCTGTTTTTTGCCAATCCTTCTCACCACCACATCCAATTGTATAATATAATTTTTTCACTTGTCCTGTCAGGTCTATAAAGAAATAGAAATTATGGGTAGAGTAATTACTTTTTGATGATGAAGAACCTTCTTGCTCATAGCATTCATTTAATGTTTTGTAAAAATATCGGGCTCCAACACTTAATTTGCTTCGTTCAAACTGATTTGTATACTCTCCTTCTGTTATTATTGAATAGGATGAGTTTCTAAGGTAGGTGTTAATCTCATATTCGTTGGTTTTTAACCCTTTTTCGGAAGATGAATTATAGTATGTATTTACAACATTCAATGAGATTTCCTGATTTGAAGCCATTTTTTTTGAGAAATATAAATCTAAGTTGGGCGACAGATAGTTCGTTTCGGTATGCTGCAATGAATAACTGTCAATTATTGCTACATTATCTCTTAATCCGGATTCTGTTTGAGGATAATTCTCCATGCCCGGATTGATAGATAATTTAGTCTTTGCAATAAATAGTAGATTGTCGTGTTTATTTTTGGAGAATGAAGCTTCAATATTATGGTATTGACCCACATAATCTCCATTTCCTCCTATTTGGGCAACTTTATATTGTTTATCTTCATTCAACAGATATGAATAAGATTGGGAATATCTATTTTTATCAAGGTCGCGATAATCAATAAAATACCGAAGAATATAATCGTTACTCCCTGAACTGTATTTACCTTGAATAATATTGGTTCCATATCCTGTTGTAAAGCTATTTTCCAAATGTGTGGTAATATAGCCTCCTTTTTCATTCGTAGATTTAGTAACCACAAACAAAACGGAATCGAACCCGGAATTTATATATTTAAGAGGCGGATTTGCATAATATTCAGCTTTCTGAATCTCTTTCGGACGTAGTCCGATTAAATCAATTTCACTTACTTTTACTCCATTGCAAATAATCAGAATCCTTTTTCCAGAAATATCCAAAAGTGCATTATTGGAAACATCCAATGTTATTTGCGGTATATTTCTCATTAAGTCTAAAGCGGAAGACGATCGTCTTCGTTCTTCCATTGTAAACATCTTTACTGCTCTTTCACCAAGAACACTCAGGCTGTTTGATTTAATAATTATTTCTTCTAAGGGATTAACAGATATTCTCACCTTCAACGTATCGATGTTGAGCGAACCATTGAAAACATGCAGATTTTTCCTGATTGATTCGAATCCGATCATGGAAGAGTATAGAATGTACTCTCCATTGGGTATGCCAGACAAAATAAAGCGCCCATCGGCATTTGTTGTTGTGCCTTTAACATACTTAACACTATCTTTCCCTGCATAAAGCAATATATTTACGCCTAGAAGTGCATTATGATCATCATCTACAATCATACCACTAATCGTATGCTGCGAATAAGCAGAAAGATTATAAATAATAAGTAATACTAAACAACAAAGTCCTTTCATAACAATTCTTCTTCAAATATTTTCTTTCTAAGTTGTTCTTGCTTGAAGGCAAATAGAACAAACTCCTCTATAGATAATCCAGTAGCATCAACAATACAACAGAAATCATCTCCATTATTAGTATGTTTCCCGCAAGGACCTAAACAAGCAGGATATAATTTACAATTTCTACATCTCTCTGGAGAACGACCAGTAAACTTACTTGATATTTTATTCAGATTCCAACTTATTTTTCCTGTTTCCTCATTGACTATCCCTTCTGTATTTTCATCATCAAAACATTCTAATGTAGAGCATTTAAAAACCTTTCCGTCATAGTTAAAAAGAACTTGATTATATCTATCCGCAAAACACACATCATGTCTTGGTAATGTGTAATAATCTGTCACAAAATCATTTTCAGTTGCAATCTGTAGGGTATCTAAAATGAGTGACTTATCGATGTTTTCAATAGGAAATTGCCAGACCTTCCTGAGAATAATATAATTCCTTTTTCTATCAAGTGATAGTAGTTCTTCCAATATGAGAGGAAAATTAGCAAGTGTTTTGTCATCAAAGTTTAAGCGAATCCATGTTTTTGCATTAGGAATTGTTTGTTGTATTCTATATATATTTCTAAGCACCAAATCATAAGTTCCTTTTTTATTTTTTTTCAAAAAACGTATTTGATTATGCCGCTCCCTATCTCCATCTAATGTTATTTGAAAGAAGCATTTATAATCTTTTAAAAATGAGAGCATTTTAGAGTTTATCAAGGTTGCGTTCGTTGTAAAATCAACTATTAATGATAAGTTATTTTGCTCAGAGAATGATTTGCAGAATAATAATAAGTATTCAACCGCCTTGAAATTTCTCAAAGGCTCACCCCCAAAGAAAGATACTTTTAGCTCTTTGTAAGGAGAAATATCATACTTTTGAACTATATTTTTTTTTATTATATCTAGTACACTGTCATTGAGAGCACTTCCTTCAATTTTTGATTCATAACAATACCAACAGTTTAAATTACAATCTAATGTTGTGTTAACTACGATATTATACTGATATGCATTCATCTTCTGGTGCATCTTTCTGAATTCTGTGATTGACAACTCATCTAATTCATCTTCCACAATAAAACTATTATTTACAAGCAAATCAAAAAAAGTAGAATCAATCTTACGAATCTCTTCTGGAGATTTTTTTTCGTATATTAGACTTTTCTTATTATTAAGAAAAAGGAAACAATCATTAAATGCATTGTAATACAAGAAAATGTCAGTTGTTAACTGGCAATTTACACAATAATATATTTTCTTCATGTTGCTAAAATTAAAGAGAATGCATTATTGTTATCAAACTAAAACCAATGCATTCTCAAAATAACACTAGGTAAATGATTAGATTGAAGCGAGTGCTTGCAAACATTCACATCCAGTGCCAGTGTTTTTGGTATTACCACATCTACATCCAGTTCCTGAGTTTTCTAACTCACTTATGTCACGTGATATACCTCCTTTAACAAGAATGGCTTCATTAGACTCTAATACTTCCATAAACTCAATTGGCAAACTCATGAATTTCTTTTCATTGCTCATGATAAATTCTCCAAATTATTAATAATTCCCAATTAACTAAAATGAATAAAATGGGGAATACTCGTTTTTATTCATTTACTACAGCTTAAAATTGAATTTATCGGCAAGCTGTATTTGAGAATCCGACAAATTCGACTTGCACAAGTGTCTTTTTATTATGCTTTAACTAATATTAATATTGAGGGGCAAAGATCAATCTTATTGTAATGTATTCAGCATGAAACTACCAGACAGATACTCTCCTGATAAGTTTCGTAAAATAAGGGTATAAAGTCCTGAAGAAAATCCGTCTAATGATATTGTTATGTAACTTGTGACGGATGCAGAATATCTTTGCTCGAAAACTGTGCACCCTTCATTATCTTTAATAGAGATAGTAATATCGCAATTTTGCAATGGATTTTCAATGGTTAATATTATTCCATTAATATGTGCTGTAGGAATAATTGATTCGCTGCGGGTCACAAATTTCTGCCAGTTGTCTTCCGAAAACGTAATTACTTCTTCTACTGATAGCGCAGTAGCAATAGTTGTTTGTGACACCATCAAACACGATAAAGTCAATACAACGTAAAATGCTTTTCTAATTAATCTTTCATTCATAATTTTAACTTGTGCGAATTAATACTGTAAAAATAATGAATTTGATTGAAAACTATGTGGACAACATGTGGACAAATAAAGATGTAATAATCTGTTTTTTAGATTATTACATCTTGAAAATAAATTTAAAATGGACATTAGGTGACTTAATATTCCCACAGCCACAAATCGAGGGTCTGGTTCTCTTCCAAAGGTTTTCCCAGAGCTTTTACTATTTGTTCTTTCAACCTTTGTTTACGCTTGGTTACCGCTGTGGGCGAGATAGCAAAGAAGATAGCCATGTTGGCAACCGAGAAATGTAGCTTGATAAGGCAGCAAAGTTGCAAATCATTCTTTGTAAGCGATGGAAATTGTTTACTTAATCGCTTTGTGTAATCTTCAAACAGTTCATTTACAATATGATAGATGGTATCCCATTGAATGACATCCAAATATTGGGGGAATTTCTTCAGTTTATTCAAAAATTCTATTTTTTCGATAAGCTGGCCACATAGAAACTTTTCTCTAGCACGTAAGCGCATGTTTTCTTCTGACAAAATGCGTAGTGAGGCAGACTGGGAGGATTCTTCATGCTTGGAAATAGAATAATGATGGATGTTTTTCCGGAGGTTTTTATTTTCCTCACGCAAATTCATATTTCGCCTTTCCATTTCTTCAATTGATATTCTTTGCTCTTCGATTAACTCTTGCATTTCCTGGTTTTGTTCAATCTCGCGCAACAATTCTTTAATACGATTTTCGTTTCGCCCTATAAGAGATTCGTTTTCAAGAAGAGTATAGGAATACATGCGGATCATTTCCTGGTTTTTCTGAATGGTGCGTTCTCGCTGGATCAACCTGCGTTGATAGAAATAAACAACAATTATCAAGGTAGCAAGCAGAAAGATTCCCATCCAAAAGGATTTGCGTTCGGATTGGGCTTTTTCTATCTTTAGCTGATTTTTTTCATTCAACAGTTTTTCCTGATTATACTTTTCCTGTATCTCAATCAGTTCTTTTCCACGGTCTATTTTTCGGATGGAATCCTCGTAAAACCATAGTTGGTCACTGTATTCAACCGCCTTTGCATAATCTTGCTGCGCTTTACTCAAAGAGAACAAAGCATAATATCCACCACGCTTTGTATAGATATTATCTGATAAAATGGCTTTTTGAAAGCAATAGTATGCAGAATCGACTTGACCTGTCAATTGATATATCTGCCCCAGAGTATGACAACTCTGTTCAATTTCCAAACATTCTTTTTCTCTTATTTCGAGAGACTTTCGAGCACAATCAAGTGCTAATGAGTAGTTCTTAGTTTCACAATAAACGGTGGCAAGTTCACTTAATGTTCCACTATAAAGGCTTAGGTTGTTTATGAGTTTAGTCAATTCAAGTGCTTCTCTGTAATGCTTAACAGACATCTCCCAATCCTTCTTCAATCCATAAACTCTGGCAAGAAACACAAGAGATGTAGTAATGTAACTTTTATCATCAAGGAGTTTAGCATATTGATAAGCTTCCTTGCACGATTTCATAGCATAGTCATCCAATTTGCGATACAAATAAATTTCAGCTATAGCAATGTGTATCAAGTAACCCTGTCGATAATTTGTTGTGTTGTCAAGATACTTAACAGCTTTTAGATAATATTGTAAGGCAGCTTCAGGATCGCTTCGCTCTATGCATAAAGCCCCTTTATAATATAGCGCCATCGCCTTTCGCTGTAAATCATCCTTTTGCATGAAATAATCATATCCAATATCAATCAAAGAATCAGAAGATTGCTTGATGTAGTTTTTATATTTAGCCTGTGTCATCAACAAACACCAGGTAGCATGTTGCAAGCGTTTGGAAGTAGGGGGCACCAACATCCGTTCCAATATATACAATGCACTATCAGGATGTTGAAACATGATAGCTTCCGCCCGTACCAGCTCAGGCAGTAAAACAGAGTCTTCCTCTGTATTACTGCAAGAGAAAATTATTTGAGGAAGCATAAGGTATACCGCCACAAGAAGAATTATATTTTTCATAACTTCGGAACTTCTATATTTAAAACCAAAGATAACTATTTATGCAAACACACATCACACACAATTCATTTCTCATATCAAATAATGTTTCTTTATTTCTAATCCAAAAGAAAATTTCTTTCGGAATTATCCCAACATCCGCACACCCAAGATTTACAGAATGTTAACACAAAGAAAAAACTTATTTTTTGTTATTCCGGATGAATAAGCTCTTTTTTATCAATGATATTGTTTTTTGATTGAATGCTACTTTGTTTTTTCAAAACGGAACATAGCATTTGCCAAAACGGACGATAGCATTTTGCCAAAACGGACGGTAGCATTTGAGAAAATGGACGTTGCATTTTAGTTGTTTTTTAGCCGCGGATGACGCGAATTGCACGGATCAAAGAACACGGATAAATCTTATTATAAATAAAATCCGTGTATTAAAATCAGCGCAATCCGTGTCATCCGCGGCTAAAAAACGAATAAAAAAAATGTTAAACCATGCGCTTTGCATGCAAAACCACTGCACATTCAACACTTTTTAACGGCGCATTGCTGTTGTAAATTATTTGATAAATCGTTTAATACCAGTACTCTAAAAAACGCTTCACTTAGCACTAGCTATAGCTACCCTATAGCAACATAAAAGAACATATAATATTAAAAGAAGAAAAAGAAAAGAAGAAAAGAAAAATCCACTATTTCATGCTTCTTTCAATTTGCCGCATGGTGTAGGGGCGGGCCTTGTGTCCCTTGAATAAACATGCGATGCCTTATGCAGGGCGGATACTCTATGCAGGGCGGACACAAGGCCCGCCCCTACACCATGCGGCAAATTGAATGCATTTTGATGTTAAACCATTGCACTTTTGCATGCAAAACCACTGCGCATTCAACACTTTTTAACGGCGAATTGCTGTTGTAAATTATTTGATAAATCGTTTGATGCCAGTAAGATAATAACTCTCTAAAATTAACGCTCGTTGAATTTCGTTGCAACAACATAACATATAAGAAAAGATAAT
>DAIMFE010000011.1:0-44825 GCA_036724805.1 Bacteroides sp.
AATGCAACGTGCATTTTCGAATTAGCAACGTGCTGTTTACCCAAATGCAACGTGCATTTGGGGTGATACAACGTTGCTGTTTTGAGATTAAAAAGCCTTGGAAATGGATAGCTTCTGCTTCAAATAATTCTAATGGTCATTTTGGGATAATTATGAATACAAGGGTAAAATAATTTAAGTACTTTTGCACGCTATTTTGTTACTTACTTTATGAAACTTAAAGATCTTCAAAAAGAATACGCTACTCTTCCGAATAAGAACTTAATGGTTAAGTTATTATCCGAAGAAGGTACAAATCATATATACTGTAATGGCTTGCTGGCCTCTTCTGCTTCCTTGTTTTGTGCATCGGTAGCAGGAGATATTGTTAATTCGCAGGTATTTATTTTAACCGATCAGGAAGAAGCCGGCTATTTTTACCATGACTTATTGCAGATAATGGGAGAGGAGAAAGTACTTTTCTTTCCTTCATCCTTTCGGAGAGCGATTAAATACGGTCAGAAAGATGCAGCCAACGAAATACTACGTACCGAAGTACTTAACCGACTGCAAAAAGAAGAGAAGGGATTATGCATTGTAACCTATCCCGACTCGCTGGCAGAGAAAGTGGTATCCCGTGAGGAACTGGCAGATAAAACATTAAAATTACATACCGGAGAGCAGGTAGATACAGCGTTTATCACAGAGGTTTTGCGTAGTTACGGCTTTCAGTATGTAGATTACGTTTACGAACCCGGACAGTATGCAGTACGTGGTAGTATTATCGACGTCTTCTCTTTCTCTTCGGAATACCCTTTTCGTATCGATTTTTTTGGAGATGAAGTAGAAAGCATCCGTACCTTTGAGGTTGAAACCCAGCTATCTAAAGAAAAGAAAGAAAGCATTTCTATAGTGCCCGATTTAGGACTTTCGGAAAACGGGGATACTTCCTTTCTGGATTTTATCGCCAAAGATACTATTTTGGTGATGAAAGACTACTTCTGGCAACGCGAGCGGATTCAGTTTTTATATGAAGAAATAGAGGAGAAGAACCTATTAATTACAGGAGAGCAATTTGGCAGACAATCTTTGGATTTTCGCCGGATAGAGTTCGGGAGCAAAGCCACCGGAACCCCGGATGTATCCTTAACTTTCGATACCAGCATACAACCGGTGTATCACAAAAACTTCGACCTGGTTGCTGCCTCCTTCAAAGATTATATTAGTAAAGGTTACACCATATATATATGTAGTGATAGCCACAAGCAGATTGAACGTATCCGTGCAATATTCGAAGATCGTGGCGACAATATAAAATTTACTCCGGTAGACAGAACTCTGCACGAAGGTTTCGCGGATAATATACTGAAAATGTGTGTGTTTACCGATCATCAACTGTTCGATCGTTTTCATAAATATAACCTCAAAAGCGATAAAGCACGTTCCGGAAAGGTTGCCCTTTCTTTGAAAGAATTGAATCAGTTTATTCCGGGAGATTATGTAGTGCATACCGATCATGGTGTAGGAAGGTTTGGCGGATTGGTGCGGTTGCCCAACGGTGATACTACCCAGGAAGTTATTAAACTCATCTTTCAGAATGAAGACGTTGTATTCGTTTCCATTCATTCTTTACATAAGGTATCTAAATATAAAGGAAAGGATGGTGAACCGCCTCGCCTAAATAAATTGGGAACGGGCGCATGGGAGAAACTGAAAGAGCGCACCAAAACCAAGATAAAAGATATTGCCCGCGACCTGATAAAACTTTATTCGCAGCGTAAAGAGGAAAGAGGATTTGCATTTAGTCCTGATAGCTTTATGCAGAACGAACTGGAAGCGAGCTTTATTTACGAAGATACTCCCGATCAGGGAAAAGCTACTGCCGATGTAAAACAGGACATGGAACGAGATATTCCTATGGATCGTTTAGTGTGTGGTGATGTGGGTTTTGGTAAAACAGAGGTAGCTATTAGAGCAGCATTTAAAGCTGCCGCTGATAATAAACAGGTAGCTGTTCTTGTACCAACAACTGTACTGGCTTATCAGCATTTTCAAACTTTCCGCGAGCGCTTAAAGAATTTACCTGTACGGGTGGATTACTTAAGTCGTGCCCGTACTGCTGCTCAAACTAAAGCAGTGATAAGCGATCTGAAAGAAGGAAAAGTAAATATCCTGATTGGTACACACCGCTTATTGAGCAAAGATGTTCAATTTAAAGACCTTGGTTTGCTTGTTGTAGACGAAGAGCAAAAGTTTGGTGTGGGTGTGAAAGAAAAACTTCGTCAGATAAAAGTAAATGTGGATACGCTTACCATGACGGCTACTCCCATACCGAGAACTTTGCAATTTTCCCTGATGGGTGCAAGAGATTTAAGTGTTATCTCCACACCGCCTCCCAACCGTTATCCCATACAAACCGAACTTCATACATTTAATGAAGAGGTAATAACCGATGCTATCAACTTCGAAATGAGCCGCAACGGACAGGTGTTTTTTGTAAATAACCGTATCGCTAATCTGCCCGAATTGAAAGCAATGATACAGCGTCATATCCCAGATGCCCGTATTGTCATTGGTCATGGCCAAATGGAGCCTTCGGAGCTGGAAAAAGTGATATTCGATTTTGTTAATTACGATTACGATGTGCTGATAGCCACTTCGATAGTAGAAAGTGGAATTGATATTCCCAACGCCAACACGATTATCATTAACCAAGCCCAGAATTTCGGCTTGAGCGATTTGCATCAGCTACGGGGTAGGGTAGGCCGTAGTAATAAGAAAGCATTTTGCTATCTGCTGGCTCCCCCTCTTTCCACACTTACACCCGAAGCTCGCCGCCGGTTACAGGCGATTGAAAATTTTAGCGATCTGGGTAGTGGAATTCATATTGCCATGCAGGATCTTGATATCCGCGGAGCAGGGAACCTATTGGGTGCCGAACAAAGTGGATTTATTGCCGATTTGGGGTATGAAACGTATCAGAAGATATTAAATGAGGCTGTACAGGAATTAAAAAATGATGAATTTGCCGAACTTTATAGTGATGAAATAAATTCCGATGGCACCATAAGTGGTGAGCGATTTGTAGAAGAATCTACCGTTGAGAGTGATTTGGAGTTATTGCTTCCTGCCGATTACGTTACAGGTAGCAGCGAACGTATGTTATTGTATCGCGAGTTAGATGGTTTAACGTTGGATAAAGATGTTGCTGCTTTCCGTGCCCGGTTGGAAGACCGCTTCGGCACTGTTCCCCCCGAAACAGAGGAACTTTTGCGTATTGTTACCCTTCGCAGACTTGCTGCCCGTTTAGGCGCAGAAAAAGTTTTTCTTAAAGGTGGCCGTATGACTTTGTTTTTGGTATCAAACCAAGAAAGCCCCTACTATCAAAGTGAGGCTTTCGGTAAGTTAATTGATTATATGATGAAGTACCCGCGTATATGCGATCTGCGCGAGCAGAACGGTAAACGTTCCATGATTGTTAAGTCGGTTCCTAATGTAGAAACCGCTGTAAGTATCTTGCGGGAAATGGTGGCAACCAATTGTCAATCGTCAATTGATTGATCGGTTATAATCAGAGTTAAATAAACCGATAACGCTTCTATATAGAAGGTTATTCTATCGGTTTGTGTATGATCGGCCCATACAACAAGTGCTTTTTCAGCAGATCTTCTACTATCATTATGGCGATTCATGCAAGCATATGTATGTGCCATTTCGTAATAAGGAGACATAGCTTCGGGATAAAGAGCTATACAATTCTGATAACATTTGAGCGCTTCATCAAAATACCCTTGATCATGCAATTTAATTCCCGTCCGGAGTAACCGGTCGTAGTCTTCTTTTTGGGCAAAGGTAGGCAATAGTTTACTATATCACATGCTGCCCAGCTTTTTCCGCATCCTTAATTAAAACAAGGGTTCGTTCATCTGCAATAGCTTCCAATATAAAAAGTATAACCATCATTTTCTTTTCGCCTTCGCTTAGGAATGCAGACTCAATACCTTGGTTATATTCGGTTCTATAGTTATCACGTTTTTACTTATTGTGAGTAGATTACCGATTTTTGTTGTCTTATACTGCGGATTGAACTCTGCATGAGTTATATCGAAAATTTGCTTCACACTCCAGTTTGCTAATTCTGATCGGCGGATAACTTTTGTGTAAACCATCTTCTGCATGGGAGTGCCCAATAAAAAACTACATACTTCCTTTGCAGCTATAGGCAGTTCTTCATTTTGTGATGGTAAGCCTGTCGATGAAATACCAGCATCCGTAACTTTAGTTACCGTTAGCATATAATCTTTTTTCGGAATTTCATTCTCATCGTACTTTTGAATGAAAATGAGGCTTGGTGTAATGTTGGCACCTGATGAGAGAAATACATCAGCAGGAATAGAAGTAATATTCAGAATACGAGCTTGTTTTTCGTCTTGTCCTTATACTCCTTTGCTGCATATTCTTTCATGGGCTCATAAACACGTTCCAAATATTTTGAACCGAAAAGTTTTGTATATAATTCCTTTTCTTTTTTTGTTGGGATATCCGAATCAGTGATGCGCATATCCTTCTCCACATGAGCGCCAAACGGTGGATTGATAAGAATTATATCAAAGCTTATGGTATCGTCTACCACTGACAGTCTTATCGCATTCAAGCAGTAAGTTATTTATTTTATGTTTTTTTCACTCTCAGGAATTGTTAAATCATTCATCAAAAGATCGATTTGGTGATGAATATCCTGATCGATTTGATTTTGTACATGTTCAAATGCTTTTATCAAAAAGCCTCCACTGCCGCAACAAGGATCACAGACACGATCGCCTTCCTTTACATTAAGCACTTCTACCATATAATTTACTATAGTACGTGGAGTGAAGAATTGCCCCAATTCACCTCGGAAAGTTTTACCAAGAAATAATTCAAAAGCTATGCCTTTTATATCGTCTGAAGTATCATATAGTTCCACATTGCCTAATTCTTCTAATATCAGTAAGAAACTTTCACGGCGAATTTTTATTTTATCCTCAATTTCAAATAATTGTTATCTATAATCCAGTAAAGTGTTTAAATTGACCCTACTCGATTTACAGCAAAAATACTCATTTCTCACCAATCTCCTAAATACTCATTCATCCTCATTTAGGGAATAAATACCAATGTCGTTTTACTTAAGAAGGCTTATTTTTGATGATAAGCAATGGAGAAGATAACGGAAAAAGAGTACGTTTTAGGTGGCAAATACAAACTGCCCTAAAATTGTTCGAAAACATTTTTAGGGCAAGATTGGGCTAAGAGCTTTCTTGGTTCGGTAAAGCGGATCTCTTTCTTTGACTTCTTCTAGTTCCTGAAGGATTATTTTTTCAGCTTTATCAACCCATTTAATAAAGTTTTGATGTTGTGCTTCTGAATTTTTTAAATACAGTAACGGTTCGTGCGTATCACCTATTGCAATTGTGCCACCACCAGCGCATACGGCAAGAAATGCGTTGCATTTCTGAATAATATTACCAGGCATAATAATAAATGGTTTGCCAAGATACATGGTTTCGCAAATCGATTCGTAGCTTCCTGTATTTATACTAAAACTACATTCTGATAAATAATTCATATAGCTGATTTCATCAAATTGATGTAGGAATAAACTTTCATCAATTTCACGAATTAGTGGTGCATCACTCTTCTTCCTGAATAGGTGCATCGGTATTTCGAGATGGCGGGTATGAAACTCCATGAGTGGGCGAATCTGGTCGCATCTTCCTAAATAACCATGAACAAAGCTAGCCTTTTCCGGCCGGAGAGATGTTATTTCTTGTCGAAGGAGAGGAGGAACCACAGTAATCCTGTTTCCCCAATCATCCGGTAATTCTTCTACTGATAGCCCCAAACATTTCGTAGCTCCCATGCATGTAATGCTGGTAAGGAACCGTAAGAAGGATAATTTGCATGGAGAATTAACCTCCAGAGCTATTTCGCGATTTAGATATAAGTACTCATGACCGATACAAACACATGGAATACTTTGAGGTATGAGTCCGTATAAAAGGCCGGCAAGCGGTTCGTAGAAATTTAGAACCATATCGGCTTCAGAATTCAAAATGCGCTGATGAATATAGCGTAAGCTACGTATGTATTCAGGGATATCGAGGGTACTAAGAAATATTTTTTTAGACATATACCACCAGGGTTTACCTGGCGCAGGAAGTAAATTGGGACTTAAAAACCATTTCACCGGCGATTGTACATCTCTGTTAAAAAAGCCGGGTAAAGGTTTATGTGAGCTTTTTCCTACAAGAATTTCAATAACATCATGTCCGTTTCGCAATAACATCTCTTCCATAGCCAATGCCTGGCTACAATGTTCTCTTCCTTCTCCTTGTACTACAAATAAAAATTTCATCGTTTAGGCTTTGTATTATTAAAGTTATAAGTTAAGATGTAAAAACCTTATCCAAAGGTAACTCCAAAGGTAACTTTTTTTGATGATAATTATCATATCTTCCGGATTATTATTTTATGAACAAAAAGAATTGTTTAATGTTTTGCCGGAAGAAAGTGTTTATTTTCGTAGCTTATATGTTATTTAAGAGTGGCGAGAAGTTATGAGGTCGGTCGGGAGCTATTTAGGCAAATTTTTTCGTAGATATAATAAAACAACCTATGTAAGAAAGTATTGGGGTGAAAACATTAAAAAAGTCATTCTATATCGGAATGACTTTTTTAATATTAATCTTTTTCTGCTACTTGCATGCAATTCTTACATATCCCCTTGTAATAATAATGTAATTCCATAACGTTATGCCCCATATTCTTTAATGTAGTCATATCTTTTGTAGATATTTCACGGGGGAAGTTTGAAATTTCACCGCAACTTTTACATAAAAAGTGAGCATGAGGTACCGTTTCAATATCGAAACAAGCGTTCTTCTCATCTATAGTGAGAATTCTAACAGCCCCTTGTTCGGAAAAGAGTTTAAGGGTATTGTATACCGTGGTTTTTGAAAGCGTTGGTATATAAGGCGATAGCGCCTTATAAATTTCTTCCACAGTTGGATGGCTACAATTTTTTAGCAGGTAGTCCATAATGGCCATTCTTTGAACAGATGGCTTGATTTTAAACTCGAGTAGTCGATCGAATGCGTTCATGTCTTTTTTTATTGTTATAAGACTTTTGTTTATTTTAGTCGGTTTCCCTGCAAAGATAATGATAATGTTAATCCAATCAAATAAAAATCAATATTTATCAATGAAAAAATAATATAAAATGATTTATTTAAATATGGATTTATGACAAAAATGTAGCACGAAATTAGCCACATACCAATTATAAGACATGTGGTATTGGGGTATATTTAATAAGTAACAATCTCTATATCTGGATATAATTTCCTATTTTTGTATTCATTTTTAAATTTACATATATGAACTACGGATTTGTAAAAGTAGCTGCTGCTGTTCCACGCGTTAGTATTTGTGATTGTTTTTTTAACGTGAAGCAAATTGAGGCTTTAATTGCTATTGCCGAAGGGAAAGGAGTTCAGATGATAGTATTTCCCGAATTGAGCATAACAGGATATACCTCTGCAGATTTGCTCTTTCAGCATTTATTACTCGAAGAAGCGGAAATGGCTCTTATGCAAATTCTTAATAACACAAGGCATCTGAATATTATTTCTATCGTAGGGATGCCTGTGAGCGTAAATGCTGTATTGTATAATACTGCGGTGGTGATTCAAAAAGGAAGGATACTTGGTGTAGTGCCAAAAACATATCTTCCTAATTACAAGGAGTTTTACGAACAAAGATGGTTTTCATCGGCAAATGTTTTAAAGGAGAAACAAGTACACTTATGTGGACAATTGGTTCCTATAGGGAAAAATATGTTGTTCGAGGCATCCAATACAACTTTTGCAATTGAAATCTGCGAAGATCTTTGGTCAACAATACCACCGAGTTCTTATCTTGCACTTCAGGGAGCTGAAATTATTTTTAATCTTTCGGCAGACAATGAAGGTATAGCAAAGCACAATTATCTGTTGTCTCTTATCAGCCAGCAATCAGCCCGGTGTTTATCCGGATATGTTTTTTCATCGTCAGGTTTTGGAGAATCCACAACGGATGTGGTATTTGCTGGAAACGGATTCGTGTTTGAAAACGGAACTTTGCTTGCCGGAAATGAACGCTTCAGTATGGATGAGCAGATTGTTATCAGTGAAATAGATGTAGAACATCTTCGTACAGAGCGCCGGATTAATAAGACATATGCAGCCAACAAAGGCGATATAAATATAAATGATCAAATCAGAATACCTGTTGATGCCAAAGAAAGAGAAATTGAAATTACACGTAAAATTTATCCACTTCCTTTTGTTCCTTATGGAGGTGAGTTAAAAGAGCGTTGTGAAGAGATTTTTTCGATTCAGGTTGCAGGATTGGCCCAAAGATTGCTTCATACACATGCCAAGACTGCGGTTATTGGAATTTCCGGTGGATTAGATTCTACTCTTGCACTACTGGTTTGTGTAAAGACATTCGATAAGCTCAAATTATCCAGAAAACATATTCTCGGTATTACAATGCCTGGTTTCGGAACAACCGACAGAACTTATCAGAACGCGCTCCATTTAATGAGAGAATTGGGAATAAGTACTCGCGAAATAACTATTAAAGAAGCATGTATCCAGCATTTTAAAGATATTGGTCACGATGTGAATGTTCATGATGTTATTTTTGAAAATGCCCAAGCTCGTGAACGTACCCAAATATTGATGGATATTGCCAATCAGACTAATGGACTTGTTGTTGGTACCGGTGATTTATCTGAGCTGGCTTTAGGCTGGGCTACTTACAATGGCGATCACATGTCTATGTACGGTGTAAATGCCAGCATTCCAAAAACATTGGTTAAATATCTGGTGAAATGGGTTGCCGAGAACGAAATGGAAGGTTTGGTGGCTCAGACGCTTCTGGATATTGTTGATACTCCGATTAGCCCGGAACTTACCCCTGCTAATGTGGAAGGTGAAATAGATCAAAAAACAGAGGATTTGGTTGGCCCTTACGAACTGCATGATTTTTTTCTATATTACTTTCTGAAGTTCTGTTTCAGGCCGGCTAAGATCTTTTTTCTAGCAAAAAAAGCATTTGGAAATAAATACGCTGATGAAACAATAAAGAAATGGCTTTATACTTTCTTCCGTCGTTTCTTTAATCAACAGTTTAAGCGCTCTTGTATGCCCGATGGTCCAAAAGTAGGAAGCATCACTCTTAGTCCGCGAGGAGATTGGAAAATGCCAAGCGATGCAAGTGCTGCAGCATGGTTGCGAGAAATAGAAAAGCTATAAAGTTAAGAGGGGGTAAATCACCTTTTCATTTTTATATGACTATTGTCAAAATGCAAGTTTTGATTTATTATTCCGTTGTAGGTATTTGTACGGACTTTAACCCCTTTGTATTTATTAAATTCTTCTTCGGTAAAAGGCAATCTAAACGATACATTTCCTTCTAAAGTTTTGCTTTGGTAGTCATTATATGCATTATGACGGAATTCAAGCACAAGAAAATCACCTTCTTCTGTAATTCCTTCTTTTGTTTCGTTACGCACCAGATTAACCATATGCACCTTGTTCGGATTTTCCGTACCCCTGAATCTGAAATATATATTTAAATGTTTATTACCAAAAACCCCTGCTGTTATATCTATTCTATCATCTCCTATGCTATCTGCTGTGTCTTCGGTTAATGGAATAACATCTTTGGTTAAGATATTAAATAAGTAAACAATTTGCCCATTATACTCATATCCGGGAATTTTTTGTTCGAGCAAATTGAAAAGTATGTGTACTCTTTGTCCTTTTTTCCAATCATAGTTGCCGGCTATTCCCCTTTTATCACTAGGATATAATTTCTGCCCACCATCCAGTAAGAAATAAAAATCCTTTTCATCATCTTCAACAGGCAAAATTGTTGCAACCGCCTCGCCATCTACATTTACTGTTCCAAAATTATCATCATCGTTAAGGCTGCATGCTTCCAAAAACGAACCCAGAAATAAGGTTAATACGAATCCTGCCCAAACTATTTTCATCTTTTTCATATAACTATGCTAATCGCGTTATTACAAGGTTAAAGTATCTTATTGTTAATTTTAAAACACAATAATAATAGAAATACTGCATATTTGAGTGTTAAATAATAAAAAACAAGAAAAAAACATTAGCAGCATGCAGTAATTTTGCAAATAATGTATTTAGACAATAAACACGTGTATAACAGAATGGAAGAATTCGAGCTATCCAATCTTTGTCGAACAGGAGATAACCGGGCTCGTAAGGAGCTATATGAGCGGTTTTCCGGGCGCATGTTTGGAATATGTCTCCGTTATACAGGTGATAGAGACACTGCACAGGATATGCTGCATGATGGATTTTTGAAGATGTATGCCTCCTTCGATAAATTCACATGGCGTGGCGAAGGTTCTCTGCGGGCGTGGATGGAACGAGTTCTTATTAATTGTATACTACAGACGCTTCGGAAAAACGATGTTATGAATCGTACAGTAGAAATAGAAGAAGTATCTGATGTATATGAAGAGCCCGACTCATCTGATATTGAAACGATACCGAAAGATGTTTTGATGCAATTTATTAAGGAACTTCCGGAGGGTTATCGTACCGTATTTAATCTATATACTTTTGAGGAAAAATCACATAAAGAAATAGCCCGATTGTTAGGGATAAATGAGAAATCATCGGCTTCTCAATTATTTAGGGCAAAAACAGCTTTGGCAAAGAGAATTAAAGAATATATGGCAGTAAATACCTACAATTAAATATAAAAATGGGAAAAATATATAATCTAAGAGATAATTATGAAGCAGGATGATGAATTGTGGATGAAGAAGATGAAGGAGATGCTTCAGGATTACGATGAAGCACCTCCTTCTGGAGGCTGGGAAAAACTCTCCCAAAGTCTATTGCCTCCTGCGGAGCGAAGCATCATTTCCCGTAAATGGTGGGGAGTGGCTGCTGCGGTTCTGTTATTAGCTGTTTCAGGGGTAAGTTTCTATTTTCTACATACGCCTGCCGCAGAAGATATCCGGTTGACAGATATTCCGGTTGTTGACGTTACCTCAGAAGAAATTCCTGTTGCTCCTGTTATTTCGGAGCCCGAAACGCCATATATAGTGTATGCGACAACCAAAAAAAGGATTAATGCAACAGTAAAAGATAACGATTCTGTTATTGTAACCGAGCCTATTGTTTCTTCGCAAGGTGCTGATGAGAGTGTGCCGGAAAAGGACTCGAAGCAGGAACGGGATGATAAAAATGTTGGTAAATCACAGTCTAATAGTGATAATGCTGTTAGAACAGTTTCTAAATCGGGAAAGAGACCTTTTACTCCTGTGGCTCAGAAAAGAACGTCACGAAAGAATTTGGCATTGGGGCTGTCGGTTAATTCAGGACCAACTTCTTTTTCAAAAGAAGAAAACCAGCCGCTTCTACGAATGAGCAACATGCCGCAGTTATCACCAAGTGATTTGGTTAATGTGGTTACTAATGTTACAGGATATAAAGATATATCCGATAAAAATATGGTTTTTGCCGATGGAAAGTATCAGGTTGTTGAATTCGAAAAAATCGAGCATAAATTACCAATAACTGTTGGAGTATCTTTGCGTAAGGAAATAGGAAATGGATTCTCTGTTGAAACCGGACTTTCCTATACTTTCCTTAAATCGGATATTATTCAAAGTACCCAGCAAGGAGAAGTGAAAGGCGAACAGAAACTGCATTATTTGGGAATTCCTGTAAAAGCTAACTGGGATTTCATTAACAATAAGAATTTTACTTTATACTTATCGGCAGGAGGAACAGTTGAAAAGTGTATTTATGGCAAAATCCTTGATAAAAAAAATACAGTAAAAGAACTGCAACTTTCTTTAAACGGTGGTGTAGGAGCACAGTATAACTTAACTAAACATGTTGGTATATATATTGAACCGGGTGTTTCTTATTTCTTCGATGATGGATCAAAAGTAGAAACCATACGAAAAGAAACGCCATTTAATTTTAACCTGCAAGGGGGAGTAAGATTTATGTATTAATAGAAGGGGGGTAAAGGCTAGAAGGAGGTACCTCCTTCTATAAGATTGCTTGGAAATATTCAATGCCCTCTTTTTTCATTTCAGGAATTTTAAAGTCGGGTTCGAAGATACCATAAACCGAAGAACCCGATCCACTCATTGAAGCATAGATGGCTCCTTTATCATAAAGAGTCTGTTTAATATTTCCTATTTCAGGGTATTTCTCGAAAACACTTTTCTCGAAATCATTTCTTAGATACTCTTTCCAGTCTTTGATTGGTAAACCTATTATCTCTTTTATAGATTCTACAGGTTTATGAGGAGCTATTTTCGCAAAAGCATCTTTTGTAGAGACAAAAAGATCTGGCTTAATAATTACTATCTGGTAATTTTTGAGGCCAACAGAAATAGGAGTAAAGATATTTCCAATACCTTCGGCATATACCGGCTCGTTTTTGATAAAAAAAGCACAATCGGCTCCTAGTTTCGCAGCATACGTTTCAAGTGTTTCGGTGGATAAGGAAAGATTGAATTTGTTGTTCAGCAGTTTAAGCATAAATGCGGCATTCGATGAGCCACCTCCCAAACCTGCTCCCAAAGGGATGCTCTTATATAAATAAACATCGACAGGAGACAGATTAAAATCCTTATCTAAAATGTTATATGCTCTGATTATCAGATTTTCATTCTCGTCCGGTATGTGTTTACCGGATAAATAGAGTGAGCATTTAATATCGGGATTTTGAGAATTAGCAACAATCTCTAATGCATCATTCCAGGGAGTCGGATAAAAAACAGTTTCCAGGTTGTGATATCCATCGGCACGTTTTTCTACAATGTTTAGTCCAAGATTAATTTTTGCATTAGGAAAGGTAATCATTGTAAATAGTATATTTAAGTTATTAAAGTTCGGAAAAATAAATCCAATCCGCACGCATAGGTAAATAACAGATTGGTATAAGTTAAAACGGCAAAGGTTCCTCACTTATTCCGTCAAACGCATTATCCGTTTGTGGTTGTGGAGGTGGTATTTGAGGAAAACTATTCATTCTCGAACCAAGAATGGCTCCTTCATCCGGTGATGGAATAACCAAATCCTGATCCGGATTTTGGAAGCGGGCAAACTCTCCTTTGAATCGAAGAAGAACATCACCGGTGGCACCGTTACGGTGTTTGGCAATAATAATTTCGGCCATACCACGCAAGTCCTTACCATCTTCGGTGGAATATATTTTATAATATTCAGGTCTGTGAATAAAACAAACCATATCCGCATCCTGCTCAATGGCTCCTGATTCACGCAAATCACTTAATTGGGGGCGTTTACCTTCGATACCTTCGCGGTTTTCAACGCCACGATTCAACTGCGATAGCGCGATAATCGGGATGTTTAGTTCTTTGGCCAACCCCTTCAAAGAACGGGATATGGTACTTACCTCTTCCTGGCGGCTGCCAAACGACATACCACTTGCATTCATCAGCTGAAGGTAGTCGATAATAATCATCTTTACGCCATGCTCGCGAACCAAACGACGGGCTTTTGTT
The DNA here is from genome assembly GCA_036724805.1 of Bacteroides sp. Classification (GTDB taxonomy): domain Bacteria; phylum Bacteroidota; class Bacteroidia; order Bacteroidales; family Bacteroidaceae; genus Bacteroides. Next base: position 13,607 of record DAIMFE010000011.1, read on the forward strand.
CTTAATTCAAAAACAGAAAGCGAAGGTGTATCATCTACATATAAAGGAGCATCAATCAGGTCTTTTAATTTATAATCGAGTTGTTGCCATTCGTAAGGGGCTAGCTGGCCGCTTTTAATTTTCTCACCCGGAATCTCACAAACATTTACTATTAAGCGGTTTACCAACTGAACGTTACTCATTTCGAGCGAAAAAACAGCAACCGGGTTTTTAAAGTCTACAGCAATATTACGCGCCATCGACAATACAAAAGCTGTTTTACCCATTGCGGGGCGAGCGGCAATAATCACCAAATCGGAATTCTGCCAGCCCGAAGTCATCTTATCCAATTGAGTAAAACCACTTTCCAATCCGCTTAAACCATCTGTACGGGCAGCAGCCTTTTGCAATAATGCGTATGCTTCGTTAATAACAGGATTAATTTGAGTGTAATCCTTTTTCATATTTTGCTGAGAGATTTCAAAAAGATTGCCTTCAGCTTCCTGCATCAAATCATCCACATCTAATGTTTCATCAAATGCTTTTGTCTGAATGTTACTGGTAAAAGAAATCAATTCACGCGCCAAATGCTTTTGAGCAATAATCCGGGCATGGTATTCAATATGAGCGGAAGAAGCCACTCTACTACTTAACTGTGTAATATAAAAAGGACCGCCTACCTCTTCCAGATCTCCTCTTTTTCTAAGTTGTTCGGTAACCGTAAGGATATCTACCGGCTCTTGCCGAATTACCAAATCAGTAATTGCAGAATAAATTAACTGGTGGGTATGCTCATAAAAAGATTCGGCTCTAAGTATCTCACTCACTTGTGCATATGCATCTTTTTCAATCATCAAAGCACCAAGAACGGCTTCTTCAAGCTCTCTAGCTTGGGGTTGGATTCTTCCATAATCATTCGCGGACTGAATCCTATTCCTGTTAGCTCTTGGATTTCTTTTCCTGTCTGCCATATTACGTTTTATTCTTTTAAATGTCAATGCGGTTTTTGCATCGCAGTGCAAAGATAATACCAAATCGAAAAAAGAGGAGATTTACTACATAATTTATTATCCCAAAATGGCTTCTAATTCAAATGCGCGTTACATTTGAGTAAACAGCACGTTGCATTTTCGAATTAGCACGTTGCATTTGAGAAAATGCAACGTGCATTTGAAGCCACACAACGTTGCATTTGGTGGGGTTATAAGTTATCTTTATGCAGGGTGAAAAAAGCTATGTAAGCCGGTTAGATATATTTACCGTTCAATATTAAATCTTACTCCAATATATAATTTAATACCGTGCATAGGCCCCCACACCATTGTAGAATCGAAATTCTTTCCCCAAGGATCGGTAGCATCAATAATCGGATTCTTTTGTTTGAAGTTAGTAAGGTTCTCACCTCCTATATATATTGAACCTCTACGAAAATAACGGGTAACCTGCGCACTTAACTGCTCAAAAGAATTGTAACGTTCTTTCCATGACAAGTTTCCATTCTCCAATTTATATGGGTTTGGCATTCTGCCGCCGCCATTTAATTGAATGGTGGCATCAAACTGCCATAAACCTAAAGGAGTTTGATAAGACGCGGTAAGTAATCCTTTGTATTTTCCGGTGAGTGGCTTTTCGAGAAGTTTACCGTTGTAAGTTGATTTGGCATTGGTGTATCGATAAGCAGCGGTTAATGAAAACCCTTCAAAGAATGGATAAGATGCCTCCACCTGAACAACATGCGAATAAGAATCTCCGTTCAGGTTAACGAAAGATATTTCATGCGGATCGGTATCCATATCAATTACTATCTGATTTTTAAAGTCGGTATAGAAGTATTCCGCATTCAGGTTCAATGTTTTATCGAATATATTGAAATAAGTGGCAACACTTGCTCCGTAGTTCCATGCTTCTTCTTGTACAGGTTTATCAGTGATATTAACCTTGCGACTACTTGCCAGAAGATAATTATTATCAGCCAGTATATGATTGGTTCTGTATCCTTTCCCTACCGATAAACGGAAGTTTGCATACTCACTTGGATTGTATTTGATATGAGCCCGCGGCGTTACAAAAAAATCATATTCACTGCTGTAATCACCACGCAACCCGGCCAATAGAATCAGCTTGTCGTGATAATTGAATGTATATTGTGCATATGCACCCGTTACCGTCTCTTTCGGTTTATTCTTTATTAAAGAAAGATCTTTATCATTTGAAAGACGGTATTTTTGATCGAAGCCATCATAATTATAACTTAAACCTGTAGAAAGACTATGAAGAGGAGAAAATTCTGTTTCGAACAGTAATGATGCATATAAATTAGTTTGATCTACTTCGTAAAGTTTATGGCCGTATCCCGCATCTTGATCGTGGAGCGTTCCGGAAAGAATGAGGGCCAGATTGGTATTCTTCTCTTTATCAAAAATAAAAGCGTTCTTTGTAAAGGCTTCGTATCGATTGGTATTAATATCTATAAGATAAGGATTTTCCATCTGCATCTTGTGGGTTACCTGTCCGCTTCTTCTTTCTTCTTTTAAAGCTTTAATACCTGCCTGAAATACATAATTATCGCCCATGTATGCCCAACGGTTCCATACGTTAACCTGCTCTACCTGTGGCATATCAGCAAAACCGTCATTGTTAGAATCGTGTGCTTTTGTTTCATTTTCATAATGCGCCAATAGCATAGTGCTCCAACGTGGATTCAGTTTTATGGATGCATCCGCATTGGCCTCAAACCGGCTGGTTGAGGATGCGAAAAGATTAGCAGAAACAACATCTGCTGTTTGCGGCTTTTTAAATTCTATATTAATTTGTCCTGCTATGGCTTCGTATCCATTCTTTACAGAAGATGTACCTTTAGAAACCTGAATACTTTGCATCCATGGCCCCGGTACATACCCTAAAGAATAGGGCGCAGCTGCTCCGCGATAATTAGGAATATTCTCGGTAAGCATTTGTACATACGTACCCGAAAGTCCCAAAAGTTTGATCTGTTTTGCTCCTGTTGCCGCATCCGAATAGCTTACATCGACAGAAGGATTTGTAACAAAACTTTCTCCCAGATTGCAGCAGGCGGCACGGCTCAATTCGGCACTGGTTATCATATCTTCATTCATTACACTACTGCGTAACTTCATAATACCCAGTCTGCGGGCTGTAATATTCACTTCGGATAGTTCTAATCCATCGCCTAAAACAATATCTAGTGAAGCATTTTTATCTGCCACGGTTATGGTATCATTTTCATACCCAATAAAACTAACAACCAGGGAGCCGGAGTTCTTTGGCTTATCTAACGAAAAACCACCTTCTTCATTACTGGTAACTCCCAATCCGGTGTTTTTCCATATCAGGTTGGCGCCGGGTAGCGGATTACCTTCTTTATCTTTTACGAAACCATGTACTTGTGCTAAACAGGTTGAGGAGAAATATATCACCAGGGATATTGCTATTATAATTTTCAATTTCATAATTCTTTATTGGGAAGAAAGGAATCTGCCGCTATGTCTCTTGTTCAATAAAAATATATACACTCACTAAACATTCGCAAAGATAGTTAGTTTTAATTTCTGTTTTCTATTATTTTTCTTTTTTATTGATACAGTTACCTAATTATGTTTTATATTTGTGGATATAAAACTGATACAAAAATGTTGAATTTAAACATAAAGCCCCTATGAAAAAACAATATGTTAGCTTGTTGGCGTTTTTGCTGTCTGCGGGATATTTTTATTCTTCTTGTGACAGCAACATGAATAGGCCAACAGGAGCACTGGAGTTCGACAATGTTCAGATGAACGAGTCGGTACACTTATTTGGGGATACGGCTAAACCCGGCGCTAAGCTTATTGTTGATTTTGTATACGTAAATAAGTCGAATGATGATTCCCTTAAAACATTTCTTAATGGCGAGTTCTTAGCCATCTGTCTGGATGAGAAACGCATTGATACAGATATCAATTCTGTGGTAAAAAAATATGCAGATACGTATATCACTGAGTATCGTATGGATCTTGAACCGATGTTTCTGGAAGACCAGAGAGCCAACAACCGCGAGGATCAACAAACAATAGCTTCCTGGTATGATTATTACCAGAATATAAAAAGTAGCATTCAATTATACAAAAAAGATTTGTTGATATACAAAGCTAGTTTTTACGAATATACAGGTGGCGCACATGGTATGGAGCACACTAATTTTTTGAATGTTGATTTAGAGAATAAGCATATCCTTACCCTGGATGATATTTTTGTTGAAGACTATTCTGAAACCCTAACCCAATTTTTATGGGAGCAGTTAATGAAAGACAATAACGTTTCTTCTCGGGAAGAACTGGAACACATAGGTTATGGACTTATTGGAAATGTTGAACCTGTAGAAAACTTTTATTTAGATAAAACCGGTATAACTTTTTACTACAACATATATGAAATAGCCCCGTATTCTACCGGACCGGTTGAAATTAAGCTACCCTATGAATCAATTAGTGGTTTAATGAAAGAAGTGAAAATCATATCGATGTTGCAGAAAAGTTAATAAAATGCCTTCAATAGAAATTATTACCCGCTATTTTCCCTCTCTTTCCGAAGAGCAACAAACGCAACTCAGCGCGTTATATGATCTCTATGCGGATTGGAATTCAAAGATCAATGTAATCTCTCGTAAAGATATTCTGAACTTATACGAACACCATGTGCTGCACTCCTTGGGGGTGGCAAAGTTTATCAATTTTAAACCCAACACAAAAGTAATGGATTTGGGTACTGGTGGCGGATTTCCGGGAATTCCGCTGGCAATACTATTTCCGGAAGTTTCCTTTCATCTGGTAGATAGCATTGGAAAAAAGATTAAAGTAGTTAACGAAGTATCTTCTGCGATAGGCTTAAAAAACGTAACTTCACGTCACGCCCGTGCCGAAGAAGAGAAAGGAAAATTCGATTTTGTTGTTAGCCGTGCCGTTATGCCATTGGCCGATCTTGTTAACATTGTAAGAAAGAATATCTCAACCGAACAAAAAAATACGGTGCCTAACGGTTTGGTATGTCTGAAAGGTGGGGGACTGGAAAATGAATCGAAGCCGTTCAAGAATAAAACCATCATCCATTCGTTGAGCGATGATTTTAGTGAACCGTTTTTTGAAACTAAAAAAGTTGTATATGTTACCCTATAATTGAGAATTAAAGAAGCATGAAAATAAAGAGATTTGAATTTAATATGTTCCCGGTTAACTGCTATGTTTTATGGGATGAAACACTAGAGGCGGTTGTTATTGATCCGGGCTGCTTTTACGAAGAAGAGAAACAAAAACTTAAAGGTTATATTGAAAGTAATAATCTTAAGTTAAAACATGTACTCAATACACACCTTCACCTGGATCACATATTCGGCAATCCATTTATGCTGAAAGAATATGGCTTATCTCCCCAAGCCAATAAAGCGGATGAGTTTTGGTTGGAAATAGCGCCGCAGCAATCCCGCTCGTTTGGATTTAAATTGCCCGAAAATACAGTGCCATTAGGAAAATATATATGCGATGGTGATATCATTACTTTCGGAAATACACAGTTAGAAGCTATACACGTTCCCGGACATTCGCCGGGCAGTATCGTATTTTATTCAAAAAAAGATAATGTAATGTTTTCCGGAGATGTATTATTTCAGGGAAGTATAGGTAGAGCAGACTTAGCAGGTGGAAACTTCGATGAGTTACGCGAAGGTATTTGCAGCCGGTTGTTTACTTTACCCAATACAACGGTTGTTTATCCCGGACATGGGGGATCGACTACTATTGGTACAGAGAAAATAGAAAACCCGTTTTTTAGATGAAAATCAATTTAGAAAATAGTATTAAATTCCTAATAAAAACTCTAAAACATGAAAACAGACGTGTTTGCCGATCGTCATATTGGTATTACTCCCGAAGAGGAAACCATTATGCTGAAGAAAATTGGAGTAGCAAGCCTCGATGAACTTATCGAAAGAACCATTCCGGCTAATATACGGCCTACTACCCCTATGAAGCTGACAGAAAATGCGCTCAGTGAGCTGGCATTTGCCAAACATATTGGTGAACTGGCAGCGAAAAATCAACTATTTACATCCTATATCGGATTGGGATGGTATGGAACAATCACACCGGCTGTTGTTCAACGAAATGTTTTTGAAAATCCGGTTTGGTACACTTCGTATACGCCTTATCAGGCAGAAGTGTCACAAGGAAGATTGGAAGCTTTGATGAATTTTCAGACGGTTGTAAGCGACTTAACCGCGCTTCCGTTGGCAAACTGTTCTCTTCTTGATGAGGCTAGCGCGGCTGCCGAAGCTGTGAACATGATGTACGCTCTCCGTACACGCGACCAACAAAAAAGAAATGCGAATGTTGTTTTTGTTGATGAGAATATATTCCCGCAAACACTGGCTGTAATAACTACCCGTGCTATACCGCAAGGAATAGTTTTGCGTGTTGGTAAATATACAGAATGCGAATGGACAGAAGATATATTCGCTGCTATACTGCAATATCCCAATTCGGATGGAAATATAGAAGATTATCGTTCGTTTGTGGAGAATGCTCACGCTGCAGGATGTAAAGTAGCTGTTGCGGCAGATATCCTGTCGCTTGCGCTTCTTGTTCCTCCCGGCGAGTGGGGTGCGGATATAGCTTTCGGAAGCACTCAACGGTTGGGTACTCCTTTATTCTATGGCGGGCCTTCGGCTGCGTACTTTGCTACCCGTGATGAGTACAAACGAAATATGCCGGGACGTATTATCGGTTTATCAAAAGACAGAATGGGTAAACTTTGTTACAGGATGGCTCTCCAAACCCGCGAACAGCATATAAAGAGAGAAAAAGCAACATCTAATATTTGTACCGCGCAGGCTTTGCTTGCAACAATGGCCGGATTCTATGCGGTGTATCATGGCGCTGATGGTATTAAAGGGATTGCAACCCGCATCCATGCTATAACAACTGTGCTAGAGAAGAATCTGACTAAGATTGGATATACACAGGTAAATACACAATATTTTGATACATTGCGGTTAGGATTACCATCGAATGTTTCGGCACAAGAAATAAGAACCATTGCTTTAAATAAAAAAGTAAACCTGCGTTATTATGATAATGGTGATGTGGGCTTCAGCATTGATGAAACAACAACACTGGAGAATGCCAACTTATTGCTTTCCATTTTCGCTATAGCTGCGGAAACTGATGCGGTAAAACTGTTGGAAATACCGGAAAAGAGTAATATAAGTAAAGAATTTCTTCGTACTTCCGATTACCTCACACATGAGGTATTTGGTAAATATCATTCGGAAACCGAAATGATGCGCTATATTAAAAGATTGGATAGAAAGGACATTTCGTTGGCACACAGCATGATACCTCTAGGCTCTTGTACCATGAAACTGAATGCTGCTTCGGAAATGTTACCTTTAAGTTGTTCCGGATTTCAGAATATCCATCCATTGGTGCCCGAAGAGCAAGCGCAGGGTTACCACGAACTTATCAATAACCTCAGCGAAGAATTGAAGATCATTACCGGATTCGCAGGTGTAAGTCTACAACCAAACTCTGGTGCGGCGGGTGAATATGCCGGCCTTCGTGTAATCCGCTCTTATCTGGAAAGCATCGAACAGGGACATCGTAACAAAGTACTTATTCCTTCTTCCGCGCACGGTACAAATCCGGCTTCTGCTATTCAGGCCGGTTATACTATTATAATATGTGCTTGCGATGATCAAGGTAATGTAAATATGGAAGATCTTCGTGAGAAAGCTATTGCTAATAAGGATGATCTGGCTGCCCTGATGATTACTTATCCCTCCACGCATGGTATCTTTGAAACTGATATTAAAGAGATCTGTGAAATCATTCACGAATGTGGGGCTCAGGTGTATATGGATGGTGCAAATATGAATGCTCAGGTGGGGTTAACTAATCCCGGATATATTGGCGCAGACGTATGTCACCTTAATTTGCATAAAACATTTGCTTCACCTCATGGTGGTGGCGGTCCTGGTGTTGGCCCTATTTGTGTAGCAGAGCATTTAATTCCTTTCCTTCCCGGTCATCAAATCTTTGGTAATTCGCAAAATGAGGTTTCGGCAGCTCCTTATGGTAGTGCCGGTATTTTACCGATTACTTACGGTTACATCAAGATGATGGGGGCAGAAGGATTGACCCGCGCGACTAAGATTGCCATTCTGAGCGCTAATTACCTGGCAGCTTGCCTTAACGATACTTATGGCGTGGTGTATAGAGGAGCGAACGGCTTTGTTGGTCATGAAATGATACTGGAATGCCGCAAACTAACTACGGAAACAGGCATTACCGAAAGCGATATTGCCAAGCGTTTGATGGACTTCGGCTATCATGCTCCAACTCTTTCATTTCCGGTTCATGGTACGTTAATGATAGAACCTACCGAAAGCGAATCTCTTGCTGAACTCGATAATTTTGTTCATGTAATGATGACCATCTGGAATGAAATTGAAGAAGTACGCACCGGAGTAGCCGATAAAACCGATAATGTATTGGTAAACTCTCCACATCCTGAATATGAAGTGGTGGCTAATGAATGGACGCATACCTACTCTCGCGAGAAAGCGGCGTATCCAACAGAAGCTGTGAAAGATAATAAGTTCTGGATTAATGTTGCCCGTGTAGATAATACGTTGGGAGACAGGAAACTGTTGGCAACACGCTACGGAAGTTTCGAAGATTAAAGATTAAACGCTACGTTACGCGAAACTCGCGTAACGTAGCGTTTATTTTTTTCCCAAGATCAGCCCTGCCAATTTCTCTCCAATTGATGGAGGTTTTACATAGTGCAAATCCCTTTCAATCTTATTCATATTATTGTCCAGGTATACCGAAGCCAGATCGTACCCTTTCTTGTAAATCTCCTGATTGTGCTTGAAGTCAAAGATAGAATACTCCGATACATCAGTACATTCAATCAGATAATCGCATAAATCTCGTTGCGTTGATGAACTGGCGCCCACCATGTAATTCATTGCTCGCTCGATAATGTACTTCATGGATTCTTCATATTTCATTGTGATAACAGGACTAATGTTTACCCCCAAAAGGGTTCTGCAATCTCTTCTGATTACAGATGCCGGAAAGTTCATTAACAAACCGCCATCCACATAATGCCGATCGTTTATTTTAACGGGAGTAAAAACGATAGGAACCGAACAGGATGCCATAACAGCAGGAATAATATCACCTGTACAAAACACTTTCGGTTTACCCAGTTCGATATCAGAAGCTACCACCCGCACAGGAATCTTCAATTCTTCGAACTTAGTAGACTTTATGTGTTTGGATAATAAATGCTGAACCCCGGTAGTCTTAAAGAAACCCCCACGTGGAATAATCCCTTCAACTATGGAAGTAAACTTAATGGAAAGAGCTATTTCCATTATCTGATCGATGGAATAGCCTTCGGCATAGAAAACCGCGACCAATGACCCCACACTCGTTCCGGAAATAATATCAGGACGAATGTCGCGTTCTTCCATAGCCTTTAAGGCTCCTAAATGGGCGAATCCACGTGCGCCTCCACCACTTAAAGCTAAGCCTAATTTGTAAATAGGATATTTCTCTTGCATCAACATAGTTAATGGTTTACCTTAACAAATATACACAGAAAGTGCAAAATAGTTTATGAATTAACCAATAAAGTTGTTTTCCATTCTATATCCGAACATTTTTTTAGGTATTCTTCCCATTTACTAACTTCTTCTGCCTGCGCGGTAAAATAAAACAGCTGACGGTTACGGCTTACTTCCACAAGCGATCTTATAATCGCTTCCGAACGTTCATCATCACTATTTGCCAGTAATTCATCGGCAAGTACAGGTAGCTTTATTTGGTTTTCTTGTGTTTCAATATAAGCCAGGCGGATAGCCAGCAACAATTGAACACGGGTTCCTGTAGATATTTCATCCAGTGACAGGATTTGGTCTAACCTACTGTCGTACGCTTTGAACACGGGCTGCCGTCCTTCTCCCAGAATGAGTTTATACCTGCTTCCCGTTATATTTCCCAGTATGGTGTTGGCACGCTTAAATACCGGGTTTTCATTGTTTAGAGATATTTCTTCATGAAGATGAGATACAATCAAATCACCGGTAATCGCTTTCAGGTTGTTCTTTAGCAGCTCATTTAACCCATCCAACGCATCCTCCTTATCATTTAAAGCCTTTTCGATATCGTCTTTCGACCTTCGTTCTCGTATTTGTGCTTCAATATCAGAGATTTGTCGGATGATTTCTCCCTGCTTTCCGGAGATGTATTCGTACTCTTCGATCTTTAACCGAACCCGCTCTATGGTAATTGCTTTATCCAGGTTTTTGTAGATGTGGCATAAAGGATGGTTCAGCAATAACTGCTCATTGGCATTTACAACCGCCAAAGCATCTGTAACCCGATTTTCTGTTTCCTTAAAAGATTCGTATTGCGAAGTAAGGAAATAAACCTCATCCTTCTTTCCAAATGGAATTTGCAAGCGAGAATATATTTCGCGCAATGATAATTGATACTGTTTCTTTTCTTTCTCTTTAATATCAATTATACTCTTCTGATGCTTTATATCACCGCTCTTTTTTGTTTTAATCTCGCATTCTTTCAACAAAGCCTGATAGATTGCATTGGCTTGAATAGGATCTTCCACGCTCGAAAAGTTAAACCCGGAAAGAATGGAATTGATGGCATTTAGCTCTTCGAGATAAGAATTATAGTAATTCTCCTTTTCGTTGATTAGCTTTTCAGATTCTATCGCAGCATCCTGCCACTTCGATAAATTAGATAAGAAAAGATAGAAAGAATTGTAGTTATTGATCAGTAAATCAATGCTTTCGGGGAGTATCCCCAGCCCTTCTTTAATATTGAAGTATTCTGATCTTATATCTTTTATCCTTGTTTGAGATTGTTCCAATTTAATAGAAACCCCCTTTAACTGCTCTTCTATTTTGGTAATGCGCAGCAGATAATCCAGATCACTAATTAGTTCTTGCAGTCGGGAACTTACCGAATCACTATCCCAATTGTCGGGAGATTCCAGAGAACTCTTTTCAAAATCTCCCATACGAACATTGAGCTCATGGCTTTGGAACTTTTCCCTTTTCCCTTCAAGATAGATAACTCCCGGAACTAATAATAATGAAATAAATATGGAAGCAACAAAACCCTGTTCGTGACCATAATAGCTTATAACGGTGGCCAGTAATGCCCAAATAGCTAAGCCCAAAGCCAAAGTTAAACGAATAGACATTTTAGGCTGAGGATTGGCGCCCTTTAACCAATCCGACAAAATGCTGATTCCTTTTCGTATATCCTCAATTGATTTTCCTTTCGTTTCTATTTCCCGCAACTCATCCAGTTCTTTCTCCAGCCTCCTTTTCTCACTAACCAAACGAGAATGAATACCTTCTGCCTCATTGGCAGCCTGAATAAACTCATTTAAATAATGTATATCCTTCAAACTAAGTTTCCGCAAGCCGTATAATTCTTCTTCGCTGTTTAATAGTTTTCCGGTTTTATCCTTCACTACCAACTGATTACTGATCTCTCTTTCAAGCGAAGAAACTTTTTGCTGAAGTGTTTTAAGATCCTCTATCCTGCCTGATAACTCTGTTATTAATTCATCGGGAATATCTTTATCGGCTATCCTTAATAACTGAACTTCCTCTTCGTATGCCCCAATTATCTTCTCGGATTCGAATATCGTAATATCAATTTCCGCTATTTTCTTCTCCAGTTCTTCAATCGTACTAAAATCATCCTCCTTCAATTTCTTCATTGTAGGAGAATAAGTATTCAATTGGGCATTAAACCGATCATAAGAATTCCGTTCGTTTATGTAATTGAGCAGCTTTTCATACAGATCCTTATATCCGGATGCTTCTTCAGATTGTTTCTTTTCCTCTTCCAGCCGGGCCAATTCTCCTTCATTTTTCAGCAGCACCGCCTGTTCATTCTCTAAATTAATGAGTTCTTTCTGAATTTCGATGTATTGCTTATACCGGGGTTGGGCAATGTTAGGGATACTGAACTTATATTCAAGTCGGCCGATAGCTTTAGATAAATCTACGCCGCCGTTAACTTCTTTGGCAATTATTCTTGCCAGATTATCATCCCTGCCATTTATAAGATCGTGCAAAGCCAGCATATACTGGTTGCTGAACTCTCTTGGAAACACAAAAGAGAGGTCTTCGTGCGTTCTTTTGCTCTTGTTGATACGGAGATACCCCTGCGAATCAATCTTTACTTCGTTCAATTCAGTATTGATATCCAGTATAGCATCTATCTCATGATCGGTAGTTTTATCGTTCCACCAAATAAGTTTTTGTATAGCGCGTGCGGTCGAACTCTTACCCGATCCGTTGGGTCCGGTTATAATATTTACATTACCGGCCAGTTCGTTGATGCCTTCAAGTCCTTTCGAAAAACCCGGTAGCCTGCTTATCCGTAATCTGTTAATTTTCATTTCGTTGAAGATTTAGTTCAGTAATAAGCTCTTTGCATTCTTTCAATAGATACTCTCGGGCTATTTTATTTAATTTATTTTCCGGTTGGCGGGCTTTAAGAGGTAAATATACAGATACCGATGCAAGTTGGTCGTACCGTTTCATCCAATCGTTCACTAAATTATCTATAAATGAATTTGTTTTTCCCGATTCGATAGTAATTATGGCATTTGCCAGAACACCTATATAAGAAGGTTCGTTCATCAATTGGGCGATATCCAGTTCGGGTTGAATATTATATTCGATAGAACGGATAGAAACATTGCACCAGTCATCGAGATTATAATTCTTTATCTCGTAACTCCATTTCCGCAGTTCAAACAGCCTATTGTTTGTACCGGTCAATTCAATATCATATACCATAAAGAAAGGCGAATAAGTTTCTTTTATTTCTGCCAAATGATTGCCAAACGCAGTAATAACTATTTTCCTGAATTCGGTTTCATTAATAGCGGCTGATACGTTAATAAGCAGCTTATGATAACAAACAGGGGATAATGGAATAGGTTGATAATCAATTTTTTTGTTTGCTAATGAGAGTAGCCATACGCCATGGATGTCTTTTTCGTCGGAGCATAAAGCATGTGGTGAGCCGGGATATAAAATTAACGGGGTTTTATCACAAATAACATCCGGTTTATGGATGTGTCCTAAGATCCAGGCACTTACCTTGGTGTGCTGTTTCAGTGTTTCACTCTTAATAGGGTTGTACTTGCTAACAGCATTATAAGCATCTCCATGAAGAATGGCTATGGTTGTTATATCATCTTTATAGGTGGGGAGTTCGTTTTCTAAAGCGCTGGTATAAACATGTTTCTCTGTAAACGACCAACCGATTATTCTTACAGTCTCTTTTGTGCTCTTGGTGAAAACCTGGCTTTCCCATTCTCCATTTGCTCCTAACAAATGTATGTTGGTGTAATTATTAAGTGAAATTATTTGTGATAGTACATCGTAGTCATGATTGCCGGCAACCATGTATACAGCTATCCCTGCTTGTGATAGTTTGCTAAAGCCCGACTGTAAAGGGCCAATTGCTTCGTAAAACTTATTATCCTGATCTACGATATCACCCGTAAGTAGTAGTATATCTATTTCCCGGGTTATTGCTTGTTGAACAATATTATCCCAGGTAAATTTAGTAGATATTCTGGCATCATTGGCAGTAATGAAAGATGAACGCTTCCCCAGATGCAGATCACCTGTTATCAACATTTTTATTGCCATAAATAATTTAAGTTTTTGTGAATGTTTTTATCTTTGTTTGTGCATACAAATATAGTAATTTATGTAAATACAAAATTTAAAAGCGATATGAATTTTTTAGATTTAGTAAAAGAAAGAAGATCCGTGTGCACTTTCCTGCAAACATCTGGGCTGATTAGAATCAAAAGATACCGTTTTGTTTCTACAAAACAGCACGTTGCTAATTCCAAACAGCACGTTGCATTTCTCCCAACAGCACGTTGCTAATTCCAAAATGCACGTTGCATTTGAGAAAATGCAACGCGCATTTGAAGCAACACAACGTTGCATTTGGTTAGGAACAAACAACGCATTCTCCTTCTTAATATATTTTATTAATAGAATAACCATTATAAGCTAAGTTTTTGTAAATTTGCCCCTTAATTTTTTGAGAGATATAGAAAAACATCTAATTATGAGTAAGAAATTTGCTGAATATTCTCAATTCGACCTTTCTGAAGTAAACAAAGAAGTACTTAAGAAATGGGATGAAAACAGCGTTTTCGCTAAAAGTATGACAGAGCGCGAGGGATGTCCTTCGTTTGTGTTTTATGAAGGACCACCTTCGGCAAACGGTATGCCGGGTATTCATCATGTAATAGCCCGTGCCATTAAAGACATTTTCTGTCGTTACAAAACCATGAAAGGTTTTCAGGTGAAACGTAAAGCAGGATGGGATACCCATGGGCTTCCCGTTGAGCTTAGTGTTGAAAAGGCTTTGGGTATTACCAAAGAGGATATTGGCAAAAAGATTTCTGTAGCCGATTACAATGCCGCCTGTCGTAAAGATGTAATGAAATATACCAAAGAGTGGGAAGATTTAACACACAAAATGGGATATTGGGTAGATATGTCTGATCCATATATCACCTATAACAATCGTTACATCGAAACTTTGTGGTGGCTTCTTAAACAATTATACAATAAAAAACTCCTCTATAAAGGATATACAATTCAGCCCTATTCGCCGGCGGCAGGAACAGGATTGAGTTCTCACGAATTGAATCAACCCGGTACTTACCGCGATGTTAAAGATACAACAGTAGTGGCTCAATTCAAAATGAAGAACCCCAAACCGGAAATGGCTAAATGGGGTACTCCTTGTTTCTTGGCATGGACAACTACCCCATGGACTTTACCATCGAATACTGCTCTTTGTGTTGGTCCGAAGATTGAATATGTGGCCGTTCAAACATACAATGCCTATACCGGTTTGCCTATAACAGCAGTGCTGGCGAAAGCATTATTAAACACCCATTTCAACCCAAAGGCTGCCGATTTGGCGCTGGAAGATTACAAACAAGGAGACAAACTTATACCATTTAAAGTTATTGCCGAATACAAAGGTACCGACTTGCTGGAGATGGAATACGAGCAACTTATTCCATGGGTAAATCCGGGAAATGGTGCTTTTCGGGTAATCTCCGGTGATTATGTTACCACAGAAGACGGTACCGGTATCGTACATATTGCACCTACATTTGGTGCCGATGATGCTCATGTAGCTAAGCAAGCGGGTGTTCCTCCTTTGCAGCTAGTTAGCACAAAAGGAGAACTTCGCCCTATGGTTGACCTTACCGGTAAGTTTTATAAGATAGACGAACTGGATGCGGACTTTGTAAAAGAACGCGTAAATGTGGATCTTTACAAAGATTTTGCAGGCAGATTTGTAAAGAATGTATACGACCCAAAGCTCACAGAAGAAGACGAAACACTGGATGTTGCCATCGCTATGATGCTTAAAGTTAACAATCTGGCGTTTAAGATTGAAAAACATGTTCACAATTATCCACATTGCTGGCGTACAGACAAACCCGTATTGTATTATCCGTTAGATAGTTGGTTTATTCGTTCAACAGCATGCAAAGAACGCATGATCGAATTGAATAAGGAGATCAACTGGAAGCCCGAATCTACCGGAACAGGACGTTTTGGCAAATGGCTCGAAAACCTGAACGACTGGAATCTTAGCCGTTCGCGTTATTGGGGAACTCCGTTACCTATCTGGAGAACAGAAGACAACAGCGAAGAGGTATGTATCGAATCTGTTGCCGAATTATACAATGCTATCGAAAGATCTGTTGCTGCCGGAATGATGAAATCTAATCCATTAAAGGATAACGGATTCGTTCCCGGAGATTACAGCGATGGAAATTATGATAAAATAGATTTGCATCGTCCATATGTTGACGATATCATTCTGGTATCCGAAAGTGGTAAACCCATGAAACGAGAAACAGATCTTATCGATGTATGGTTCGATTCGGGCGCGATGCCTTATGCGCAGATACATTATCCTTTTGAAAACAAAGAGTTATTAGATAGTGGAGAGGTTTATCCTGCCGATTTCATTGCTGAAGGAGTTGACCAGACGCGCGGTTGGTTCTTTACTTTGCATGCTATCGCTACCATGGTATTCGATACCAAATCATTCAAAGCAGTAATATCGAACGGACTTGTTTTGGATAAGAATGGAAATAAGATGTCGAAGCGTCTTGGCAATGCTGTCGATCCATTCTGGGCAATCGATAAATACGGCTCCGACCCCGTGCGTTGGTATATGATTACCAATTCCGCTCCATGGGATAACCTGAAATTTGACGCGGAAGGTATAGAAGAAGTACGTCGTAAATTTTTTGGCACCTTATATAATACCTATTCATTCTTTGCATTATACGCCAACGTAGATGGTTTTGATTACAGTCAAAACGATGTACCCGTAGCAGAACGTTCGGAAATCGACCGTTGGATATTATCCGAGTTAAACTCTTTGATTTTGGAAGTAGACGCATGTTATAATGATTATGAGCCGACAAAAGCAGGAAGATTAATTTCGGATTTCGTTAATGATAATCTGTCTAACTGGTATGTACGTTTAAACAGAAAACGTTTCTGGGGTGGCGGATTTACACAAGATAAATTATCGGCTTACCAAACGCTGTATACTTGTTTGGAAACTGTAGCTAAGTTAATGGCACCGATTGCACCTTTTTATGCCGATCTTCTATACACCGATCTGGTGAAAGCAACCGGCCGCGCTAATGTTGTTTCAGTGCATCTGGCAGAATTTCCGAAGTTCGATGAGGCTTTGGTGGATAAGCAATTAGAAATTCGCATGAAGATGGCACAGGATATAACTTCCATGGTGCTTGCACTAAGGAGAAAAGTAAATGTCAAGGTGCGTCAACCGCTTCAACGGATTATGATTCCTATTCTCAATGAAGCGCAGAAAGAACATGTTGAAGCAGTGAAATGGTTGATAATGAACGAGGTGAATGTAAAAGAAATCGAATTTGTTGATGGCACTGCCGGTATATTAGTAAAGCGCATTAAATGCGATTTCAAAAAGATGGGACCCAAGTTCGGCAAGCAAATGAAAGCAGTATCGATGGCAGTAACAGAAATGACTCAGGAGCAAATCGCGCAGCTGGAAAAAACAGGTACATTTACTCTAAATGTTAACGGAACTGATGCTGTAATTGAAGCTACCGATGTAGAAATTATTAACGAAGATATACCGGGTTGGTTAGTGGCCAATGAAGGTAAATTAACCGTTGCTTTAGAGGTAACCATTACCGAAGAACTTCGCCGCGAAGGTATTGCGCGTGAGTTGGTTAACCGCATTCAGAACCTTCGTAAATCAAGCGGTCTGGAGATAACGGATAAAATAGAAATTGCATTATCTAAAAATCCGAGAACAGATGATGCGGTAAAAGAATATAATAGTTATATTTGCAATCAGGTATTGGGAAAGTCTTTGGAATTAGTTGATTCCGTTGACAGTGCGGTTGAGTTAAATTTTGACGAATTCACGTTGTATGTGAAAATTGAGAAAAGTAATAAATAGAAATTCACTATTTAAATGTAACAGGCTTATGGCAGAAAAAACAAGATATTCGGATGCCGAGTTGGAAGAATTCCGAGTGATTATAATGGATAAATTGGAATTGGCTCAGCGTGATTATGATCTTCTTAAAAGTAGTATAATGAATAAAGATGGTAATGACACTGATGATACTTCACCAACCTATAAAGTGTTGGAAGAAGGTGCAAGTACTTTATCAAAAGAGGAAACTACTCGTTTGGCACAACGCCAGTTGAAATTCATTCAAGGGCTTCAGGCTGCTTTGATACGTATTGAAAACAAAACATATGGTATTTGCCGCGAAACCGGCAAACTGATACCTGCAGAAAGATTGCGTGCCGTTCCGCATGCAACCCTCAGTATAGAGGCCAAAAATGAAGGGAAGAAATAAATTCGGAAGTAAATGAGGAGGTAAAGTGAGGTAAAGGAGGTAAAGTAGTAGGAAACTCTATTAACTTTATCTCCTTTACCTCCTTAATTTTTTATAAACCATAAACCACATGAAGATTTCATTATCGAGAGGAAAAATAGCTATCATTGTTCTTGTTCTGGTTTTAGCTATCGACCAGATTATAAAAATATGGGTAAAGACCAATATGTATTGGCACGAAAGTATACGGATAACTGACTGGTTCTTTATCTACTTCACGGAGAATCCCGGAATGGCTTTTGGTATGGAAATCTTTAGTAAACTATTCCTTTCATTGTTCCGGATAATAGCCGTTTCTGTAATAGGCTGGTACCTGGTTAAAATCATTCGGGAGAAGTTTAAAACCGGATATGTGGTTTGTGTGTCATTGATACTTGCCGGAGCCATGGGGAATATCATAGATAGTATCTTCTACGGCGTTATTTTTGAAGCTAGCAATCCGATAACTCATAACTTGGCCAACTTTGTTCCGATAGGAGAAGGGTACTCCAGCTGGTTTCACGGGAAGGTTGTAGATATGTTTTATTTCCCAATCATTCAAAGCACATGGCCTTTGTGGGTGCCCAAGTTTGGCGGAGAAGAATTTATCTTCTTCAGTCCGATTTTTAACTTTGCGGATGCGGCAATAAGTTGCGGAATGATTGCATTAATCATATTTTATGGTAAATACCTGAGTTCCATGTACAATTCTGATAAAAAGGTAAAGTTTGAAGAAAAGAAATAGCATATATATATTTATTTGTTTCTTTTGGGGAGCATTGGTTCTCTTTGGCTGCCAGACCAAGAAACCTAAAAATATTATTCCCGAAAGCACCATGGAAGATTTGTTGTATGATTATCATATAGCAAAGGCTTTGGGAGATGGTTTGCCATATAATGAAAACTATAAAAGAACACTGTATGTAGAGGATGTTTTCCGGAAATATGGCACTACCGAAGCCGATTTTGATTCTTCGATGGTGTGGTATACCCGTAACACACAAGTCTTATCAACTATTTACGAAAAAATAAATACGCGCTTTAAAAAAGAAGTCGACGATGTAAAACGATTAATTGCTATTCGTGATAATAAACCTATAATGTCCGAATCCGGTGATAGTATAGATGTTTGGTTTCTGGAAAAAATGTATCGCATTACAGGTCGTCCTCTTAATAACAGAATATCTTTCAATTTACCATCGGATACCAATTTCTATAATCGCGATACGTTATTATGGCAGATAAACTATAACTTCCTGGGGCAAGAACAGGAAATTGATAGTGCCCGGGCTGCAATCATGGCTATGCATATTATTTATGATAACGATAGCATTATCAGTACTATTAAGAAAATACTTCGATCGGGCATGGATACTATCCGGTTACAATCGGATACTTTGGGTAGGATTAAAGAGATTAAAGGTTTTGTTTACTACAATAGTAGCGATGATTTTGTGAAACCTTTATGGATTGATAGTATATCATTAATGCGTTATCATTCAAACGATACTCTATTTACAAATAAACCCGATACGGTAGCTACTGTAGATGAGCCACAAGAGAATCCTATATCTGCTCAACCAGAAAATGAGTTACCGGAACCAATACAAGATGATGCACCTCGTCGTCCTGAAAGACCTCGTCCGGCACAGCTAAAGACTGTTGATTAATTTTTATGGAACGCTTCGCTGCAAACTATGTCTATTTACCCGAATATGGTTTTTTGAAACAATATGTAGTAGAAAGAGCAGGCGATAATATTCGGTTGTTTCCGTTGGTCAATGAGATTGAGGCGGTTTCGTGGGTTTCGGGAATTATTTGTTTGGTTGCACTAGAGAAAGAAAAGAAAGATGTTTTGAGAAAATCTTTCTTTTCGAATAAACAAGTCCTACCAGGAGTGCCCAACGGTATAACACTAAATAACATACAGGTAATACAATTATCACCTTTCGATTTTACTTGTATGCAAACCTTGGATAATACGCAACTTACTGTTTATTAAATCAATGTTCAGGAGGTGTTTAGGCCTGTCTCCTGAATTCTGCACAAACAATTGCCGTTGCAATCGCTACGTTCAATGATTCGGAAGTCTTGCTGTTGGCAGGGTAATTAGGAATATATAATTTGCGGGTAATCCTATCTTCAAGTTCTTTACTGATGCCGTTGCCTTCATTGCCCATAATGATCAATCCATTTTTACTTAGTTTCTGCTGGTAAATATTCTTCCCATCAAGAAAAGTTCCGTAAACGGGCAAATTGTCGGAGAGTTTATCCAGCAAGGAGCAAACAGCAGTGTAGTGTACCTTAACACGTGCTATTCCCCCCATCGTTGCCTGAATAACTTTAGGGTTATAAACATCGGCAGAGTTAGGAGAACATATAATGTTTTCAATGCCAAACCAGTCGGCCAACCTTATTATAGTACCTAAATTACCCGGATCCTGAACATCGTCTAAAACAATAGAAAGTTTTTCCTTTAATCCATCGATAGCTAATGAATATTGTGGTTGCCTAAATACACCCAATATATGTTGAGGGGTTTTGAGAAGACTGGCTCGTTGAAGTTCGTCTGAGCTTACTTCGTAAACTTCCGAAGCTTTTACCAACCGGGGATTAGCATCAAACCACTCGCCGGTTCCTATTAATATTTCACAGTTAAAGCAAGGAATTAACTCCTCAATAAGCTTTGGGCCTTCTGCAATGAAGACTTTATCTTCCTTTCTATTCTTTTTCAGCTCGAGTGAGCGTATGTATTTTAGTTTATTTTTACTTAAAGGCATTATAATTAAACCGGATTTATTAGCAAAGGTACAATAAACATTAAAAGAAATATTGAATTGCCAATGGAAAAAATTACTTAATACATGTGGCGCATGGAACTTCGGACGTCATATCATTATATTCACTCTGTCTGTGTAAATATAAAAGCTCTTTTTAATATATTTTAGGTGTTCTATGGTTGATAATCTACTTGCTTTTCGTAGTTTTGTCTTAATAAATAGCAGTTAAAATGAAAAAAGAAAAATTGACTCAGCAAGAAGAAGAAGTAATGCTTTACTTTTGGAAATTGGGGCCAAGTTTTATACGCGAAGTATTAAATGAAATGCCCGATCCTAGGCCTCCTTACACCAGTTTGGCATCCATAGTACGGAACTTAGAAAAAAAGAAATATTTATCTCCTTACAAAATAGGTAATTCCATTCAATATTATCCGGCCATTAAACAAACTGATTATAAGAGAAATTTCTTAAGTGGAGTAGTGAAAGATTATTTTACAGGATCATACAAAGAAATGGTTTCATTTTTCGTTCATGATCGTAAAATATCCAAAGAAGAATTGAGAGACCTTTTGGATATTATCGAGAACGAAGACTAAGAATATGGAAACAATTATTTTATATCTTGTGAAAGTAAACATTGCTTTTGCTATATTGTACCTTTTATATAAAATGTTCTTCAATAAAGATACATTTTTACATTTAAAAAGATACATTCTGCTTTTGATTTGTATTGTTTCTGTTTTATATCCGTTTATTGAATTCGATTTGACTTTTGATGGCAGAAATGAAACGATCAATACACTCGTTACTTTACAAAATATATTTTTGCCGGCTACAGAAGTGTCTGCTGTTGGAGCCGGTAGAGCAATAAATTGGTTCCATGTTGTAGGCTTAACATATGCCACCGGTATAATTTTTCTGACTATTCGATCTGTTATGGAGATTGGAAAAGTTTCTAAGAAGATTTCAAGAAGCAAAAAAGTTATTATAAACGGAATTGATGTTTGTGTTTCGGAAGAGAAGACAGAACCTTACTCCTTTTTGAAATGGATTTGCATCTCGCCGGAACTATACAGAAAGGATGAGCTGAATGAAATCTTGTTTCATGAAAATGCGCATGTCAGTCAATTGCATTCTTTTGATATTTTGTTTATTCAGGTAATACTTATTTTTAATTGGTTCAATCCGTTTTTGTGGTTACTGAGAAATGAAATAAAAATAAATCATGAATACCTTGCCGACAGGAAGGTTATCGATTCCGGACATAACAAAAAAAAATATCAATATCATTTAATTGGATTTACCCGGAAACACACTCTTTCGCCTACACTCTATAATAGCTTCAGTATTTTGCCTTTAAAAAACAGATTGAAAATGCTGAATCGAAAGGCTACTCCTGGAATTATGGTTTATAAATACTTGTTATTTATACCAATTTTTGTATTCCTTCTTATTTTTAACAACTGCGATAATAGCGTAGAACCATTGCAAAAATTGCCTGCGGAATTACCTGCGAAAGTTAATTCAGAAACGGTTTTTGAAGTTGTTGAGAAAATGCCCGAATTTAAAGGCGGGCAATCTGCCTTGATGCACTATCTTAATAATTCTATAAAATATCCGGTTACGGCGCAGGCAGAAGGTATTCAGGGACGAGTAATCGTTCAATTTATTGTTGATGCGGATGGTTCTATTAATGAACCGGTAGTAGCACGTAGTGTGGACGAATCATTGGATAAAGAAGCGCTTAGAGTTATATCTAAAATGCCTTCGTGGATTCCTGGTCAACAAAGAGGCAAACCTGTAAGAGTAAAATATACAGTTCCGATTAAATTTAAATTGCAATAGGAGGTAAACCGGATGAATCATCCGGTTTTTTTATTTCACAAAAGGAAAATATCGCTTATATTTGTAAGTTGTTTCGCTATTGTAATATTCCCGGCATGAAGAATCTTTTCTTTCCTGTTTTTCTTTTTATCGTTTTTGTACTGGCTTCATGCTCGTCCACTAAATTCGTGCCCGAAGGAGAATCTCTGTTAGATAATGTGAAGATACATACAGATAATATCAATATAAAACCGCAAACACTCGAACCGTATGTTCGCCAAAAACCGAATTCAAAATGGTTTAGTCTTTTTAAAACACAACTCCATATTTATAATCTTTCCGGCCGCGATTCTACCAAATGGATGAACAAAGCACTTCGGAAAATTGGTGATCCACCGGTAATCTACGATAAATACCTGGCAGATCGTTCGGAAGAGGAAATGACCAAAACGATTCGCAACATGGGCTATATGAGCGGGCATGTAGACAGGACAATTAAAACAAAAAAGAAAAAACTGTCTCTAACCTATAACATTACATCAGGGAGGCCCTATACGGTTCGGTCTCTTCACTATGATATAAAAGACAATAAGATAAAAAAATATCTGAAACAAGATTCACTAGGAACTTTGTTAAAAGAAGGTATGTTAGTGGATGTAAATGTGTTAGATGCCGAGCGTCAGCGGATAAGCACTTTTTTATTATCTAACGGCTATTACAAATTTAATAAGGACTACATCAGTTTTATAGCCGATACAGTAAGAAACACCTATGAGGTTGATCTTACTTTGCAACTTGATTTATATAAACATCCTGATAATAAATTGACAGATCATGATCAATATAGAATTAACAAAGTAAATTTTATATTAGACTTTGATCCTATGCAATCTTCAGCAATGAGTAGTATTGAGGTTAATGATTCTATTCATTACCGTGGGTTCCCTGTTTATTTTCTGAACAATCTTTATTTGCGTCCCAAGATATTAGTAAATAATCTTCGAATTCAGCCGGGTGGTTTATACAATGAAAAGGATGTTCAGAATACATATAATTATTTCGGAAGATTATCTGCACTAAAGTACACGAATATTCGTTTTTACGAACCACGCAGAGATAGTACACTACTGAATGCATATATTTTGTTAACTAAAAGTAAACATCAGTCTGTATCTTTTGAGTTAGATGGAACTAACTCCGCAGGTGATTTAGGTGCTGCCGCCTCGGTTACTTACCAACATCGCAATCTTTTCCGTGGCTCCGAACGGTTTATGATAAAATTGAGAGGTGCTTATGAAGCAATATCAGGATTAGGCCAGGATTATAATTACGATAATTACCAGGAATATGGAGTTGAGACGAGTATAAATTTTCCACGGTTTCTGTTTCCGTTTCTAACATCCAAGTTCAGAAGAGGAATTCGGGCAACTTCAGAGTTCGGACTTCAGTATAATTATCAGTTGCGGCCTGAGTTTTCACGCACAGTGGTTTCCGCGTCATGGGGTTATAGATGGACACAAAGAGATCAACGGGCTAATCATCGTTTTGATCTTATTGATGTTAATTACTTATATTTACCCTGGAAGTCGAAGAAATTTGAAAACGATTATTTGAATGATGACAACAGGAACTATATACTAGCCTATAATTACAGGGATAGGTTTATAGTACGTATGGGATATATATATAATTATAATAGCATTGGCGCAAATTTGATAAATAATACGATTGCTTCTAATTCTTATAATATTCGCGCGGGAGTTGAATCGGCGGGGAATGTTCTTTATGCTTTTTCCGAAATATTAAATGTATCAAAAAATGCTGATAATGAATATTCATTGTTTAAAATACCTTTTGCCCAGTACCTTAAATTCGATTTTGACTTCGCGATGAATGTAGTAATAGATCAGCGAAACTCTTTAGCCTATCACATTGGAGCCGGTGTAGCAATACCTTACGGTAATGCGAAAGTTATTCCATTTGAAAAGCAGTATTTCTCCGGTGGCGCCAATAGCGTTCGCGGATGGTCGGTAAGAACACTTGGACCCGGTACCTTTCCTGGAGATGGTAACTTTATGAATCAGGCAGGTGATATTAAATTTGATGCCAGTGTGGAATTACGAAGTCGTCTTTTCTGGAAGTTTCAGGGAGCGGCATTTGTTGACGCGGGTAATATATGGTCAATCAGGAATTATGAAAATCAACCCGGTGGGCAATTTAAACTTGATAAATTCTATAAGCAGGTAGCTGTGGCTTATGGGTTGGGATTGCGATTGGATTTTGATTTCTTTGTAATCCGTTTTGATGGCGGCATGAAAGCTTTAAATCCCATTTATGATAGTGGTAAAAAAAGATACCCATTTCTGCATCCGAACTTCAAAAGAGATTTTGCTTTTCACTTTGCTGTTGGATATCCTTTTTAATACCAATTATTTCTTATTTTTCAGATCCATTAAATAAGTTATTCTTCCTAGAATAACATTGTTGGCAGAGCGACTGTAATAGTCTTTCTTAGTATCTTTGAAAATACTCGACAGGGCGAAATAATATCGTCCTTCTAACAAGAAGTTTCCGGCTTTTGTGCGGATCTCAACCCCCATTCCTCCTACAATACCGTAATCAAACTTGTTCTCTACGGTTTTATTAAAGGCCTCCTGATTTCGTCCGTCATTAAAGGATTCGCTGTATTTTTCATTTTCGCTCATTAAAAAAGCTATTTGCGGACCGGCATTAATAAAAAAGCGCCCACCTCTTTCTTTGCCAAAAGCGAGGTGAGCAAGAAAAGGAATTTCCAGATAGTTTAATGTACGCTGGTATGAATCCAACGGAAGATTCGGGTCTCTCGGATTGTTCGGATCTTCCTCGAATTTCTCTTTCCAGCCTCTTTGTGTATAATTTAATTCAATCTGTATTCCACAGATCATTGCGAAATATTTCTCCGAAATATAACGAGCAGTCAATCCCCCTCCATATCCAATTAATCCACTTTGCTGGATTTTTGGTGAGAATGATACGTTGTTGTAATTAAGACCTGCATTCACACCAACAGAAAAATTGTTTCGTAATTCACCAACTTGTGACATAGCAGGTAATGCAATGATTACCAATAAGAGAAGGATAAATTTTCTTTGCATATAATTATTTAGTTCTTAGTCAAAATCCATCTTAGTGAGTTCGTGGTTCTTGTTAAGATGGATAAAAAATACTTTCTTGTTGATGAACCCTCCCCAATTATTAACTCTTTCAAATTTAAAGCCGGTTTGAATGGATCTTACATCCATATTCGAAATATTAGCCTCTAATCCGGTACCATATTTGGCTAATCCGCCGAGGAAGAAGAATCCTGTATCAAAACCTAACATTCCATACCTAGGATAAATATTAGCCATTTCTTTAGAATATAGCCTGTGATACGCATTAATAAAACTAATTGCACCCGGCAACAAGTTATTGGTATAGAATGAAGAGTAGAAATAAGTATCTACTTCAAAGAAGCTTTCCAAATGGTCTTTGGTATATGTTTGCCAATCAGGATAACCAAAAAGACTGATTTGTTGATCGGGAGATTCTCTTACAACCAATCCGAGATTGGGCAATAATCTTGTTAATGCCGCGTCATTGCTGGAATTGGGAATGAAGATATTTTGCTTGCCCGATTTTAATGCGTTTTTAAGATTAGCTGCCGCGGAGCCCCCATCGATTGTTTGAACAGGTATATTTTGTTTAGCAAGTTCAGCCTGCAATCCAACGATGAAACTTGTCTTGTCATAATTACCTTTTGCCAACTCTTTACCCATATCCAGAATTATGACATTGGCATTACGGAAATTCCGCAAAAAATGCTCGTATACTTCAGAGTATAGATATGATTGCGGTGGATTAACCTGATAAACCAGCGGGTTTTGATATACTTCGTTTGTGCGAGAAGTTACCGGAATAACCAGCCGGATATTGTTTTGATCGGCAAAGTCGGACAATGCTTTTGCGTGTTCCTGATAAAGGGGGCCGAAAATGATATCCATTTGCTTCAATTCCGGCTTTTTAAGGATCGTATTAATCGAGGCTTGCTTATTTCCCGAGTTATAAACATGAACATCCATTGACACCCCTGTTTTTTTAAGAGAATCGACAGCCATGAGGAATCCTTCATAATACTCAAGCATTCTCGCTGCTTCGCCTTGTTTGTCTCCATCCAGAATAAATGGAAGTATCACGGCTGCTTTTATTGACGCTAAATTCTTAGACGTTTGTTGAGCTTCAACTTCTCTGAATAGTTCTATATTAGAAGGTGCAACGAGTGGTTCTGCAGGTTGAGCTGTTTCTACAGGGGTAGGCGGATGAGGAATACATAGAAGTTGTCCGCGTTTCATTCCACTTTTCAATTCCGGGTTAGCTGCAATTAATTCAGCTTCGGATAGGCCATACTGCCGACTAACACTAAAAATAGTTTCTTTACGTTTTACCGTATGTATCTCGCGACAGCGTGGTACAACGGCTTCAGGAACTTTAGCAACTTTTTCAACTTTTTCTTCCACTTTTTGTACTACAGGAATACGAATAACTTGCCCTGTCTGGAACTTTTCCGCACTCAATCCGGGATTGGCATCGGTAATATCTTTAGCAGTAATATTATACATCCTGGTTATTCTAAATAGCGTTTCGCCATTCTGTATTGTATGATATACATCTTTAGGGGATTCTTTGGATACTTGGGTTGTTTGAGGAATTTTTATTGTCTGACCTGCATATATCTTCTCTGCACTATCCGGATTCAACTTAATGATGTCATCTCTTTTAACGCCATACATGCTGGAGATTGAATACAAGCTTTGTCCCTTTTCGATTTTGTGGAGAAAATAGGTAACATTTTCCTGGGCTTGGATACTAAAGGCAAATAAACCACTTAGGGAAATAATTACAAAAAAACGCTTTAAAGATTTCATTCGACGGTTCTTAATTGGATTAATAAATAGCCTATTTTATCTCATTGAATTACAAAGGTACAAATTAAGTAATAAAATTCTATACAAATTGCATGAAGAGCTTAAAAACTTATAAACTTATATGCATATAAACTTAAAATGAAATTTTATTTCGACTATAAATCGTAATTTTGCATTCCATTTGTAAGTGATAAGTTTTAAGCTCCCTAAAAAATAAGTTCTAAATGTTAGAATACTTGAACTTAAAACAGCAAAACAAGAACACAAACTTAATACTTATTACTTAATACTATAAACTTATAACTTGACATGCAAGAAACAGAATATATAAATGTGTATGGAGCACGCGTACACAACTTGAAGAATATTGATGCTGAGATTCCCCGCAATAGTTTAACAGTGATAACAGGATTAAGTGGAAGTGGTAAATCCTCTTTGGCATTTGATACAATATTTGCCGAAGGCCAAAGAAGGTATATTGAAACTTTTTCTGCTTACGCCCGTAATTTCCTTGGTAATCTGGAGCGACCGGATGTTGATAAAATTACAGGATTGAGCCCTGTTATATCTATTGAACAGAAAACAACAAACAAGAATCCTCGTTCAACAGTGGGTACCACTACCGAAGTTTACGATTATTTACGACTATTATACGCAAGAGCAGGAGAGGCTTATTCTTATCTTACCGGTGAGAAGATGGTAAGATATACTGAAGAGCAAATCCTTGATCTTATCCTGAATGAATATAATGGAAAGAAGATTTATATCCTTGCTCCCCTTGTAAAAACCCGTAAAGGACATTATAAAGAATTGTTTGAAAACATCCGCAAAAAGGGTTACCTCAATGTACGGGTTGATGGTGAAGTTAAAGAAGTAAAGCATGGAATGAAACTAGACCGTTATAAAAATCATGATATCGAGGTTGTTATTGATAAACTATTGGTAAGCACAAAAGATGAACAGCGCTTGAAACAAAGCGTGGCTACAGCCATGAAACAAGGAGATGGCCTTATAATGCTTCTGGATTATGATACGAATGAAGCAAGACATTATAGTAAAAGATTAATGTCTCCTTTATCCGGTTTGTCCTACAAAGAACCCGCGCCACATAACTTTTCTTTCAATTCACCACAGGGGGCTTGTCCTAAATGCAAGGGACTTGGTGTTGTAAATCAAATTGATGTAGAGAAAGTAATCCCGGATAAAAAATTATCCATTTACGAAGGAGCCATAGCTCCGTTGGGTAAATATAAGAACTCAATGATATTTTGGCAGATTGGCGCATTACTGGAAAAACATGATGCCACCCTTAAAACTCCGGTATCTAAATTACCCGATGAAGTTATTGAAGAAATTCTATATGGATCTGATGATCGGTTGAAAATCAAGAGTTCTGTTTTAGGTACATCATCAGACTATTTTGTAGCCTATGAAGGAGTGGTAAAATACATTCAGATGTTGCAGGAAAAGGATGCTTCGGCCACCGCTCAAAAATGGGCGGAGCAATTTGCGAAAACATCTGTATGCCCTGAATGTAAGGGTGCCAGGTTAAATAAAGAGGCTTTGCATTTCCTTATTCACGATAAAAATATTTATGAGCTTTCCATTATGGATATTGCAGAACTTTACGACTGGCTCATGAATGTGGATCCATATCTTTCCGACAAACAAAAAAAGATTGCTGTAGAAATATTAAAGGAAATACGTACCCGACTGAAATTTTTATTAGATGTCGGCTTGGATTACCTTTCGTTGAATCGTAGTTCAGCTTCTTTATCGGGGGGAGAAAGTCAGCGTATTCGTTTGGCTACGCAAATAGGTTCACAACTGGTAAATGTTCTTTATATATTAGATGAGCCAAGTATCGGATTACACCAACGGGATAATTTACGTTTAATAAATTCTTTAAAAGAATTACGCGATATCGGTAACTCTGTTATTGTGGTTGAGCATGATAAAGATATGATGCTCTCCGCTGATTATGTTATTGATATGGGACCAAAAGCCGGACGTTTGGGCGGTGAAGTTGTTTTTGAGGGTACTCCGCAAAAGATGCTTGAAACAAACACCTTGACTTCGCAATACCTGAATGGTGACAAAGAAATAGAGATACCCTCCAAACGCAGGGAAGGCAATGGGAAATTTATTCGGTTAAAAGGCGCAAAGGGCAATAATCTTAAGAATGTTACAGTAGATTTTCCTTTGGGTGAATTAATCTGTGTAACAGGAGTTTCGGGTAGTGGTAAATCTACTCTTGTAAACGAAACACTGCAACCTATCTTGTCTCAAAAGTTTTATCGCTCACTGCAGGATCCATTGGAATACGATTCAATTGAAGGGCTGGATAATATAGATAAGGTAGTAAATGTAGATCAATCTCCTTTAGGAAGAACTCCGCGCTCAAATCCTGCTACCTATACAGGTGTCTTTACGGATATCCGTAATTTGTTTGTTGAACTTCCTGAAGCAAAGATACGTGGATATAAACCGGGACGCTTTTCTTTTAATGTTACCGGTGGTCGTTGTGAAGCTTGCTCGGGCAATGGATATAAAACTATTGAAATGAATTTTCTACCGGATGTATATGTGCCATGCGAAGTTTGCCATGGTAAAAGATATAACCGTGAAACACTGGAAGTACGTTTTAAAGGAAAATCTATTGCCGATGTACTCGATATGACTATAAACAGAGCTGTTGAGTTCTTTGAGAACGTTCCTCAAATATTAAATAAGATAAAAGTAATTCAGGAAGTCGGGCTCGGGTATATCAAACTCGGGCAATCATCAACTACACTTTCAGGGGGTGAGAGTCAGCGGGTGAAGTTGGCTACCGAATTATCGAAGAGAGATACAGGTAAAACGCTTTATATTCTGGACGAACCTACCACCGGATTACATTTCGAAGATATAAGGGTTTTGCTTGGTGTACTGAACAAACTGGTAAACAAAGGAAATACCGTAATAGTAATCGAGCATAACCTGGATGTTATAAAAGCATCGGATTATATTATTGATATGGGTCCCGAAGGTGGTAGAGGCGGAGGCGAACTGTTAAGTTACGGTACTCCGGAAAAAGTGGCGCAAAGCACAAAAGGATATACTCCGCAGTTTCTGAGAGAAGAATTAGGAATTGAACTGAGTGAAGAAAAGCCGAAGAAGAAAGATGAAAGTAAATAAAACGAATGCAGCCAGATTACTGGACCAGGCAAAAATTCCATATGAACTAATACCTTATGAGGTTGACGAAAACGACCTGAGCGCTGTTCATGTTGCAGCTGATTTGGGTGAAAATATAGAACAGGTTTTCAAAACGCTCGTACTTCATGGAGATAAGACCGGCTATTTTGTATGTGTTATACCCGGTGATAAAGAGGTAAATCTAAAAATGGCCGCAAAAGTTTCCGGTAATAAGAATTGCAAAATGATACCCATGAAGGAGCTCTTGCCTATTACCGGTTATATAAGGGGAGCATGTTCACCGATAGGCCTAAGGGGGCGTCTTTCTGTGTTCATTCATGGGTCTTGTATGGATTTTGAATTTATATTTGTGAGTGCCGGGCAAAGAGGACTTCAACTGAAGATTAATCCGGTAGAGCTGGTGAAGGTTATACAAGGAAATGTGGCTATTTTATA
>DAIMFE010000012.1:0-4458 GCA_036724805.1 Bacteroides sp.
ATAATCTTTCTTATTAACCATTTCGCGATATTGTTTTGCATTCAGCATTTTATAATTATTACCCATACTCTGAATTGACACATTGCCAGAGTAAGAAACGGTTGGCGCGCCTGAACTTCCGCGCTTGGTAGTAATGATTATTACCCCATGGCCGGCACGAGATCCGTAAATAGCTGTTGCAGAAGCATCTTTTAAAATTTCAATACTTTCAATATCATTAGGGTTAAGAGATTCAAGTATATTATCCTGGCTGCCCTGATCGTATCGGTTTCCACTATTAAGAGACGAAGAAGAAGAGCTGGGAAATCCGTCAATAATGATAAGCGGGTCGTTACCGGCATTAATAGATGTTTCCCCACGAATACGAAATGAAGCTCCGCCACCCGGTTGCGAACTGGTTTGAAGAACCTGTAAACCTGCAGCTTTTCCTGATAATGCATGACTTATAGTAGAAAAAGTTCCCACTGGAGAGTCGTTCATTTTTACCGACGATACAGCACCCGTAAGATCTCTCTTTTTCTGCACACCATAACCCACAACCACCACTTCATCGAGGTTTTGAGCGTCTTCTTTCATCGTTATATTAATTGTTGTTTGATTGCCAACAACAACTTCCTGGGTAATATATCCAATGTAGGTAAAAACGAGCGTTTTTCCGGATTCAACTTGCGTTGAAAAATCCCCGTTCATATCCGTAATTGTTCCTTCCGATGTTCCTTTTATACTGATTGAAACTCCAATAAGCGGTTCATTCAAAGCATCTACAATACGTCCGGTAATTGTTCTTCGGGATTGTTGTTGTATATTGGTTGAGCCCGTTGAATAGAGTATTTTACCCTGTGAAATTACAGTACTAGCCGATAAGGTAGATATTCCCAGCATAAGAAGTAAAAATGAAGCAACTATTTTTTTGCCCATCTTCTTGCCTTTCTTCACTGTTTCTACTGTTTTCTGTGTTATTTTTTTCATATAAAATAGATTTAATTAGTTATCTCAAGTGCTATTTAATTCAAATCGTTAATTCGTGATAAGGTAATATTAGAATGAATTTTCTTCAGTAGTTCCAGATAGTCCTTGTCTGAAAGTGTAGTTTTATTCATGCGGAAACGGGAAAAATGATGAATGGCTTTTTCAAATTCCTCTCTTTCCTCTTCATTTTCAGTGAGATAATTACTCCAGTAAATATACAAATCTTCATCTTTGGTTATTTGCCAAATAATAAAATCATTGTTATTGAGAAAATCTTTGTAGGTTTTGATCTTTAACATACACCCAATTTATACTTACTTAAAAAAACTGTTATTTTTTCTATGCATATACAGACGACTAAATTTTCATTTCGTACCCAATTTAGAGAAAAAATTAATTGAAGATTAAATAAACAATGCACATTCCATCTGCTGATGTGAACAAAAGTAAAAACTATTCTGTTGATATCATCTATAATCAGACTAGTAAGCACACATGGATAATCAACCGAAACCTAGGGAGAAACTCACTTTTTCCGTTGTAGTAAAGATAGTAAAGGATACTGTTCGGGGATTTGGTGATGATAATGTAACCGGATTAAGTGCATCGTTAGCTTATGCAACATTATTTGCGTTAATTCCATTTCTTTCGCTGATAATAACGATAGGAACGTTCTTTCATACGGATTTAGGAAATGAACTATATGCCCAACTACAGCCCATAGTAGGTGAAGAAGTTGTTGCCCGTTTGCGCGAGATACTTGACAGTGCCAGCAACTCCGATTCGTCTACTTTAGCAGCAATTATAGCTTTAGGAGTAACCATATTTGGTGCAACCGCTATTTTTGCCGAGGTGCAAGGTTCACTCAATACCATTTGGGGAATAAAAGCTGTTCCTAAAAAAGGTTGGCTAAAATATATCCGTACCCGCTTATTATCCTTCTCAATAATTCTTGTATTCGCATTTATTCTTTTGATAACGTTTACCATCACCAATATTATTGAGAATTTAAGCGCGCGGATTATGGCTAATTACCCCGAGATAACCAGATCATTTGTAAAAATAGTAGGGATGCTTATAAACTTCACTGTTACCACTTTCGTTTTCGTACTATTATTTAAGATGTTACCCGATGCCAAAATTAAAAGTAAAGATGTTATTGTGGGCGCGTGTATTACCACGATATTATTTCTGGTTGGGCAGTGGGGCATTTCGTTATACATTGGCCTTGGCAATGTTGGCAGTGTTTACGGCGCGGCTGCATTTATGGTTGTTTTAATCACCTGGATTTACTATTCGGCCATGATTATTTACATCGGAGCCGAATTTACCAAATCATGGGCTAATGAAGTAGGCAGTAAGATTGCTCCCGATGAGTATGCTGTTACAACAAAAGTAATAGAGATTCAGCAGGATAAACCCGCTGAATCGGTAAATAAAGTGAGAATAAAGGTTTAAGTCGAAGTATACTAATTGCGAGAAGACCAATAATCAAAAGCATCAGTATAATTTTTTAGTTGCCTGGCTGTATAATATACCCCTATATATTGCTGTAGCACTTTTTTACAGGCCGACCAATTGCTGCATTCTTTAATAATTTTCCTTATAACTGATGTCGGTACATTTTTAATCTGCTCATCGAAACCACTTGCGTTTTTTTGATTCCAATTGTCTACTAAATCAATAAACAGGGGAGTATAAGCGCTTGGATCTGCCGGTTTCCAGAGTTGTCCATCTTGTGCGGTTATATCTTCTTTGGTGAAGCGGGGTATATAACCCAAGCTGGAATAATATTCATTTGTTAATTGCCAACCGGCATAACATCCAAAAGATTCTACAAGCAATCTGTCGCATTTAAGGTTCTTTCCCCTTTCGCAGAAATGCATATAATGTCCTAACTCATGGAATATAGTTGCAAGAACAAAACTGTGTTGCGAGATATTAATATTGTAAATGTTGATATATGGGTTATTGGCGATTGCAGAAAACGTTCCACTTTTACCATCAGGCTGTTCTTTAAATGCATAGATACGAATTCCCGAAGGGCGAGCCCATT
Organism: Bacteroides sp.; assembly: GCA_036724805.1. Lineage (GTDB taxonomy): Bacteria > Bacteroidota > Bacteroidia > Bacteroidales > Bacteroidaceae > Bacteroides. The sequence continues at coordinate 3,026 of DAIMFE010000012.1, forward strand.
GGTTGAATGTATGAGCGCCGTGATAGAAATAATTTACTGCACGATGAGCCTCGATGATAGGTCCATAATCGGGATTGTAAGAACCACTATATACATAATGTCTGGTAGGAACGATCATTTCTCCTCGCATATCTATGAATGGGAGCGTATAATTTTCCCTGGATATTTTCCACTTTGAATGTTCAAAAATCATATGAACCATTGTAAAATCCTTAGGAATTGGCCCCTTGATATAAAACGACCCATCTGATTTAGTGTAAGTTTCTAATCGTCTGGAACCTGTCCATAAACTTATTTTCAGGTTGGCTAATGGAATGTCTTTGCCTAAGAAATTATCTCTTTGTTTTACGCTTCCCCTGAAAAAATCAAAGGTTGGAGGTTCTTCTTTCGAAGAATTAGACGAGCCCAAGGCCAGTTTTATCGCTTCTTTTTCCAGTATTTCCAGGGCTGTTTCACTCAAACTCTTAGCCCTGGTTTGTGAAGTATTCTTTTCCGGAATGAAAATTTTATAATCTATTTGATAGTCCATTTCGTTTGGTAATGCTTTACCAGACGGCCACACAACATACAAAATCGGCAAGGTGGCGGCTCGGGTTCTGATGTTTACCGCTGTGGTTCCTGATTCATCGTTAGTTACAGTGTAATGGTTTTTTTCCGAGAAAGTGGTGGATCTGGTAGTGGAAGTAGCGTTTTTAATTACTGAATCAGGAATATATATATAATCAAACGGTATATAGGCTACTTTAATATCTTTCATTAATTCTATCTTCCGTTGTTCATTTTCATTTTTAGGGAAGATTTTTAACGCGTAATGGGTAGCTTTAAGCTGTTGCTTATCGGAAAATTCGTTGTTTAAAGATCTGGTAAGATTCTGAAAGGATTTTCCGGATGATAGCTTGTTGTACGCTTTTTGAAAATTATCAAGAGTATAAGGATCCTTTTGCTGTTGTATCCAATGGCCGGTAGCTTCATGGTAAACGGCACCTTTCAGAGATAATCCTTGGTCTGACTGTTCTAAAGAATTACAATCTTCAAATACAGATTCACAACAGCCCCAAAGAATAAACAATAATGCACAGGCAGGCACAATAAGTGGTTTCATAGTAAATTGTTTTCTCATAATAATAAAATAAATCAGTTTATATTCCAATTAACCTAATAAGTCAATAATTATATAATCAAATCGTTTGTATTGAAAATAAAATATATTTTCTAAATTCCTTAATTGTATTAAATGCAATCATTCGTTATTTAGTGGGGAAAAGTAAATATGAGAATGAATGGTTGATCGTGATATATGCCATTGTGTACCACAAATATATCAAATAAATGTAACATGTATAATATTTGTTGCTTTTTTATATGTACGTTTTTAATATTTTCTGTTTTTAGACAAATGCACGTTGCATTTTTCCCAACAGCACGTTGCATTT
>DAIMFE010000012.1:4558-44237 GCA_036724805.1 Bacteroides sp.
GCACGTTGCATTTTTCCCAACAGCACGTTGCATTTCTCCCAACAGCACGTTGCATTTCTCCTAACAGCACGTTGCTAATTTGAAAATGCACGTTGCATTTGGGGTGATACAACGTTGCTGTTGTTGGTTGGGTACAAATAATGAAGGACGCTACAAATTTGCTATCTCCACTTTGCAATCTACAAAAAAGATACTATCTTTGCCCCCCGTAAAAACGTGCAATAATGGAAGCATTCTACCGTACACATGCTTATCTTGTTGAGCATACAAATGCACCTGTACGCCGTGACCTTATGGATGAAATTGATTGGAGCGACCGCCTGATTGGTATTAAAGGAACGCGTGGTGTAGGAAAAACAACTTTTTTACTTCAATATGCCAAAGAAAAGTTTGGTACAGATCGTTCGTGCTTGTTTATCAATATGAACAATTTCTATTTCTCCAATAACTCCATTGTTGACTTTGCGGGTGAATTCTGTAGAAGAGGCGGGCGGGTTCTGCTAATCGACCAGGTTTTTAAATATCCCGACTGGAGCGAGGAGTTACGTACCTGCTACGATAAATATCCGGAATTAAAAATAGTTTTCACAGGTTCTTCGGTAATGAGATTGAAAGAAGAGAACCTTGAATTAAGGGATATCGTAAAAAGTTATAATTTACGCGGCTTTTCTTTTCGCGAATTTCTAAATTTGCATACAGATATGAAGTTCAGAGCCTATACGCTTGATGAGATTCTAAAGAATCACGAAGCTATAGCCAAAGGTATCTTAACCAAGGTACAACCACTCAATTATTTTCAGGATTATCTGCATCATGGTTTCTATCCTTTCTTTCTCGAAAAGCGTAACTTCTCAGAGAATCTACTTAAAACCATGAATATGATGATTGAGGTAGATATTTTGCTACTCAAACAGATTGAACTGAAGTATCTCACAAAAATCAAGAAACTTTTTTATTTACTGGGCATAAATGGCCCGAAGGCTCCCAATGTGAGTCAGCTGGCTAACGATATACAAACATCCCGGGCAACGGTAATGAATTATATTAAATACCTTACAGATGCCCGTTTAATCAATATGATTTACCCGGTGGGAGAAGAATTCCCTAAAAAACCGGCAAAGGTTATGATGCATAATACCAATTTAATGTACACCATTTATCCTTCCATCACCGATGAACAAGATGTTTTGGATACATTCTTCTTAAATACTATGTATAAGGATCATAAATTATACAAAGGAGATAAGAATGCATCGTTTCTGGTAAATAACGAGATGTCGTACAAGATTTGCTCGAATGCGCAACGGGTAAAAGTGAGTCCGGATGTTATTTATGCTATTCTCCATCTGGAGATTGGAAAAGGCAACCAGATACCGTTGTGGCTGTTCGGGTTTTTATATTAGTAAGAAGGAGGTAAAGTTAGGTAGAGATGGTAAAAGCTCCTCTACCTAACTTTACCTCCTCCTTTACCTTTAAAACATACAATTCTCAATTAACTAATTATATTTAAATTATGACTAAACAGAAAAAATTCCTTACTTGTGACGGAAATCAGGCCGCGGCACATATCTCGTATATGTTTTCGGAAGTGGCTGCGATTTATCCCATCACCCCATCTTCGACTATGGCAGAGTACGTAGATGAATGGGCTGCCAAAGGACGTAAAAACATCTTTGGCGAAACAGTACTTGTTCAGGAGATGCAGTCTGAGGCAGGTGCAGCCGGTGCTCTTCACGGTTCGTTGCAAGCCGGAGCGCTAACTACAACTTATACAGCTTCTCAGGGTCTTCTTTTGATGATTCCTAATATGTACAAAATCGCAGGAGAATTGCTTCCTTGCGTATTCCACGTTTCTGCACGCGCCTTGGCATCACATGCTTTATCTATCTTTGGCGACCATCAAGATGTTATGGCAACCCGCCAGACGGGTTTCGCTATGCTGGCCGAAGGTTCTGTACAGGAGGTTATGGATCTTGCTGCTGTAGCTCACCTTTCTACACTTAAAGCACGTGTTCCATTTGTGAATTTCTTCGATGGTTTCCGTACTTCACACGAAATACAAAAGATTGAATCACTTGATAATGACGACCTTGCACATCTTGTAGACCAAAAGGCTTTAGCAGAATTCCGCGCACGTGCACTGAATCCCAACGCACCTGTTGCCCGCGGTATGGCAGAAAATCCTGATGTATACTTCCAACACAGAGAATCTTGCAACAAATATTATGACGCGGTTCCTGCTATCGTTGAAGAATACATGAACGAACTTTCAGCTATTACCGGACGTAAATATGGCCTGTTCGATTATTACGGTGCAGAAGATGCCGAGCATGTAATCATCGCTATGGGTTCGGTTACCGAAGCTGCCCGCGAAGCTATCGACCATATGGTAGAACAAGGTGAAAAAGTGGGTTTGGTTGCTGTACACTTGTATCGTCCATTCTCTGCTAAACACTTCCTGGCTGCTGTTCCTAAAACAGCGAAACGTATTGCTGTATTAGACAGAACGAAAGAACCGGGTGCTAATGGCGAACCTCTTTATCTGGATGTGAAAGATTGTTTCTATGGCTCTGCCGATGCTCCTGTGATCGTAGGCGGACGTTATGGTCTTTCTTCAAAAGATACAACCCCTGCGCAGATCGTTTCAGTATTCGAAAATCTTGCTTTACCCGAACCAAAGAATCATTTCACTATTGGTATCGTTGATGACGTTACCTTTACATCTCTTCCACAAAAAGAAGAGCTGGAATTGGGTGGTGTCGGTATGTTCGAAGCTAAATTCTATGGATTAGGTGCTGATGGTACTGTAGGTGCTAACAAGAACTCAATCAAGATTATCGGTGATAATACAAATAAATATTGTCAGGCATACTTCTCATACGACTCTAAGAAGTCGGGTGGTTTCACATGTTCTCACCTTCGTTTTGGTGATACTCCCATCCGTTCTACTTACTTTGTAAATACTCCAAACTTTGTAGCATGTCACGTTCAGGCATACCTGAGAATGTATGATGTTACCCGTGGTTTGAAACAGAATGGTACATTCCTTTTGAACACCATCTGGAGCGAAGAAGAACTGGCTAAGCATCTGCCTAACAAGGTGAAACGTTACCTTGCCAAGAGAAATGTTACAGTTTACTACATGAACGCTACCCAGATTGCCATGGAAATTGGTTTGGGTAACCGTACAAATACGATTCTGCAATCGGCATTCTTCCGTATTACAGGCGTTATTCCTGTTGATCTTGCTATCGAGCAAATGAAAAAATTCATCGTTAAATCATACGGAAATAAGGGTGAGGAAATTGTTAACATGAACTATGCCGCGGTTGATCGTGGTGGCGAATATAAGAAATTAACTGTTGATCCTGCATGGGCTAACCTTGCTGACGATGAAGAAACTCCAAACAACGATCCTGCATTCATCAACGAAGTGGTTCATCCTATCAATGCACAGGATGGTGACTTGTTGCCTGTTTCTAAATTCGTTGGGCGCGAAGACGGTACATGGGATCAGGGAACTGCACAGTACGAAAAACGTGGTGTTGCTCCGTTCGTTCCCGAATGGATTCCTGAAAATTGTATTCAGTGTAACAAGTGTGCATATGTTTGTCCTCATGCTTCTATCCGCCCATTTGTATTGAACGAAGCGGAACAAAGTGGTGCAGGCTTCACAACCTTAAAAACAATCGGTAAACAATTCGATGGTACAACTTTCCGCGTTCAGGTTTCAGTACTCGACTGTTTGGGTTGCGGTAACTGCGTTGATATCTGTCCGGGTAACCCTAAGAAAGGCGGCAAAGCCCTTAAAATGGAAACACTGGAATCTCAACTGACAGAAGCTACCAACTGGGAATATTGTTCGAAGAACGTTACCAGTAAACAGCATCTTGTTGATGTGAAGAGCAATGTGAAGAACTCACAGTTTGCTACTCCGTTGTTTGAATTCTCTGGTGCTTGTTCGGGTTGTGGTGAAACTCCTTATGTGAAGTTGATTACTCAGTTGTTTGGTGACCGCCAGATGGTGGCTAACGCAACAGGTTGTACTTCTATTTATTCGGGTTCGGTTCCTTCAACTCCTTATACTAAGAATGAACAAGGACAGGGTCCGGCTTGGGCTAATTCACTTTTCGAGGATTTCTGTGAATTTGGTTTAGGTATGGAACTAGCCAACGAAAAGATGCGCGAACGTATTGCTATTCTGATGAACGAGGCTATTGAATCAGATGGTTGCCCTTCTGAAAACAAAGAGCTTTACAAAGAATGGATTGCAAATATGATGGATGCTGATAAGACTAAGGAACTGGCAGCTAAGATCATTCCTGCTCTGGAAGCAACAAAAGATAATTGCGAAATCTGCAAAGGTATCTACGATTTAAAGCAATACCTCATCAAACGTTCTCAATGGATTATTGGTGGTGACGGTGCTTCTTACGATATCGGTTACGGTGGTCTCGACCATGTAATTGCTTCCGGCAAAGATGTGAACATTCTTGTTCTTGATACAGAGGTTTATTCAAATACCGGTGGACAATCTTCTAAGGCTACTCCTGTTGGAGCAATTGCTAAGTTTGCTGCTTCCGGTAAGAGAATCCGCAAGAAAGACCTTGGTTTAATGGCAACTACTTATGGTTACGTATATGTTGCTCAAATTGCAATGGGTGCTGATCAGGTACAAACATTGAAAGCCATCCGCGAAGCGGAAGCTTATCCTGGACCTTCTTTGATCATTGCTTACGCTCCTTGTATCAACCATGGTTTAAGAGCCGGCATGGGTAAATCACAAGCTGAGGAAGAATCAGCTGTTAAGAGTGGTTACTGGCACCTGTGGCGTTACAATCCTGCTTTGGAAGCAGAAGGAAAGAATCCATTCATTCTTGATTCTAAAGAACCGGATTGGTCTCAATTCCAGAACTTCCTGAAAGGTGAAGTACGCTATACTTCGTTGCTGAAACAATATCCTGCAGAAGCTGGTGAACTGTTCAAAGCAGCAGAAGAAAATGCTAAATGGCGATATAACAATTATAAGCGTTTGGCAAACCAATCATGGAATGTTGATGGTGAGTAATTGAAAAAAAGAGGATGTATTGTAACATCAATACATCCTCTTAAATCAATACGCCACGTTAATTCCATCCGGGATTTTGGCTAAGGTTCTCGTTTAAAACTGTCTGCTTTTGCGGAATAGGTAACAAATAGTATTTATCATCCCAACCTGGATTTGGTTTCTCTACATAAGTAGCACAGTTTTTATAACGTGCTTTATCTGAACCATCATAGCGCATGCCTTTCAGGATTTCCACTTCTTCTTCTGTATATCGCGCTAAGTCATCTTCAAGTTTTACACCAACGGGTCGTTCATTCATGTATGTTCCTTTTTTCCAACGTTTTATATCGTGGTAACGAAAACCAGATCCGATTAGTTCAGAACATCTTTCACGACGTATTTCCCACAATACAGGGTCTACATCCGCATCCCGATATAAATCGAAATCTGCATTAATGTCATTTACTACCATATCGGCTACTTCAACACGTTTACGCAACTTGTTTATGGTTGCATCAGCTACGCTCTGGTTGAAGCGTCCCAGTTCGAACATGGCTTCGGCATGGTTAACCAGCACTTCGCCCATGCGGAATATAGGTGCATCGGTACCTTGTCTCTGGCTCAGGTTATATCCCGGAAAGCTATTATAATATTTGTAGAAATAATAACCGGTTTGTGTGGGACTACCAGCTACGCTCACTGTTTGAATATTAGGAATGCGTGCAATAAACTGAGTAGTTCCCAAAGGAAATATCTTACCGTTTTCTCCTGATTTTGAGGTTGTTCTAACTAGATTATTCATAAGGTCAATGTATTCCTGTTCTTCCGGAACTCCGGTATATTCCCAGCTATCAAGGCTAGTTGGAACATTTACCTTATAAGGAGGACAGATTGTATAATACAGGCGATGGTCGCGATTCCGGAATTCATCATAAACCGAAGCATCTCCATCGTATTTTGGCGAAGTTGAAACAGGACGGCCATCATTACACAAATATTGTTCCACTAACTTTTTAGTAGCTTCAAATTGCAACTCTCCGCGTATACGCACAGTTAGGTCATGGCCTTTGTCTGCTTCATTGGGTACATATACGCGATACAACAAAATACTTTTTTCGTCTGCAAGGCTTTCGGAATTGAAAACGTCATCGAAATTAGCTACCAGACCCAGGTTTTGATCAATCAGTTCCTGTGAAGCTTTTACACTGGCCTCAAAGTATTTGGTTCCGTCAATGCCATCAACCGAACCGTGATACTTACGCCATGTACCCTCCCATAATCCAAAACGAGATATAAAAGCCTTGATTACATTGCTGTTAACTGTGTTAGTACCGTCTCCATTGGTATAGATATGCTTTTCCGCATATTGCAGGTTCGTCAGGATATTATTGGCTACCAGTTCGCGCGAATCTTTTTTACCATATATAATATTTCCATCGTTGGTTGCAACCACATGTTCTAACCAGGGTAGTTCTCCGTAATTTTTCATTAATTCGAAATAGGCATGCGCGCGGAAAAAATATCCTACACTGCGCCAATGTTCTTTGTCTTCAACTGTCATCTGTGAGCCGTCAATATTATCAAGCATGATATTAACCTGACGAATATAATCGAAATTCCATGCAGCTGCCGAAATATTCGATGGCGCTGTGGTTCCGAAAACCCAATCGAATCCACCTTTATAATTCCATCTACCCTGAGTATTCATCGCATAGTACATCATATCCGATACATCACCATCGTAAGGATAACTCTGATAAGATATTAACCCATTTGTGGAATTGTAAAACCTCCATGCATATTTTTTAAAGTTATCATAGGTTGTAAAAACGGTAGATTCCGTTTCTTTGTCTACCGGAAGCCTATTCAGAAAACTATCGTCACAGGATGTTAAATATGTAAGCAATGCTAACACGAAATAACTTATATATTTTTTCATATTTGTTATCTTATTAAAGATTTATAATGTAACATTAAACCCGAAAGAATATTTCTTCATAAAAGGATACAACAGGGTTACCCTTGGTGTTTGCTCCGGATCCATTCCTTTAAACATATTGTGATGCATCCACAGATCTTCTCCGCTGAAGAATATTTTTAATGACCGGATTATTTTTGTTTTTTCCAGCACCTTCTGAGGAACGGTATAACCTATGGTTATATTTTTCAGCTTAATAAACGAGCCGTCTTGCAGGTATTTTGTCTGAATACGGCGATTATAAGAATCAACCCCCTGGTTTGTTCCACTCTGATTACTTAAACGCGGGTAATACGCATTTTGATTTTCAGGAGTCCAGTAATTAAGATGATGAGCAAATACAGGTGATGGCGCATTCGGGTTATCCGTATCGGTATGTGGCCAAAGCAGGAAGTTAGACTGCTGATGATCGCCAATCCATAAATCTCTTTTCCCTACTCCCTGAAAAAATAGGCTTAGATCGAAACCTTTCCAGCCTAAACTCGCGTTAATAGCATAGTTGTAGCGGCGTGTATTGTTACCGATAACTCTACGGTCGCCCGCATCAGTAGCTGTATTGCTACCCGAAGTTTCGATAGCACCGCTGCCATCGAGGTCTTTATAAAGTATATCACCCGGACGTGGAGCACGTACATAGGGGTCGAGTGTGGGTATTCCCTTTTTAAGTACATAAGTATTGGTTGCATCGTCTGCCACATCAAAATCATCCACAGTATACAAACGGTCGGTTACAAGTCCCCAAATTTCACCTATTTTCTGTCCTTTCCTGAAATTGGATAAAATTTCAGTAGGATTATCAAACTTGGTTACTTTACTCTGGCTATCGTATAGATTAAACCCTACGCTATAGCGCCAGTCTTTTCCAATCCTGTCTCGCCATGCCAGTGATAATTCCCATCCTGTGGTACGCAGGTCGGCCGAGTTTTCAAGTGGGGAAGTTGCTCCCAGCACCGATGGAGAGTCTATTCCCGGAGCCAACATATCTTTTGTATCGCGGATATACCAGTCGAACACCATTTCAAGACGATTATTAAACAGATTTAAATCAAGACCAAAGTCTATTGTCTGCACTTTTTCCCATGTAAAGTTCGAACTGAATAATGGCGGTACAGTATAGGTCATATTCCAATTTCCATCGTTACCTAACCAGCCGTTGGCCGATCCCATTGTTCCAATGAAAGCATAGTTTGCGATAGCCTGGTTACCTACTTGCCCGAATGATGCCCTTACTTTCAGGTTATCCATATAGTTCTTCGACCAATCCATAAAACTTTCTTCCGAAAGTCTCCATGCAGCAGAAACGGATGGGAAGAAGCCAAAACGATGACCGGAGGGAAATTTTGATGAACCATCGTAACGGCCATTGGTTTCGAGTAAATATTTTCCTTTATAATTGTAAGCCGCACGGTAGTAAGCTCCCCTGAGAGCAAATTCATCATATGCTCCACCATTGGTCATAGTACCATCTGCCGAGCTAATTGCCGGGGCGTTAGGATTTACATTGGTACGTTGTGTCCATACCATGTTTGAATAACTGTACTCTTGATTAAAGCCCGCCATTAAACCTATATTGTGGTTACCAATAGATTTGTCATAATTGGCATACAGGTTGAATGCTTTGTAATCAACATATTTATTATCTACTTTGTAACTTGAGGTTCCGCCCGATGTTTCCATTTCGCGGAAAGTAGATGTTTCGGCATTTACATACGATAATTTCTTTTTATACTCATCAATACTCTGGTTGGTACGGTTGTAGGTAAATTCGGCATTAACAAGTAATCCTTCGAACGGTTTCAAAATGGCCTTACCGAAAAGACGGATATCCTGATCGATTATTTTCGTAGGTGCTGCATTCTGTATATTCCAACGAGGGGTACCAATGGGTAGCATCCGCCCCCCTATTTCAACTTCTCCTTCAGGATAATAAGTCGGTAATAGCTGCGCCAAACGGAAGAAAGGCCAGTTACGCAATGAATTAAGCACTGGTTCACTCTTGGTTGATTTGGCATATTTAACATCCAATTGTACAGACAACCACTTGTTGATTTCCGTATTTACAAAGGATGATACATTGTATCGGTTATATTTGTCTTTATCTGTTATGAGGATACCATCTTCATTGAGGTAACCAAAAGATCCGCGGAACGATGTTTTGGCAGTACCGCCATCTACAGATACGTTGTGTGTTTGCTGGAAACCATAATCATCCATGATACGTTTCAGATGATTTGTTTCGCGAAGGTCGAAACGGTTGCCGTTTTCATCAATATGGTATCCTAATGGATATTTGCCGGGATTGGACTGATAATCGTTAAGGTATCCCATCCAACTGTCTATATTCTGACCACCAATGGTGTAATTTCCGCTTGGGTAGTTCATGTCTTTATAAAGTTGCACTGTTTGGAGCGGACTTGCTTTCTCTACCAGTTCCTGTGGTTTTGTAAAAGCAAAGTTGTTGTTGTAGTTCACCCTTACTTTTTGTTCTTTATCGGCTTTCTTGGTAGTAATCAGAATAACCCCAAAAGCCGCACGAGCACCATATATGGCTGCCGAAGCTGCATCTTTTAATATGGTTACTGTTTCTATATCAGCAGGCGAAATCATGTTGATATCCATTGGCACATTGTCTACCAGTACCAGTGGAGAACCGGCACCGAAACCGTCAACATCCAAACGGTTTGTTCCACGGATATTGAATGTCATCGCTTCGCCTGGTTTACCTGTATTGGTAGTAATCTGTAAGCCGGGTACAGCACCTTGCAAAGCCTGACTGGCTGATACTACGGGACGGTCGCCCAATACATCTTCCATCTTTACGGTACTTACTGCTCCGGTAAGATTAGCTTTTTTCTGTGTACCAAAACCCACAACTACAACTTCGTCTAATGTTTGAGAGTCTTCTTTAAGGGTGAAATTAAATGTGGTTTTTCCTTTTGCAGGCACTTCAACAGGGAAATAGCCGATGTATGAAACCTGAATAATACCATCATCAGATACGGATAGAGAGAAATTTCCGTTTATATCCGTTATAACTCCATTGGTTGTTCCTTTCTCTATAACATTAGCACCAATTATGGGTTCGCCAAAATCATCCTTAACAGTTCCGGCAACTGTTTTTTTCTGTTGTTGAATGGCATCGGGTAAGGATGTAGTGTTTTTTTGGGTAAGGATGATGTTTATACCTTCCATAGAATATGATAACTCTGTATTTGTGAAGAGTTTATCGAGTACTTCCTTTACAGGTTTTTTGCTGGCCTGTATGGATACTTTGCTTTCCAGATTAATATTCCTGTTGGATATAAAAAGATAATCTGTTTGCTTTTCAATTTCGTCTAACACTTCTTTAAGTGCCACCTGTCTTTTATTCAAGCTTACTACAGCATTCTGGGAATGCAAATTCTCAGCCATTGCAAAAGAAGTAAATATCAGTATCAGAAATGCGCTTAATTTCATAATTCTTACTATTCGGATATCATTTTCGTGTTTTAACAAAAGAATCCCTGATGAAAAAAGTTTTTTCATATCTTTGTAATAGATTTTTTGATTAATAAGTATGTTTTTTTAATGTACTTGTTAGGATCGGTAAGTGTGGCCGCATTTACCGATTCGTCTTTTTTAAAGCATGTGTTTTCTCATAGGCATACTATTTTGATGGTTAATTAATATAGATTCTATTTATATCTTCATCTCGCTTGTAAGTAAAACGAAAATCATTTTGTAACACACGAAGTGCATGATCAACACCATCCGATATTCGTAGTTTTCCACGATATCCTAAATCTTTGAGCTTATTGTTTTGTATGATAATTTTTTGTCCAAAGTATTTCTCAAAGAGGGTCATAATCTCTTCGAATGACTTTTCTTCTATTACAATCAATCCGTCTCGCCACTTGTAAGTTTCTGATTTATGAGATGATACCAGTAAATTATTCCCTACCAGAATAGCAGTTTCCCCTTGATTAAGATATACTTCCTGCTCGAAACCTTGTTCTTTAAATAATTTCACCTTACCTGTAAATAAGGATGTTGAAAAAGTATTCTCCATATCATAAGCCTCTACATCGAGTGTAGTGCCCAATACTTCAATAGTGTACTTGCTTGTTTTAATCAGAAAAGGGCGGTCGGTTTTGGGCTTTACATCGAAATAGGCTTGCCCATTGAGTTCAACTATTCGCTTTTCGTCCGAAAAAAGGGCAGGATATTTTAGTGTTGTGTTCGAATTTAACCAAACCAATGTTCCATCAGGCAGGGTGATGGAAGTACGGTTTCCCGGCGGCACTTGTACAGTTTGTTTGGGTATTTCGGGTAATTTGTTGTAAATACGGCTAAAGATATAGCTGCTACCAACAAGAATTATAATTACAGAGGCTGCTTTTAAGATATTCAAAAGATAATGATGAGCATTAACAGGCCGGATGGGTTTTATTTCATCTTCATCAACAATAAGGGATGCATCAAATCTGATACGCTCATTGATAAACAGTCTTCTGTTTTCTTCATTGCTCTCAAACCATTGGCGAATGGCTTGCTTGTCATCATCAGAAGACTCTCCTGAAAAGAAACGTATTAATACATTGCGATCAATTTTCATGAAGTTATATTAGTTGCTTTAATACATAAACAATTAACCTTTGGAAAATCCCAAATTACAATCAACAAATTTTTTCGAAAAGCCAAAGAAGTGGGAGTATAGGAAGGTAATCTTTCAACGTTTTATATAAATGATCGTTTGCCTTATTTATATGATAATCAATCTTTTGTAGAGATACCCGCATCTCTTGCGCAATTTCTTTCCGCGATCTGTATTTAAAGCGGTTTTGTATGAAAATATATTGAGTTTGCTCTGGTAGCTTGGATAAGGAGCGGATAATAATCTCCATTATTTCTTTGGTAAATATCTCGGAATAATTATTGTTTTCCAAAGCCATAATGCGCGTTTTGATCTCCCATTCGTGCAGTTCAAGAAAATTTTTGTTGTACTCTGTGCGTACGTTTAAATGTTTAAGGTAATTTAAACATTTGCTTTTAACCGTCATCAGTATATAGCCAAGTATATCAATGTTTGCCGATATTTTATCTTTGTTTTCCCAATAATAAAGAATAGCATCGTGGGTTATATCTTCGGCAGTTTGCTTGTCATTTACATAATAAAAGGCATACCGTACGAAACGTTTATAATAAGTATTATAAAACGAACCGAAGTTTGTATGTGCATTTTCTTCAAAAGAAGATAGTATGTCTGCCTGTGTAAAGTCCAAGGTGAAGGAATGTTGGTCTTCGAAACAAAATTACTATATTTTTTTTTAATATCTTCTAATTTAGAGATGCAAAGATTGTGTTTTTATTAATTAAGAGTGTACATATATATAAAGGTTGCAAGCCTTGTGTATTGAGGCTTACAACCCGGATTCCTTTCATAGAGCCTATCCGGGAGTGATCCCGGCCATTTTTATCAATACGCAGCCGGTATACTCCAGCCACCACGCACAGATAAATTACTAATGCCCAGTAATGGAACATTAATTGATGTGGATATTATAATTGTTTTTAAGGGATCAAGAATAAGCGAATTAATTGTAGTATTGAGAATAGGACCCAAAATTGGAATTCCTTTTACAATACCATCGAGGTTTGGAATTGATCCTAAAGAAACCGACAATGTCAAACTGTGAGAGCCATCAGTTTGCAGCGTATAAGATTTTAATCCGATATCAATTAATGAGTAATTAGATTTAAATCTCCTGTTTGTTTGGTTAGTAAAACTAGTGGGGTCATTTATATCAACAAAAGTGCCGTTAAGAAGCCAGGGACCATCAGCCAATTGGTCAATAACAAGTCCGGCAATGATACCTTGTTTCACTACATTTATCTTTTGTATGTCAAACAAGCCGTTGAAATTCTTAATCAAGATATCTTTTTCATCATATACAGAAGCTCCGGTAAATTTATATTTGAATTTTTCTATCCCGGTGAAATAATCTTGCACCGCAAGATCAAAATCAACCGATTTAGGGAAATTATTTATTGAAATGATAGCCGCATCGGCTTCACTCGTAGCCCATGGATTTAGTAATACTCCCAATGCGGCAAGAAGTCCGGATTGATCCATATTACCTGTAAGCGCCATCCCTATCTGATTGACTAGTTGTTGTAATAAAAGATTGTAAAGAGCATCTGTTACCGGTTCAATAAGTGTCCCAACCAACACATTTACTACTGCATCGAGACCACCTAAAAGAGCATAAACTGCATTGCCAACAATACCCAAATCTAATTTATCCTTTATCAACCCCGACAATAAATTAGTTACCTGGCTACGAATCAGGTTTTTATATCCTACATTAGTAACTATATTGTTAACAAGTGTATTTAATGCCGTTTGTGCATCAACAAAATTACGATGCAAATTTAGCATCCCTATAATGCGCTGTAATAATATTGAAGGATTTGGCGAAGTGTTGGAAAACGTAACGTTAGCCATGTAATACTCTGTGTCATCGGTAAATTCGGCGCCGGGAAGTATTATTCTTCCTGATGAATACCCCGACTTATATCCTGTTAAAACCGGATTGTAATTAACCGGATTACTGGATGTTGCGTATGGAAAGAGCGTTTGTTCCGTATTACCCAAAAATACAGCGCGATAGCTTCCTATGGGTAGTGTATCTCTCACCGCTGCAAGCGGCCAGGTTTGTGTGCCGTTTGTTGGAGTAACGATTCTTTGTTCTTTTACAAAAGCCCCGGTAGATGAAAAAAGAAGATAACGCAAATCTCTTATCCGGTTATCCGGGCCGGTAACCGCAACACGCGATTGTGGTGAAGAGAAAACAACTTCAAAATAACCTTTGGGAATATCTTTGTTTTCTATTTCCTCATTTGGAAGGTTAATATCATGATCTAAACCCGCATTCTCTTTCTCACATCCTGATAGTGAAAATAAGAATCCGGTAAATAATAGCAAGCATATAATATTGTGCATAAATGTATATTTTATTGTAATCCGTCCCATGCGTTATCATCAAGATTAATTAAATAAGTAAGGGTAAAGCCTGTATTTATTTGAGAAAAGTTTCCTGTAATATTTATTGCATGATTTGGATGAAGTGAAAACTGATTATTCGTAGATACAACAGTAGATGTTCCGGCTATTTTTATTGTATATCTATCCACATACGAACCATATTCAACATCTAAGAAAAATCTTGTTGCCTTTGTATCAAACGTAGGCAGGAAATATTTATTAAAAGTTATAGTACCGGTAGAAGACAGAGCCTGCTTTTCGACCAAACGGTTATCATCGTCACCGGTTACTTGCGATAAAAGAACGGATCCATCTGTGGCTTTGGAGACTTTTGTTAGATTTTCGCCAACTAAACTTATCGATTTTACATAATTTGGAATGCTATTTATGGTTACAGAAAAGCCACAAACCAATCTCCCAAGAGTTCCTGAAAGAGAGTAATCTTGTTCCGGGCGAAAAGCTGTTCCTACGTTAGTAGCACCGTCATAAACATCACAGATGCAGGAGAAAAACTCGGGAACTGCCGTTGCGGATTTTGGATAAAGATGAAAATTAGCGAGAGTTGCAGGAGAAGTTAATGCTCCGATAGTAAAACGATTTGCAGGATTGCTTATATTGTTGTAATCATAGTCGTTCTGATTATATCCGATGACCAAAACTTTATAGGTTGTTTCAATAGGAAGATGCAATGATATATTATTTACCGCGAACTGGGTTACATCTTTTTGTAAAGCCAGTGTGTACAAAGGTATAAAATTAGCATCATCATTGGTTAAACTTTCGTCCGTTTTTTTGAAAGGTATAATGAGTATACGATTCACATTGTGAGTGCCGTTGTTTGCGAAATCTCTTGTGGAAATGTTATCAAAAGAAACGTTTAGTTCTATTGAATTCTTTTCTTCCATTTCCGGTTCGCTTAGAAGTGCTTTTTCACATGACAGCAAAATATTAACTATTGCAAACATAAAAAACAAACGAATTAAATTAATCCATTTCATGCTGTTATTTCTTTATTAAATTAATTGTTTAACAAGGGTGGATTGTCATTATAAGTACGCTCGAATCATTCTATTGAATTTTATTGAATCCGAACGTGCTCTAAAAGTGCTTTGTTATAATTTTGTAAATTAAAGATTTAATATCAATGTCGTTTAGTTAAGGTGGCAAGAATCCTTAACTAAACGACATTGGCTTTAATAATTATTGGATGGCCATATCGTGTACCTGAACCCAGTTTGGAGAAATATTAATTGCAATAGACTGGTCTCTCATCAAATCTACCGGCGAGTCGGGGGTTGGATTATCCGGTGTACCGGTTGTTGATCCGTTGGCTACCTTTGTTCCGATTGTGTAGAAATGGTTAGGTAAGATATTATAACTATTAGCGGATACTTCATTCAATATAGTCCATGTTTTAAGTGGATTATTAGATGCATCGTACAATCCTAATGTAAGAGAAACGCCATTAACCGGTAAAACAAATGCACCGTTTAACTGAGAGTTATCTACTTTAACAATTCCGGCAGAAGTAAGATCGTTACCAACATAAGCCCCATCGCTATTCACTGTCTGACTGCTAAGGTCCACATTGATAAGATTATAGCTGGTTCCTGTTAGTTCGGTACCCACACCGGTAGTAAGGTTAACCTCTGTACTGCTATTGCTAACACTTAAACGCAGAAACTTTACTGTTGTACCACCTATATCAGCAGGAATGTTTTTGAAATACCCTAAAACACCCGCAACCTGACGGGTAATAGTTATTGGCACCCTCATTCCTTGTGAAACAATTGCTACATCTTTAGAACCTGCGAAAATTTCTGTTTCCTGTCCGGGAGCGCTAATTGATACAATGAAATCATTGTAATTTGTAGTATTTGCTGTAAGCGTAGGAAGCGTAAAATTATCAGTAAGGTCACGTCCAACTACTAAGAACCGATAGTTACCTCCGGGAAGCATGTCGGTATTGGGTACCTCATAACGTTGAAAACCAGAGCCTTTAGCCCACGATGGTATTTCAAAAGTTTTAAGATACAAATAATCCGAACCTGATTCTTTGAATACATATACGCTAACCCTTTCTACTTCATGTATGGGTTCCTGGCTGTATAAATCAGCACGCGTTTGGAGGGAGTTAACAGCAGAAATCTCGAATGTTAATGATCCGGATGGCTGCTTGTTATCCGTTTCTTGCTCGCCAGAGCATGAACCTAATACCATAGCACATGCTACGGCAAATAAAATTTTTTTCATAATCTTCTTTTTAATTAATAATACAATGTGATATTTATAAAATTACGTTATTCCGAAACTATCAGATTATGAACCTGTTCCCAATGCCCGTCGACTAACATTGACAACTCCCAACTCCGCATTTCAGAATTATAATTGAGGTTTACAACCGTTATCCTGTTTCTATCTATTTTTAAATAAATATTATATAACGATGTAATATTGCCTCCTTTATTATAGAGATTGATGGTTAAATGCGCCCCCGTTTCATCTACATTGGGAGACACAAAACATTCTGTGGTTAATCTTCCATCTGTTGTATTCATGGTTGCATCAACAGATTTGGTAACATGGGTTGATCCTGAGTAGTTTAACTTCTTGTCAACTGTTTTGTAAACACCACCTATATTAATTTCTACCCTAGCAACGCTTGTAGGCAGATTATTTATATAGGTAAGTAATTTTCCTTTGGCGCGAAACATTTTAATAGCAACATCTTCATACAATGGAATTGGTATATCGGAATAACCAATATACACATCATTTTCTTCTATGTTATTGGGATGGAGCTCATACATAAAATCTGATTCTGAACTTAAATCAGAAATAATTCCATTGCCAACTGATACTACCTGATTCATTCCTTCCTCAAAATGAGCAGCGTTGAGTTTATGACTTAATTCTGACTTTTCAATAGCTGCATTAGCTATATAATTAATTGATAAATCATTACTATTATTCCACCAAAGAAAAACTTGGTTTGTGTACCTATACATCGGTAAATCTTCATTAATTGGTGCAATTCCTTTAATGTCATAAATGTTATAATAGTTTTTATCTTCTATTTCTATCTCTATTTTTCCCTCTGTATGGCATAATCCATCTTTGATACAGGAAGATAAAAACAATACCCCCAAGCCTAAATAAAATACTTTCTTATATAAATTCATTTTGTTTATTGAATATTTTCAATGAATAATTGTATTCAATTCTTTAAACAAAGAAATTTGTGTATTGTTTTTATTGTTTAGTAAAATAAACAAACTATCATTTTATTTATAGGAGCAAACTTAGGGATAGATAGGTGGTAGATAATGGTTGATAGTTTAGCGTAGGTGTTTGTTGTCGGTACGTTGCAGCGCCCAAAATGCAACGTGCATTTTTCCAAATGCAACGCGCATTTTCAAATTAGCAACGTGCTGTTGAGACAAATGCAACGTGCATTTGGTAGAAATGCAACGTGCATTTGGATTAGACATTTTGGGTTTAACCGGTTATTCTTTTGTTGAGAATTTGTGTAAGAATGTTGAGCGTGTTAAAGAAGAGGTGATACGAGGGTAATACTATTAATAAACTGAAATTAAAGAGCGTTTCTTATTGTCGATCAGATATTATTTTATAGCTTTGTAATAATAAATACATGAACAATATTTGCATTTGATAAAATTTACAGGAACACGATGAAAGATATTGATAAAAGTCAGCAATATATTGAGGGATTGCGTAATTGGATAAATGGCCCTCAACCACGTGCCGAAGAAATAACAGAATTTAAAGGAATATCACGAGAAGAGCTGGAAAGACAGTTTGCAAGTCATTATATACCCCATGATTCACATAGCGGCAACCTTGAACTTACTGCTGATAATGGGTTAATTAGTTGTATGATAAACAATGGGGTATGCACCAGAGCCTATTTTATATCTAATGAAGACGATTGATTGAGTATTAATATATATTTATGTCGGAAGAGAAAAAGAATATAAAATCTGTTTCCTTACTACCGCGTTTCCATCTTTTAAGAACACAGTTAGCAAAAATTCATCTTCCCCTTCAGTATCAATAGCGGTTTGTTTTTCTATAATTTTACGGGTAAGGCCATGCTTATTAAGAAACCCCTTATCCTGCCCAATGGTATAAAGAATCTTTTTCCGTGTTTCTTTATCCATTTTATGAAGCCAAAATCCCATTGGTCTCATAGTGAAATTACCATAGTAATCCGCTCTTAGTAGCCGGAAGAGATCAATACCCTTACTAACTAAAAACTCATAAAGAAAAAGAAAGAGATCTTCCAACTGATAACCCCTTGCCGGAAACCCTTTGCTATCAGCATATTGAGCAAGTTCATCGAAAAGCTCAAAGTAGCGGTTAGGATAATATTTCTCGAAAACTTCCTTCATTGTTGTAGGAAAGCGACCACTGTTCCAATACCGTTCCAGTGCGTGCTCTGCTTCGTGAATACGGTGTAAATCTTCTGTGGAAATATCCCGGTTGTACTTAATTTCATAAGGCGCTTCTTCAGAATACAGGTATCCATATTTATCAGCCTCTTTGCGCAACCGCGTTCCACGTAGCATTTTTAAGAATCCAAGCTGCACTTCTTTGGCTCCCAGATCAAAAACTTCATTGAAAGAACGGGTAAAACGTTCGAAATTCTCGTAAGGAAGTCCGGCAATTAAATCCAGATGCAGTACCACTTTTCCCCCATCCATTAATTTCTTAATATTACCGGCTAGTAACGGAAAATTCTGTTTGCGATTAACAGCTAAATTAGTGGGTTCGTAAGTAGATTGAATCCCCATTTCGAAACGAAAATAATCGGGTGGGAGTGTGGTATTCAGATAATCAATAACCTCATCCGTCATCAAATCGGCATATATCTCAAACTGACAGCTTAAGCCTTCGCGATGATTTTTTATAAGAAAATCGAATACAGCGCGGGTATGTTCTTTATTCAGGTTAAAGGTTCGGTCGAGAAACTTTATTTGTCGCGCGCCCGAATGAATCAGGTAGGAGAGGTTCTCGAAGATATATTCCGAAGGGAAATAACGTACCCCTTTTTCAAGTGATGATAAACAATACTGACATTGATAGGGGCAACCCCGGGATGTTTCGAAATAAACAAGTCGGTTTTTCAGGTTGTTCTTATCTTCGTCAAGCATATAGGGCGAGGGTAACTGTGCCAACTTCGCAAGATCGGCTTTTGCAATAACATTACTTATTTGCCCGGGGGTAGAAACACCCGGTATCTGTTTGCTGCTGCCCCTTTCTATATTATGAATTATCTCGCCTAGAACAAATTCTCCTTCTCCGCTGATGATGTAATCTACAAGCCATTCATTCAGGAAATGAGCCGGTTCATAAGATACTTCCGGTCCGCCTAGAACAATAATCAACTGCGGTTTACGTTCTTTGAGCGATGAAATAATCTCCTGCATCCGGTTCACATTCCATATATAAATGCTTAACCCCAGAATATCGCAACTCGATGAAAGAATATCTTCTATGATATTTTCTGTGGTTTCTTTGAGGCTGTATTCTCTGAAAGAAATATCACAATTATCTTTATTGGCAACATACAGCCAGCGCAGCGCCAGGGAAACATGGATATACTTGGCATTGAGGGTTGCAAGGAGAGTTTTCATAGTGCCGTAGCTATTGTTCGTTTATTGCTAAGTGCTTTATTTGCAGACCTTTTCAATTAAACTATCAACTATTGTATCTCCTAGTTCCTTTGCCTTTTTGAAACTTTCGCAGGCTTCGTCTAATTTTTTTTGCTGTTGCAAAGCTACCCCCTTCAAACGATAGGCTTCTGCATAATCAGGAGCAAGCGCAATGGTTTGATTGAATGCCTTTTCTGCCTCTTCATATCTACCCACCCGAAGATTGATAACTCCTAATTCTGTATGATAAGTTGGCTCCTTGGCATTTAGCTTGATTGCCATATTGATATCATCTAATGCACGTTGAAATTGTCGGGCATTGAGAGCTGCCTGTTCGCGGTAATAATAGAAAACATCATTTACATCCCCCCTTACGGATTTGTAATAGGTGTCGTAATCCAACATTGCCAAACGATATTGTTCTGTTTGCATATATAGATTTGCACGTTCCAGAAAATAGGCGGCATCAGAAGCATTTATTGGAATGGGTACTCGTAGAACACAACTATCCATAAGGGCAATTACTTCATTAATATCTCTACCCATCACTTCTTTTGTTTTTGCTGCATTGTAGAAGGATTGTGAGGAAGCCAAGTTAGATTCATTTACTTTATCATAAGCTTCCAGAGCGCCTTCATAATTCTTTTGAGCAAATAATATGTCACCTTCCTGCTGAATATAAATAGGCAATGGATCAATAGTAATAGCACTGCGTATTTCGGCAAGCGCTTTGTCCATAGTCCAGTCTTTATATTTTTGCTCCGGTCCTGTTAACTGATAAGTATAAATCAGTTTGGCAGCATTAAAATGAACTTCATCTTTTTTCTTAGCAACCGATAAGGCTTTGGCTAAATCATTTGCGGCTTTCTGGATATTCGATTCATCGGTTGAAGTATATACATAATTTGTTGCCCGGCGAATGTATCCGTCTACACTATTAGGGAACTGACTGATAAACTCATCCAGTAGCCGAGCGTATTCCTCCGGTGATACCTGGCCAGATGCCATGAAGAGGTTAACCAACGCTTCATCTTCTGCGGTTGGCAGTCCTTTCTTTATACCTATATTCTTGTAAGTTATATCGGAAATCGATAACGGATTAATTGATAATGACATTCCATATTTCGCATCAACCGCGTAGCATTGCGATCCGGCATCTTTACCTGTAGCCTTTTGAGCTATACCCACAACATTGCCATCGGCGTTTAGTACAGGGCAACTCACCTGCTTGTCGCCCAAAGCCAGAGAAAGAGTATAGTAACTCAATCCTTCTCCCATTGTAGAGGTTTCGGTAACTTTACCGGCGGTAAAAGATTTATCTTTTTGCGTGGAGTAGGGTAGTAGATAAACATCGTTTCCTTGTATAGATGGGGCTGATGCAACAGTTAATGTCGGAACTTTTTTATTGCCGGTATTTACTTTAAATTTAATAACATCATACATGCTGTTAGCACCCAAAATGGTTTCTACATCCATTTTCTGTCCGGCAGAATTAATAACCACCGCACGTTCGGCACCCATAAATGATGCATAATCCGATAAGGCTGTTCCGTCATCCGAAACAAAGAATCCGTTACCGGAATTTATCATATTGTTGTCTTTATCATACGTAACCACTGAAAAAACAGCCAGCTTAGCTTTTTCCAGCCATTTGGGTGTCTGAGCCATGGTTAGCTGGGTAAACAGACAACAAAGTATTAATAATAGTGTGTTTCTTTTCATGTGCATATAAATTAGTTTCGTTGTTTTAGTGCTTCGTAAATCAGGATACCTGCTGCAACGGATACATTCAGGGATTCAATGGTACCGAGAATAGGAATTTTTACCCATTCATCGCACAAAGCCAGGTTTTCATAAGATACCCCCTTATCTTCGGCTCCCATAATTAAACAGACCGGCCCGTTGTAATCGGCTTTGGTATATTCATAATCTCCTTTTTCGGTTGCAGCTATTAATTTGAATCCACTGTTCTTGAGAAATTCCAGCGATTGCTTTAAACTTTTTTCTTTGCATACCGGTAATGTATGAAGCGCCCCGGCAGATGTTTTCATCGCATCAGCATTAACTGTTACACTGTTTTTCGAAGGGATTACTACGGCATCTACTCCGGCGCATTCGCAGGTACGCGCAATTGCTCCGAAATTACGTACATCGGTAATACCATCTAATAGTACGAAGAAGGGGTTTTTACCTTGCTCAAAAAGAAAAGGAACAAGGTCTTCTACCTTTTGGTAGACTATTGAAGAAATGAAAGCGACCACTCCCTGGTGATTCTTGCGGGTGATCTTGTTAATTTTCTCTACCGGTACGCGTTGTACGGGGATAGAAGTTCCTTTAATTGCGGCGAAAAGTTCTTTCGACAAATCGCTCTGAATATCTTTCTTCACTAGGATTTTATCTATCTCTTTACCGGCCTGAATGGCTTCGATTACAGCGCGCACGCCGAAAATCATATCATTTTTATCGATCATCTTTCACTATAAAGTATGTAAACAAACAAACAAATATATAAATTATCTTGTTTTCTTTAACAGTTCTTTTGCATTATTTAATGCGGCTTCTGTTAGAGTGGCTCCACTCAACATGTGTGCAATCTCCTCAATACGTTCATTTTCATTCAATCGGCGGATATGGCTATTTGTTTCAGTATCATTATCTTGCTTATAAACGAAATAGTGAGCTTTCCCACGAGCGGCAATCTGCGGTAAATGCGTAATGCTAAGCACTTGGCGTTCTTGATTACCCATTTCCTCCATGATATCCGCCATGCGGTCGGCTATTTCACCGGAAACTCCGGTATCAATCTCATCGAAAATGATTGTAGGCAATTTAGCCGCTTTGGCAATGATGGCTTTTATGGAAAGCATGACACGGGCAATTTCACCACCTGACGCTACAGCAGATATGCTTTGAAGAGTACCATTCTTGTTGGCCGAAAAGAGAAAACTTACTGTGTCTGCACCATTTGGCCCCGGTTCTTTACGCGAATTCATCTCTACCACAAAACGAATGTTGGGCATCCCTAAAGGTATGAGCCTGTTTACCATGTCTTTTTCAACTTCACGGGCGGCTTTTGTTCTTTTCTTAGTAAGATCAGCAGCTTCCTTAACAACTTTCTGGAATTGTAAATTACGCCTTTCTGTTAATTCGGAAATTCTCTCCTCGAATGAAGTAATTTCCGATAAGCGATCTTTGTATTCGTTGGTTAGTGCAATTAGTTCTCCAACTGTTTGAACACGGTGCTTCTGTTGCAAAGAGTAAATAAGATTCAAGCGCTCATTTACCGCTTCCATGCGAGCAGGATTAAATTCAATTTCGTCTACTTTACCTGCTGTTTCTAAGGCTATATCTTTTAATTCAATATAACTATTCTCTACACGGTCTGCCAGTTCCGAAGCTTTTGAATATACTTTTGAGATCGTTCGAAGTGTATTTAACCCATCCTTAAGCGCAGCCAATATTCCTACTTCATCGCCATTAAAGATTTGGTCTATTTTATAGAGACCACTTTTTATTTCTTCGGCATGAGCAAGGGTTTCGGCCTCCTCTTCCAGCTCTTCCTGTTCACCATCAGTTAATTTGGATGCATCCAATTGCTCTAATTGGTACCGAATATACTCTTCATCTGCCTTACTCTTCTCGGCAAGTTCGATGGTATCTTTCAATTCTTTATCAATAGCCTTCCACTCTTTATACATGAAACGATATTTGTCCAGTAATCCATCGTTATTGGCCAGAACATCGAGAACGCCCAATTGGAAATCTTCCTTGTTTAATAATAAATTCTGGTGTTGGGAATGAACATCAATTAGCTGTTCTCCCAATTCTTTCATCAGGGGTAGAGACACAGGAGAATCATTTATGAAAGCGCGACTTTTACCTGAGGAATGTACCTCTCTTCGAAAGATACATTCGTTTTCATATTCCAGTTCATTCTCCTCAAAAAGATCTTCCAGTTTATAAGCTGATATGTCGAATCTGGCTTCAATAATACATTTAGCGGCTCCCTGGCGGATGGATTTTGTATCTGCCCGTTGCCCCAGCAACAATCCAATGGCTCCCAGAATGATTGATTTGCCGGCTCCGGTTTCGCCGGTTATTACAGAGAAGCCTTCATTGAAGCTAATATCGAGCTCTTCAATAAGAGCGTAGTTTTGTATGTATAGTGAACGTAACATGAAATAAGTTTTTGAGGAGGTAAAGTTAGGTAAAAGTTAGGTAAAGTAAAAGAAACTTTACCCAACCTTTACCTCACTTCATTTCTTTACTAACTCTGGCAATAATATCTTTAGCTACTTCTTTCTTAGGTTTAAGTTCGTATTCTGTACGATTATTCCTATCTATAATAGTTATTTTATTGGTGTCATATTTAAAACCGGCTTGCGAATCATTTAAAGAATTAAGCACAATAAAATCTAAATTCTTTTTCTCCAGTTTTCGATATGCATTTGCTTCTTCATCGTTTGTTTCGAGCGCGAAACCAACAAGCAACTGATTTTCTTTTTTCATTATTCCTAAATTGGCAGCTATGTCCCGGGTGGGTTTAAGTTTTAATGCCAAACCGTTATCTCCGCGTTTTAGCTTTTTATCTGTTGCTGTTTCAGGAGTAAAATCGGCTACGGCAGCGCAAAGTATTCCTGCATCTACTTCCGGGTAATGTTTAGTGACTTCATCAAACATTTCGGATGCAGATTCTACATCTATTCGATTAATATTTGAATGGGGCGTTTTCAGGTTTACAGGACCGGTAATCAAGATTACTTCTGCTCCTCTTTCTGCGCATTCCTCGGCAAGGGCAAATCCCATTTTCCCGGAAGAGTAATTACCAATGAATCTAACAGGATCAATCTTTTCGTAAGTTGGCCCTGCTGTAATCAGAATCTTTTTTCCTGCTAAATCTGCTGTGGATGCGAAGAAATCTTCTAATACGCGGATGATGTTTTCGGGCTCTTCCATTCTACCTTTTCCAATCAAATGACTTGCCAGTTCACCGGAGGCGGGCTCAATAATATGATTACCATAGGAACGAAGTATTTCAAGATTCCTTTGAGTAGAAGGATGAGCAAACATATCTAAATCCATAGCGGGAGCAACAAATACCGGTGCTTTGGCCGATAGATATGTAGTAATCAGCATATTATCCGCTATGCCGTTTGCCATCTTCCCAATTGTTGATGCTGTTGCAGGTGCAATAAGCATTGCATCAGCCCATAATCCCAAATCAACATGGCTGTTCCATGTACCATCTCGTTGTGCGAAAAAATCACTTATAACGGGTTTGCTCGTTAAAGCGGATAGTGTAATTGGCGTAATAAATTCTTTTCCGGCAGGAGTGATAACCGTTTGTACTTCAGCACCTTTCTTTATAAGTCCGCGGATAATATAGCACGCTTTATAAGCGGCTATACTCCCGGTAATGCCTACTATTATTTTCTTCCCTTTTAACATCGTTTTAAATTTACCATTTACCATTTACCATTTACTATTTACATCTACTATTTCAGCACAAAGTCAATAAACAGTAAACAGTAAACAGTAAATGATAAATCTTTTATTTCTTCCCCATAAATTCCCTTAAGCGGATTTTAGTGAGCATTGCTTTGGTATGTAAGGTAAAGTCATTGCCTAGAATCCAGCCGTAATATCCTGGGTCTTTTTGTAATACTTCAGCAACAGATATTCCTTTGTACTTTCCGAAATTAAATATTTCAACCCCTTTCTCATCATAAACCATTCGGCCGGCGAAATCAACATTCCGGTTAAAACTGGAAAACTCGGAAAGGAATTTCACATCATTTTTCAGTTCCGGGTATTTATCGAGTTGAGACATTAATACTTCGTATGTTGCTTTAGTATCGGCCTCGGCCGAGTGTGCATCTTCCAGATTTTTGCTGCAATAAAATTTATATGCTGCGGAAAGCGTACGTTGTTCCATTTTATGGAAAATAACCTGTACATCAATAAACTTACGGCGCGACATATCAATGTCGATGCCTGCGCGAAGAAATTCCTCTGCAAGTACGGGAATATCGAAACGGTTTGAGTTGAATCCGGCTAAATCGCTTCCCTCAATATCTTTGGCGATGTTTTTTGCAACTTCCCGAAAAGTAGGACAGTTTACAACATCTTCATCATAGATACCATGTATTTTAGATGATTCTTCCGGGATATGCATTTCCGGATTAATACGCATGGTTTTGGATTCTTCATTTCCATTAGGATATACCTTCAGATAGCAAATTTCTACAATTCTGTCTGTATTAATATTTGTACCGGTGGTTTCAAGATCAAAGAAAACGAGGGGATTTCTAAGATTTAGTTTCATTAGTTTCTTATATTTTGTTTTTTCTTTTTTAGTAACGAATTACACGGATTACGCAGATTTAACTTCACAGATTTTATTCTATTATCCGTGAAGTTAAATCTGCGCAATCCGTGTAATCCGTGGCTAAAATATTAATCATTCAGCATCATTGGCATGAGTAGCATCAGGAGATCTTCATTTTCTTCCTGAATAATAGGAACAATAACCCCTGCCCTTGAAGGATCGGCCAATTCTATGATAATATCTTCTGATGTAATACTATTTATTATATCCAAAAGGAAGGTCGCTTTAAAACCAATGCTCATTGGTTCATCAGAATATTGGCAAATCTGGGTTTCTTCTGCTGATGTGGAGAAGTCAATATCTTGTGCCGAAACGATTAATTGATTCTCTTCCAACCGTAGTTTAATCAAACTGCTTGCTTGCGAAGAGAAAACAGACACACGGCGCAGAGCACCAATCAACAACTGGCGGTTAATGGTTGCTTTGTTAGGATTGTTCTGTGGAATAACAGAATTATAATTTGGATAGCGACCTTCAATTAAACGACATATCATGCGATAGTTGTTCAATATAAATGTTGCATTTCTTTCATCAAATTCAATAATTACAGTGTCTTGTTCTTTAGCCAATAAACTCTTTAATAAGTTGGCCGGCTTTTTAGGAAGGATAAATGCTGCCCGTTCATCGCCGTGAGATGTCATGGTTTTATAACGAACTAATTTGTGCCCATCGGATGCAACTATAGTTATATCTTCGGTCGTAATATCAAAATAGATACCATTCATGACCGGGCGAAGTTCATCATCGGCAGTTGCGAAAATAGTACGGTTAATACTATTTAGTAAAACTTGTGCATCAATTTCAATACGTACCGCGCTTTCCTTTAGTGAAGCCGATTGAGGAAACTCATCGGCATTCTGTCCCATCAAGCTGTATTTGCCATTGAGGTAGGTTACGCTTATTTCGAGATTGTCGGACACTTCAAAATTAATGGGTTGCTCGGGTATTTCTTTTAAGGCTTCCAGAAGTGTTTTGGCTACTACAGCAAATTTCCCATTCGTATCGCTTTCGTTAACTTCTAAAGAAGTTACCATAGTTGTTTCCGAATCGGAAACTGTAATGGTTAACGTACCATCTTCAAGGTTAAAGAGAAAACAGTCGAGAATCGGCAATGTGTTTTTTGAATTTATCACGCGACTGACTGCTTGTAAATGACTGAAAAGAGCAGTACTTGAAACGACAAATATCATATCTTTATGTTTAAAAGTTTTTTTATTCTACTATGTGGACAAAGTTACAAAAAAAAAAGTGTTGCGCGCAATATGGCAAAAGAAAAACCAATCAATCTTTCACTAATATAAACAGAAAATTGTATCTTCGCACCACAATTAAAAGTTTTAAAAATGGAATTTACCGGAAGAATCATAGCAGTTTTACCGCTGAAGAGCGGAGTAGCAAAAGCTACAGGAAATGAATGGAGAGCGCAGGAGTATGTTATTGAAAATCATGATCAATATCCAAAGAAGATGTGTTTCGAAGTATTTGGAGCTGATAGAGTGGAACAGTTTGCCATACAGATGGGAGAGGAGTTAACCGTTTCATTTGATATTGATGCCAGACAATGGCAAGATAGATGGTTTAATAGTGTTCGTGCGTGGAAGGTTGAAAGAGTAAGTGCAGGCGCACAAACACAAGCACAAGGCAGTTTCCCTCCTCCGCCGGCTACCTCAACTCCAGAGTTTATACCGGGGGGCGCGAATGATGATCTACCTTTTTAAAGAAGTTATTATTTCTACTACTATTATAGATAAGTGGTATCAGAATATTCTGGTATCACTTTTTTTATTATACCCCAAAGCACATCCGTACACATAACGGGCTTATAATAAAAAACTCAACCTTTAGAGTTGAGTTGCGAAAAAGAAAAAGCCGCACTGATGAAGCGATGAAACTCCGAATGACATGATTTGAGTGCCCGCCCTCTTTGTAATCCACTGACTTAAAAAGTTGTCCCGAAGGATGTGGCCCGCCATTGAGAAGCGAAAGCTTGTCTCGGTTTTCAGTTTTACTTGATGAGTTTCCCAATCAAACCAATGCGGCTATTTTCTATAACAAATGTATGTACTTTATAGCAAATAAACAAGCGTTTTTAATAATTTGTTCTTAATTTTTGGTTTTAATATCTTACTTATCAATTATACAATCGGTTTTTTAGGAATAAGTGCTTACTCCTTAATAAGTTTTGCCCACTTACTTGATAAATAAAAAAAGGCTATTTGGATTTCTCCAGATAACCTTTTAACTTCTAGCTTTGGATTTGTTTAAATTAAGCCCCTTTAGCTTTAGCAACTATAGCTTTAAACGCATCAGGATGGTTTACAGCTAAGTCGGCTAATACCTTGCGGTTAATTTCGATTCCTGCTTTGTGCAAACCACCCATAAGTTTAGAGTAAGAAATACCTTCTAAACGAGCAGCAGCATTAATACGTTGTATCCAGAGAGCACGGAAACTTCTTTTCTTGTTTTTGCGGTCGCGGTAGGCATAAGTTAACCCTTTTTCCCAGGTATTCTTAGCTACAGTCCACACATTTTTTCTAGCACCAAAGTAACCTCTGGTTAGTTTCAAAATTTTCTTTCTTCTTGCTTTTGAAGCAACATGATTTACTGATCTTGGCATAGTTTTTTTCTTTTTGAATGTTAGCGCCGTTACTTCGCGTAACGAACTTTCGTGCTAATGCATTCGAATTAATAACTTTAGTGATTGTTACGCTTACTTCATTGCTAAGAGTTCTCTTACCTGGCTTTCATCCACAGCAGCTACTGTAGTAGAATAACACAGATTTCTTTTTCTCTTCTTTGATTTCTTAGTCAAAATGTGACTATGAAAAGCGTGCTTTCTCTTGATTTTACCTGTTCCGGTAAGGGTAAACCTTTTTTTGGCACCGGAGTTAGTCTTCATCTTTGGCATCTTTACTTATTTAATTAAATTATTATTAGTATGGTAGCGCACTATACCTATGGCGTTACTCATTTTATCACTGTTTTGGCTCGCCTGTTTCATCGGTTTTGGCCGTTGCCGGTTTCACCGCGGGCTTTTTAATATCCTTTTTCTTCGGCGAAAGAAATATCGTCATACGTTTTCCTTCTAACATCGGCATCTGATCTACCTTAGCGAAATCTTCAAGATCATTGGCAAAACGCAAAAGCAATACTTCACCCTGCTCTTTGAAAAGAATAGAGCGACCTTTGAAAAATACGTATGCTTTTACTTTATCCCCATCTTCCAGAAATCCCTTAGCATGCTTCAGTTTAAAGTTATAATCATGATCATCCGTTTGCGGGCCGAACCTGATTTCCTTAACGTTTACTTTAACCTGTTTTGCTTTTTGCTCTTTTTGACGTTTCTTTTGCTGGTAAAGAAATTTAGAGTAATCAATAATCCGACAAACCGGAGGTTGTGCGTTAGGAGAAATTTCTACGAGATCCATTTCACGTTCACGTGCCATTTTTAAAGCTTGATCTATAGAGTAAACTTGTGGTTCAATGTCATCACCGACAATACGAACTTCTCTGGCGCGAATCTGTTCATTGATTCGATATTGCCCTTTTAAGTTGTCATTCTTCATTAATTATGATTACTTCCGGTTTGTTTTTTATTAGTTATCAATTATGTTTTGTTATTGAAAGCGACCTTTAGAACATCAAATGTTGCTGTGCTTTCATAATAGGCCGCAAATTTACCACATATTTATCATATTCTGAACTTCTTCGTTCAAAATTTTACCAAATTCCTGAAATTTCATGCTTCCTTTATTACCTTCGCCTTGTTTGCGAACAGCAACTTCGCCGTTTTCCGCTTCTTCTTCTCCAACGATCAGCATATACGGTATACGCTTCAATTCATTGTCACGAATCTTTCTACCGATTTTCTCGTTTCGATCGTCAACAGTAGCACGAATATCGATAGAATCGAAATATTTCTTTACTTCTTCGGCATAATCATTAAACTTCTCACTGATCGGTAAGATAGCTACCTGATCCGGAGCCAGCCATAAAGGGAATTTGCCGGCAGTGTGCTCAATAAGTACAGCAACAAAGCGTTCCATTGAGCCGAAAGGAGCACGGTGAATCATTACCGGGCGATGTTTCTGATTATCGGCACCGGTGTATTCTAATTGAAAACGATCGGGAAGATTGTAGTCAACCTGTATGGTTCCCAACTGCCATTTGCGACCCAATGCATCTCGCACCATAAAGTCAAGTTTCGGGCCATAGAAAGCAGCTTCACCATATTCTATTTTTGCAACCATTCCTTTTTCTTCGCAAGCCTCGATAATGGCTTTTTCTGCTTTTTCCCAATTTTCATCGGTTCCAATATACTTTTCTCGGTTTTCTTTATCCCGTAAAGATATCTGGGCTTCAAAGTTTTCGAAGTTAAGTGCTTTGAATATAATAAGGATAATATCCATAACACTTAAGAACTCTTCTTTAACTTGATCCGGACGGCAAAATATATGTGCGTCATCTTGGGTAAATCCTCTTACACGTGTTAAACCATGAAGCTCTCCACTTTGTTCATAACGGTATACGGTTCCGAATTCCGCTAAGCGCAAAGGCAATTCTTTATAAGAGTGAGGTTGCCATTTGTATATCTCGCAGTGGTGCGGACAGTTCATGGGTTTCAGCAGATATTCTTCTCCTTCTTCGGGAGTATGAATTGGCTGGAAAGAATCTTTTCCGTATTTAGCATAATGTCCCGATGTAACATACAGGTGTTTGCTGCCAATATGCGGAGTCATTACTTGTTGATAGCCGAAACGCTTCTGAATCTTTTTCAGGAAATCTTCCAGACGTAAACGCAGGGCAGTTCCTTTCGGGAGCCACATGGGTAATCCCTTGCCAACGGCTTCGGAAAACATGAATAGTTCCATTTCTTTTCCGATTTTCCGATGATCACGTTTCTTGGCTTCTTCCAGTAATACAAGGTATTCATCCAGCATTTTCTTCTTGGGGAAAGTAATACCATAGATGCGGGTAAGCATTTTACGGTTTTCTTGTCCGCGCCAATAAGCTCCTGCAACCGATGTTAACTTGATGGCTTTAATAGGAGCGGTAGACATTAAGTGTGGTCCCCTGCATAAATCGGTGAAAGCTCCCTGAGTATATGTAGTGATGGTACCATCTTCGAGTTCGGAAATTAATTCGGTTTTGTAGGTCTCGCCTCTGTCGCCAAATAACCTGAGCGCATCTTCTTTGGTTACGCTTTCACAAACGAGCGCTTCTTTTTTAGCTACCAATTCCTGCATCTTTTTCTCAATAGCGGGTAAGTCTGCCTCGCGAATAATAGCAGTGCCCGGATCAACATCGTAGTAGAAACCATTTTCTATTGCCGGGCCGATACCGAATTGTATTCCGGGATAGAGTTCCTGCAATGCTTCAGCTAGTAAGTGAGCGCTGGTATGCCAGAATGTATGTTTACCCTCTTTATCCTCCCATTTATATAATTTAATTTCCGCATCTTCTGTTATTGAACGACTCAAATCCTGGGTTTTGCCGTTTACTCCAATAGAAAGAACATCTTGTGCAAGACGCGGACTGATACTTTCAGCAATCTGTAATCCGTTTACTCCGCTTTCGTATTCACGAACAGAGCCATCGGGGAAAGTTATTTTTATCATATCTATAATTAATTACTCGCGCAAAATTATATAAAAAAAACAAATAATGAAATTATTCAGGAAGTTCGGTAAATCTCTTAATTACATTATATGCCGAAATTATACCTAATTCTCCTGCTTTGCTTAAATCGGCAATTCCTTTTTTATTGTTGCCAAGGAATATATGTGTTAATCCTCTGTTGAAATATGCTTCTGCAAAATCAGCATTCAATTCGATGGCTTTATCGTAATCCACAATCGCCGCGCGATAATCTTTTAACATAGCCAAAACATTTCCCCGGTTATAATAAGCATAAACAAAATCGGGCGCCAAGGCAATTACCTTATTCAAATCACTTTTAACTATTTCATAATCAAACGTGCTTACTTCTTTTGGCTTATTCGCGCCGGGAACTACCGGAGTAGTGAGTGCATCTTCCGCTCTTTGATATTCTAATTGTTTGTAGCGTACCAGAGATCGCATAAAATAGGCCGGGAAGAAAGTGTCATCCAGCAATATTGCCTGGGTAAGATCTTCAATAGAGTTTGAGAAATCTTGTACCAGATAAAAATCCAATCCGCGGGCAAAGCGTTTCAATACGCTTTTAGGATCTTCCACTATATCGGCTGTATGCTTATCTATCAGTGCGAAATGAAAATCGGCTTGCTCTTGCGTTAATGGCTTTTCCGCATTGGTAATTTGCAACCGTTTTGGGAAAACCTTCGACTGTGTCAGCGCGTCAATATGTCTGTTATAATGAACGATATGCTTAATGTCGCTTTCCTTCTCGTAATAGGTCAGAACGTACAGAGGCTCCATTTTGATATTCACATTTTTATCCTGAACTTTTCCTCTGTAATCACTAGTGTAACGTTGCTCGTTTTCAGAATTGTCGGCAATAACAATTCTGCGGTAATTTTTTATGTTTTTATCCGACTTCTTACGCGTTTTATTGTCGTCATCATCATTCTCGTTATCATCCGGCTTCTTTTCCGCAACAGTATTGTTGTTTATACTTGTTGCATTTCTTCTATCTAATTCGGCCATTAACAGATGATATTCATCTGCCTCTGCTCCTTTGCGGTCTCCAAATTTTTTTCGTGCTTCCGCTCTGTAATAATAGCCGGCTAAGAAATTAGGATATTCATTGATAACAGCGGTATAGTCCATAATTGCTCCTCCCAGATCTCCGGTTTGCGCACGTAAAATACCGCGATTAAAAATGGCCATCATATTATCAGGCTCCATCTGGATAACGAAATCGAAATCTTCAATCGCCCGATTGTCATCTCCAACTTGCGCACGCAATAAACCACGGTTAAAATGTCCGATAAAGTTTTTCGGATCGATGTCAAGGGCAATATCATAATCACTCATCGCGCCTCTCAGGTTATTTTGATGGAAACGAGCCAATGCCCGGTTGATATAGTTTCCGGCATTTTTGGTGTTTAAATGAATTGCCTGATTCAAGTCACTTTCTCCTTTCGCATATTCTCCTTGCTGTAACCGTAGGATGGCCCTTGATGCCCAAACATCCGGATCGTATTTATCCATTTCAATGGCCTGGTCGAAATCATTCATGGCCCGAATGGTATCTTGTTGCCTCAAGGCAACTTCACCGCGCATTAAATAGGCACGGGTATAGCGGGGAGAAATTCTGATCAGGTTTTTTAAATCGGATTCGGCTCCTTCATAATCTTTCTTTTGCATGTGGCATAGCGTTAGATTATGCCACAATGTGATATTTTCCGGATCGTAGGAAATTGCTTTTTCATAATCAGCAATGGCGCCATCAAACTTTCCCTGTCTGATCCGAGCCAATCCTCTTATTTGGTAAACTCCCACAACGAAAGGATTACGTTCCATTGCCGCGGTGCAATCAGCTTCGGAGCCTTGAAAATCTTCCAGATACATTTTGGCCAATCCTCTGAAGAAATAAGGCTCGTACAGATATGGTTTTGCATTAATTACCTGATTGAAGTATTGTATGGCTAAAACGTAATCTTCAAAATATAAAGCATTACGCGCAACCAACATCACTTTGTCTGTATTTATCTGTGCCGACAGGTAAACCGGGAAAAATAATAAAATAAGGAGGATTTTCTTTATCATGAGCAGATTATGTCCGTACAGGCTTTATTTTATAAGAACAATTGGTTTTTCCTTTTATCATCGAGTTTAATCGGTTTTTTATCATTTGTTTACGTAAAGGCGAAATATGATCGATAAACAATTTCCCTTCCAAATGATCAAATTCATGCTGCATTACCCTTGCAAGGTATCCTTCAACAATTTCATCGTGCTCAACAAAATCTTCATCCATGTATTTAACGTGGATTTTGCTTGCGCGTTTAACAGTTTCGTGTATGCCGGGTAAACTTAAACATCCTTCATCCATTGGCACCTCTTCGCCACCGGTTTCCAGGATGTGCGGATTAATATAGGCCTTGTGGAAACCTTTAAATTCGGGGTTTTCATCCGATAAAATATCCAGATCAATAACAACTATCCGTATTGGCAAACCAATTTGAGGAGCTGCAAGTCCTACTCCATCCGCATGGTACATCGTTTCGAACATGTTAGATATAAGTTCCTTCAAATTTGGGTAATCGGGAGTTATATCTTCGGCAATTTTTCTTAAAACAGGTTGGCCATATAGGTAAATTGGTAAAATCATAGCTAATTATAGATTATTTATGTTATTACTTTCAAGGTAGGTTTGCAAAATTATAACAGCGCTTATTTTATCTACAAGCGCTTTATCCCGGCGTGTCTTTTTCTTCAACCCGGCATCTATCATGGCGCGATGAGCCAGAACAGAAGTAAAACGTTCGTCTACATAAACAACGGGGATATCGGTTAATCGTTTCTTCAATGTGTTTACAAATATTTCAATTCGCTGAAAATTTTCCGAATCCTCGTAATTCATCTGTTTGGGCTTCCCAATAATAATTTCATCAACATTTTCTGTTGATATATAATTTATTATATAATCCAGAAGTTGATGTGTGGAAACAGTACAGAGCCCATTAGCGATTAATTTTAAATTATCGCTAACCGCCAACCCCGAACGTTTTCTGCCGTAATCAATTGCAAGTATTCTACCCATATTCTTTTTACAAAGTTACAACAATTATTTTAATCTGCTCTACTCTCGGTTTTTTTGATTGATTTTTTATAGATTTTTGAAGAAAGGCAATGTTAATACCCGGCGGCACAGCTATCTAAGGGCGCCTTTATTTTTAAATTGAACGTCCGTTGAAATCCGTTGCAACAACATAACATAAAAGAACAGAACATATAAGATAATAACAACAACAACAGAAGAAGAAAAATTTGCTGTTGTTGCTGCTGCTGTTTTTTTGAGTGATAACATTTACGGCACGCACAACCAAGTTCCATTTTCAAATTTGCTATATAGCATTTCTCCCCAATGCGCGTTGCATTTGAGTAAACAGCACGTTGCGTTTGGAAAAATGCAACGTGCATTTGGGGAGATACTTTGGTGCTATGCACTAGGTTGTGGCACTTTTCCCCTGATTTGCTACAGCATCCATCATTTTTTTAATTTCGTCAGGATCGCCAAGGAGATAATCTTTTACAAGTTTCGTGTTATCGTCAAACTCAAATACGTAGGGTACAGCAGTGGGTAAGTTGAGATGAACAATCTCATCATCCGCAATATTTTTCAGGTATTTAATGATGCCGCGTAAGCTATTGCCATGAGCGGCAACAAGCACCTGATCGGCATTTTTTAATGTAGGGAAGATAACTTTTTTCCAGTAGGGAAGAATGCGTTCAACCGTATCTTTGAGTGATTCGGTACTTGGAATCTCTTTTGGATCTACATCCGCATAGCGAATATCGAATCGGGGATTACGAGGATCATCTTCTTCCAGCGCATCCGGGGCAATGTCGTAGCTTCTGCGCCATACTAAAACCTGCTTTTCGCCGTATTTTTCGGCAGTCTCCGCTTTGTTTAACCCCTGTAGATTTCCATAATGTTTCTCGTTCAGCCGCCAGTTCTTTTCAACCGGAATCCAATCCAGATCCATCTTATCAAGTACCACATTCAGGGTTTTAACTGCGCGCTTCAAGTAAGAAGTATAAGCTTTTTCAAATAAAAACCCTTTTTCTTTTAGTAAATTACCAGCCTTTGTAGCTTCGGCAACACCTTTCTCGGTTAAATCAACATCCGTCCACCCTGTGAAGCGGTTTTCTTGATTCCATGTACTCTCTCCGTGGCGGAGCAAAACGATTCTTTTCATATTGTAGTAATTAATTGATTATTTGTGTCGCTAAATTAATAGATATAACTGAATACAGAAACACAAAATAGCAGAGCTAAAAAAAGGAAGTAAGAAGTAAAAAATAAGATCATTTAAGCCCTCTGTTCCTTTGTGTTTCTATGTTTAATTTTTATTTTCGTTTTAACCGTTCAAAGCCAAATATCTTTTCACGTTCATCCGGGTTTCCCTGTAGTTTATTTCTGATGATTTGTGCAGCTATCATACCGAACGTTATTCCGTTACTGCCATACCCAAGGGCAAACAGCATACGTTGTTTTCCGGGCCATGTTCCAATAAACGGAAGTCCGTCATCTGTAGTACTGAACGTTCCGCACCATGCCATCTCTGTTACGAAAGGTATTTTGGGGTGAAGTCTTTTGAATTTCTTCTCCAACTTACGCACCTTTTGCCGCAGCAATTTATCCCGTAATACCGGATCTTTAAAATCAACATCTTCTCCGCCAACAATGATACGGTTATTGCTGGTCGTTCGGATATATAGGTAAGGATCGTCTGTTTCCCAAATCAAACTTTTATCGCGCCATATATATTTGTCTTCTAAAGGCTGAGAAATAATGGCATAAGTTGAAGTTAAGTTCATAATCTTTTCAGGGAGA
Source organism: Bacteroides sp. (assembly GCA_036724805.1). Classification (GTDB taxonomy): domain Bacteria; phylum Bacteroidota; class Bacteroidia; order Bacteroidales; family Bacteroidaceae; genus Bacteroides. The sequence continues at coordinate 41,175 of DAIMFE010000012.1, forward strand.
AAACGTCCGGTATCGAATCCAACTGCAATAACTACGTATTTACTTTGGATAATACTACCTCTGTTGGTAATCAGGAAATAGCCCGAAGGTATTTCTTCGCATCTTTCAACATTGGTATGAGTAAACACTTGCATCCCGTGTTTACTTATATGATAGTTGATGAGATGCGTTGCTCCCGCATAGGGATCCATTTGGGCCGAAGCATTATTTTGTAGCGCACAACGCGCCTTTATATTGTATTTATTTTCCAGTTCCTTCTTATCAAGGAAGTTAACAGGTAGATTATACTTCTGTCTGATACTGTATTCTTTTCGGATAAGTTGTACTCCTTTTTTATTGCCGGCGTAAAATACGCTGGGCACTTTTTCGAAATCAGGATCGTATCCTATCGATTTAAAAACCGTATCAAGATCGGATATTGATTTTAAACACGCTGTATATGCGATAGCTGCATGCTCTTCACCTATTTTTTCGGCGAGTTCTATTAAAGGAACATCAATTTCATACTGTAAGAGAGCCGTACTGGCAATCGAACTTCCGGAGGATAGACTGTGTTTGTCTATCATCGCGCAGGTTATCCCTGCGTTACACAACTCATGTGCAACCAGCGCCCCCGTGATGCCGGTGCCTATAATAACCACATCGGTAGTAATATCGGTTAGCAACGGGTTAAAATAGTTATCCAATGGGTTTTTGGCAATCCAATAGGGCAATCCCGAATACAAGTCCATAATAATAAGTATTTAAAAATTATGTTAAGCTCTCCTGAATAGCGAGACTATCCACAGTAAAACCACAGCGCCAATAACCGACATTAATAATGATCCGAGAATACCGGTTGTTGAAAGCCCAAGCAATGTATAAATCCATCCGCCGAGTACACTGCCAACAAGACCTATTATAAGATTCACCACCATACCAAAACCGCTACCTTTCATAATCCAACCGGCTATAGCACCAGCAAGAATACCGATAATAATCGACCATAAAATTTCCATAATTGTATAATTAAAATTAGTAAATTAAGATTTGTACAGCGTTCTTTTGCCGAACTCCTTCTTTATTGCTACTGTGTGTATAACAACGGAATAAAAGTTTTGTTTATCATCAACAGGATTAACCGCGGTGCGGAAATAGCGATAATAGCTGCCTTTATGGGGATAATTCGTTAAAGTTAAATAGAATATTAGTGGCAATAGAATCAAAAATGTATTTTTGTACCCAACACTAATTTTAATTATCAAGTATCTATGAAGATGAAAACGTTAACCGCCTTAGGCCTTTTCTTTTGGGTGCCTTTCCTTCTCACTGCTCAAAATAATTACAAGCCGGGTGATGATTTTGTGGAACTAACCGACACCAAACCTTTCGATGCTAAAGAGGTATGGAACAAACAGAAAGCGCCTGTACAGTTACAGTGGGGAAATACTGATACCCGTTATCAGAAGTTAAGTGTTCCCACCGCGCTTTATGGAAGTAATTGGCAAACGCGTGCATGGAAAGGTGAACGGGTAAACGGGCAAGCTGTGCTGTGGACCAACAAACAGCTTAAAAACGTAACCGTAAAAGTATCGGATTTAAAGAATGGCTCAAGAGTTATTCCTTCATCGGTTATTACCACAAACTTTGTTCGTAATATAATGACCGATGAATTGAATAAAGATAAAAGTGGTGCTTGCGGACATCGTCCCAATAAAGCAGAATGGGATTCATCTATGGTGGCGGATATTCTTGATATCCAGCGGAAATGTGATTTGTTGGAACGGGTAACTCAACCGGTTTGGGTTAATGTATGGGTTCCGCAAGATGCTGCTATCGGTAAATATAAAGGTACATTAACCGTTACTGCCGAGGGTGTCTCTCCAATGAATCTTCAAATGGAAATTGATGTGGTGAATCATACGCTGCCCCGTCCGAAGGACTGGAAGTTTCATCTTGACCTTTGGCAAAACCCTTATTCGGTAGCACGGATGTACAACGTTTCATTGTGGAGCAAAGAACATTTCGATATTATGCGCCCGTTGTTTAAGCAACTTGCCAATGCCGGGCAAAAAGTTATCACAGCTACGATCATGTATAAGCCTTGGAACGGACAATCGGAAGATATATTCGATAGCATGGTAATGAAAAAGAAGAATCTTGACGGTAGTTGGCAATATGATTATGCCGTATTCGATAAATGGGTGGAATTTATGATGAGTGTAGGAATTGATCATCAGATTAATTGTTTTACTTTAATTCCATGGGCATTGAAGTTTGATTATTATGATGTAGCTACTAACCGCATACAATTTGTTGATGCCAAACCCGGAGACGCGGCTTATGAAGATTACTGGTTTACTTTTCTCAAAGATTTTGCCCGTCACCTTCGCCAAAAAGGTTGGTTTCATAAAACAACTATTTCAATGGATGAGCGTGGGCCGGATGTTATGAAACATGCTTTTGATCTTATTTTCAAAGCCGATCCTGAATATAAAGTATCCGGGCAAGGTCATTACTATGCTGAAGTTGAGCCTATGATGTACGAAATGTGTTTGGCATACGGTGAGCGCTTTCCGGAGGATGTTCTTGCAGCCCGTCGTAAAGCGGACAAAGTATCGACTGTTTATACCTGTTGCAGCGAACCGTTCCCCAATGTATTCACCTTTTCACCCCCTGCCGAGGCTGCATGGATGATTTGGCATGCTAAAGCCGGTGATTACGATGGATATCTTCGTTGGGCCTTTAATAATTGGACTGCTGATCCGCTTCGCGATTCCCGTTTTCGTACATGGGCGGCAGGAGATACCTATATTGTTTATCCCGATCGTAGTAGCATTCGTTTCGAGCGTTTGATAGAAGGGGTTCAGGATGCGGAAAAGATCCGTATTCTTGGGGAAGAATTTGCCAAGAAAGGACAGAAAGCAAAATTGGATAAGCTTAACAAAGCGGTAGGTAGGTTTGTTCCTGAAAATCTTACTATAAATAATGCAACGGAAATGCTTAACGAAGGGAGGGAGGTATTGAATAGTTTCTAAATATTCAAGTGAAAAAGTGAAATATGAAGTAAATATTCCCTTTTAT
>DAIMFE010000013.1:0-44235 GCA_036724805.1 Bacteroides sp.
AGGTTTGGATTTTATTTAAGTTAGGATAATGGCTCAAATCCAAACTTTCGGATTTATCGCATATGTTCAAGAACTTGATGTTCCAGACACGCCACAACCGTGTGGCAGGTATCGGCAACACCAAAGGCTCGCAAAGGGCGATGAACCTGTTGTTTGCCATCCGTGACATTCAGCACCGTACAGGTCGAGACCTTGGGGCTACATTCTTGTCGGGTACGGTGGTGGTTAACGCACTTACCGAACTTTATGTGATGTTCAAGTACCTTAGACCGCAGGAGCTTCGTTGTCAGCAGATTAGTTGCTTTGACGCTTGGGCTGCCATATTCACTAAAAAGACGGCGGATTACGAGCTGAACGTGACAGGTGCAATCAAGCGCAAAGAGCGTTTCCGCACCTATATCAAAGTGCCGGAACTGGCGATGTTCTTGCGTGAGATTACCGATTACCGCACAGCGGATATGATAAACCTCGATGTGCCGGAGAAAAATGTGCGTTTCCTTTCATACGCTCCCACAATCGAGCAGGAGGAAATGATAGGACGGTTGGTATTCTTTGCGCATAGCGGAGAATGGGAGGACTTGGGACTTGATACGCCCGAACCCGACAACCTCGACAAGGCGAAAATGCTGGTCGCCACCAACATTGCCCGAAAAATGGCTCTCGATATGCGCTTGCTGGGGGACAAGTTCAAGGATGATGCCGACAACAAGGCGTCTATCTGTGCGAGAACAATCTATGACTATTATGTGAAATCAAACGATAACAGGGGTACACAGTTCGTGTTCAGCGACTTGGGTACATACAAACCGAATGAATGGAACGTATATACCGACATCAAAGAGAAGTTGGTGCGGCTCGGTATTCCTGCCGATGAAATACAGTTTATCCAGTGTGCCACCACGGAAAGGGCAAGGAAACGCCTTTTTGAGGATATGAACAGCGGCAGGGTGCGTGTGCTTTTCGGCTCGACAAGTATGTTGGGCACAGGCGTGAACGCACAGCAAAGGGCGGTGGCAGTGCATCACCTTGAGATACCTTGGAGACCCGCCGATATGGAACAGCGCAACGGCAGGGCTGTCCGCAAAGGCAACACCGTGAAGTTGTGGGGTGGCAATGTGGTGGATGTCGTAATCTACGGCACGACAAAAACACTCGATGCCTACAAGTTCAATCTGTTAAAGAACAAGCAGATGTTCATCAGCCAAATCAATAACGGCACGATTGCGGTGCGCCGCATCGACGAGGGAGGCATGGACGAGGACAACGGCATGAACTTCGCCGAGTTCGTGGCTATCCTTTCCGGCAACACCGATTTACTGAACAAGGCAAAGCTCGACAACAAGATTATGCAGTTGGAAAAGGAACAGGCCATTTTCAAGAAAGAGCGCATCAGGGCAGAGCGTAAAATGGATGCCAACAGGCAGGACATTGAAAAGGCCAACCGTATGGCAGAGAATATGACAAAAGACTTGGATTATATTACTTCTTATGCCGAGGGAAAGGCAACCCTACTGTTGAACCTGCAACAAGCCACAGCCGAGGAAATCGGGCGAGAACTGCACCGCATCGCAAAGACCTATCGTGGTGGAGCATACAATACCATAGGCACGTTTGCAGGATTGAATTTGCTGGTACGCAGCGAGTATAGCATAGACGGCACTTTTGACCGCAACACGTTCTTTGTCGAGGGGACAAGTGGGCTTAAATACCGTTGTGGCTTATCGGGAGCGTTGCCGTTGGGCTTCGTGGAGTCGGCACAATATCCGCAGGCTACGCTTGGCAAATTGACCGGGCTTATCGAGAAACAACGGAAACAGGCAGCACAGCTCGAAAGCGAGATACCCACCTTGCAGGAAATCGCCGGACGCCAGTGGAGCAAAGCCGATGAATTGGCAAAGCTCAAACTGGAGTGTAAGGAATTGCAACGGAAGATAGACCAAAGCCTCAAAGAAGCGGAACATCCGACTGCCGACACCGAAATACCGGCTCCCGAATGTGAACCGACTACAAAGGCAGCATAAACTTAAACCGTAATCATATTTTTAACTGTAACTGTTCCCCCTGCTTGGTTGTGATCACCGGGCAGGGGGATTTTCGGTTTTTGTACCTCGGTCTGCCGACGGCCATATCCCGTTATAATCTCTTTCCTTCTCTTATAACTTTGACATCCGGCGGACAGTTTGCATCAAGAGGCTCACGCATTTTGTGTAACACGTTACATAAAGAGCGTGAAGCCCCTTTCTCCTGCAAACGGACGGACACGGACAGACTTGGCATTACAGAGGGCGGGATGAATCCTGCCTTCCGTAGTCCCAAGACAGTCCGTCTGAAGCCCGTCCGGGCTGTCCGCTTTCCTGTTTTATCCGCACGTTTCCCCCTTTCTATCTTTTCCTTTTCACCATTTCTATTTCTCATATTACATCCCGTTTTTTTTATTTCCCCTCTTTTCTATTTCCCACCTATCGTCCTCTTTTTTACCGTCCCATCTTCCTTTTATACTTATGACTGTACATACCGCTTTCCGGCCCATTCCTGCCCTCGCCGGTTGGTTTTATCAGATGCAAAGGTCTGTTGCCTCGCTTGATCCGGCGGCTTGAAGTGTATTTCCTGCAAATTCTTCCTTTCTGCAAAAGTGTAATTGGCAGGAAAAGCCGTCGTATGAAGCTGTTCCGGCAACCGTGTGCCGCATCCATAAAATCCCAGGCGGTTCAGGCAGAAAAATGAACCGAGCAAAGGGGAAACAAGACAATGAGGTAATGGCAGGACTAACCACCTTGCCGCAAAACATTTTTCATTATGTTGTATGTTCACACTATCGGTCGCATCGGCAAGGATTGCCAGGTTATCACAGGAGCGCACGGCTCATTCATCGCTTTTGACATAGCCGTGGATGATTATGCACAAGGTAAAAGTACCACCACTTGGGTAAGGGTACGGAGTAAGGAAGAAAAACACATCAGGCTTTCGGAATACCTGACCAAAGGACGGCTGGTGCTCATTGAGGGAAGACTGTCGGCTTCGTTGTGGAAAGACAAAGACGAAAGCTACCAGATTCAGTTTTCCATTACGGCAGATGCCTTGGAGTTTATCAACACAGGGAAGCGTGAAGCGGTTGCCCCCGATACGGCTGGGCAGACAGATGCCGCAGATGAAGTCCCCACACCTCCTGCCGATATGCCACAGGACGGTAAGGACGACCTGCCGTTCTGATAAAATACACGGCGTTGATAATTAACCGATACTAAATGTAGTATATACTAATGATAGTAAAGTAGGCGATTAGCAAACCTCCCGATACGAAAGATAGTACATACTACATTTAGTCGGTAAGTGCTTTAGTAAAGTAGTACATACTACGATACTAAAATGAAAGATTGTAGTAAAATAGTAGATACTAATTATAGTATATACTAAAAAATAGTGTTACATTTGCATTGGAAATTAAGACATAAAGTTATGACAAGAATAATAGCTGTTTTGAACCATAAGGGAGGGGTCGGAAAGACGACCACCACCATCAATCTCGCTGCCGCTTTGCAGCAGAAGAAAAAGCGTGTGCTGTTAATTGATATGGACGGTCAGGCGAACCTCACGGAATCCTGCGGACTGTCCATAGAGGAAGAACAGACGGTGTACGGGGCTATGAAAGGCGAATATCCGTTGCCATTGGCCGAATTGGATAATGGCCTCACCATTGTACCGTCCTGCCTTGACCTGTCAGCGGCAGAGTCCGAACTCATCAATGAACCGGGACGGGAATTGATACTGAAAGGGCTGGTTGCAAAGCTGCTTGACAGCCGTAAGTTTGATTATATCCTGATTGACTGTCCTCCATCGTTGGGATTACTTACGCTCAACGCCCTTACTACGGCGGACTTTCTGATTATCCCGGTACAGGCGCAGTTCCTTGCCATGCGTGGAATGGCGAAGATTATGAACGTAATCGAAATAGTCAGAGAACGCTTGAACCCGAACCTGAACATCGGCGGTATCGTGATAACCCAGTTTGACAAACGCAAGACACTCAACAAGAGTGTGGCCGAACTTATCAACGGCTCTTTCTGCAACAAGGTGTTCAAGACCGTCATTCGGGACAACGTGGCTTTGGCAGAAGCCCCGATTAAAGGGTTGAATATTTTCGAGTATAATAAAAATTGCAATGGTGCCAAGGACTATATGGCGTTGGCGCAAGAGGTTATGAAATTAAAGTAGAACGCTATGGGCAAAAGTGATTTATTGAAAAACGAAATGAAAAGCGGGCTGGACGGGTTACTGTCATCCACAAAGCAGACCCCGCAGAAGAAAGAACAGGTATCGACACCGGCAAAGGCGGAAAAAGAGCCTGCCGTACATTGTAATTTCGTTATCGACAAGAGCATCCATACCCGGATGAAATACCTCGCCATCGAAAAGAATATGTCCTTACGGGACATCGTGAACGAGGCGATGAAGGAATATCTGGAGAAGAACGAGAAAAAACAATATTGAAAACAATTTTTACAGATAAGAATGTAATGTGTCAGCAATCAATAAAGAAAATGAATACAGATTATAAAGTCGGTGATTTTATCTATGATGCAGATATTTATGATGGGTTGAATAATTCTCTGTCCGATTTGGTGTTTTACAAAAAATGGCTACCTCAAAATAAAGATGCCAAAATACTTGAACTCTGCTGTGGAACAGGTAGGCTTACGATTCCAATAGCAAAGGATGGGTATAATATCAAGGGAGTTGATTATACTTTATCTATGCTTGAACGGGCAAAGGAGAAAGCATTTCAAACTGGACTAAAAATTGATTTCATCGAAGCGGACATTAGAGAATTAAACTTAGGAGAAAAATTCGATTTTATTTTTATTCCGTTTAATTCAATACATCATTTGTATAAAAATGAGGATTTATTTGATGCGTTGAATGTTGTAAGAAATCACTTGAAAGAAAAAGGTTTGTTTTTATTAGACTGTTTCAATCCTAATATCCAATATATTGTTGAAAACGAACGGGAGCAACAAGTTATTGCCGAATATACAACTAATAATGGAAGAAGAGTGTTGATTAAACAAAGTATGCACTATGAAACCGCATCTCAAATTAATCGTATAAAGTGGCAATATTTTATTGACGGCAAATTCCATTCAGTACAAAATATGGATATGAGATTGTTCTTTCCCCAAGAGCTAAATTCATATCTCAAACAAATTGGATTTGATATTATCCATAAATTCGGGGACTTTACAGAGAGAGAATTTGATGACAAATCAGAGAAACAAATATACATTTTGAAACTTAAAAAGTAAGGGCGAAATGAACGGTTATAGCTTCATCCATCTGCCTTTCCTTTGCGGTTGCATGGAGCGTTGCAGCTTGTCTGCTCTTTTATGGAGCAATCTTTATTTCGGCACTTAAAGCTGAACTGTTAATCCTTTTCTACGCATCAATCTCCTTGGAGCGATGTTTCCCTTTTATAGATTATCGGCAAACGACCGGTAATCTTTTTTTGTTTTCCGCCCATTTATACCCGTCGGAACCTATCCCTTTATATCCATTCCACTCACTGCTTTTCCGGCCTCATTCCTGCCATTTCCGTTTGGTTTTCCAGACGCAAAGGTGGACTGCCGCGCTTGATTTCATCGCTTTGAAGTGCATTTCTCGCAAAATTCTTCCTTTCTGCGAAAGAGTAATTTTCCAGAAAAAGCGTTGAAAGTAGCTTGTTCGCCAGTCCTTGTAAAGCATCTGTAAATCCCAAGCGGTTCAGGCAGAAAAATGAACCGAGCAAAGGGGAAAATAAAAAATCAAGAACAATTAAATTTTATGATTATGGCAACAACAGCAGCAACCCAAGCAGTAGAGAAAAACATCGTATCAGTAGCATTGGCAGACATTCAGCCGAGCAACTACAACCCACGCAAGAACTTTGACGAAACAAGCCTTGCGGAACTTGCCGAAAGTATCAGACAACAAGGCGTATTACAGCCTATCGGTGTGCGCCCCATTGAAGATAACCGATTTGAGATTGTTTTCGGTGAACGCAGATACCGAGCTTCACAAATGGCAGGGTTGGAAGAAATTTCTGCTATCGTTATGGATATTTCGGACGAGGTAGCCGAGGAAATGGCAATTACCGAAAACCTGCAACGAAAAGATGTTACCCCGATTGAAGAAGCCAATGCGTATCAAATGCTCATAGACAGCGGTCGCCACGATGTGCAGTCATTGGCAGTGCAGTTCGGTAAGAACGAAAGTTATATCCGTACACGCCTTAAATTTGTTTCCTTGATACCCGAAATCGCCTTGTTGTTGGAGCAGGACGAAATCACTGTCAGTGTGGCAAGCGAAATCTGCCGATATGGTGAGGATATACAGCGTGAAGTGTACGACAAGCATTTGAAAGAGGGGGGACAGAACAATAGTTGGCGAGGGTTGAAAGCCGCAGATGTGGCACGGAGCATTGAACGGCAATACACCGCAGACCTCAATCGCTATTCATTTGACAAGACCCTCTGTCTCTCGTGTCCTCACAACACCAATAATATGATGTTGTTCTGTGAGGGTGGTTGTGGCAATTGTGCCAACCGTTCTTGCCTTGCCGAAATGAACACATCGTACCTCGTTGAAAAAGCTATGCAAATGTTGGCAGAACATTCTACCGCATCATTGGCTCATAGAACATATAACTATAACGAGGCAGCCGTTGAACATCTTATCGCTCTTGGGTATGAGGTGGAAACCCTTGATGCTTACCCGAATGAATACCCCAAAACTCCGATTGCCCCCGAAAAGGACGATTACGATACGCCCGAAGAATACGAGGAAGCGGAAAAGGAGTACGGAGAGGAAATGAACGACTACAAGGAAGAATGTGGCGAGTTGCTTCGTAAAAGCGAGGAGGGGGAAATTTCAATCTATGTTACCATTGAACAGAATAGGATTGCCTTGTGCTATATGGAGAATACCCGAAAGGCAAACGGCACGGCAACCGAAACACCGCTCTCTCCGGTGGAAAAGTTGGAGAAGCAGGACAAGCGCAACAAGGAGATTGTCATTGAAAAGACCGTAGAGGACACCAAAAAGCGAATTTTGGAGGTCGATATGTCCGAGCGTAAGTTTGGGCAGGACGAGGACAAAATGGTGTATTTTTTCCTGCTGTCATCACTCCGCAGAGAGCATTTCACGGAAGTAGGCATTGAGGATAAAGGCTCTTGTTACTATCTTACAGGAGAGGACAAAATGCGTATCATTGAAAACCTTACCGCCAAGCAGAAAGCCGTTATTCGTCGGGACTTTTTGATAGCCAATTTCAAGGACGCACACGGGAACAATGCCGTTGCAACCCTCTTGCTTGATTTTGCGGAGAAGCATATGCCCGAAGAACTTGCCAATATCCAAAACGGATATAACGAGGTGTACGAGAAGCGACACCAACGCATCGAGGAAAAGAAATCCGCTTTGCAGGAACAAACCAAGCAAGAAGCGGAGCAACCCGATGAACAGCAAACAGGAACGGAGGTACAGACTGAACAGCAAACGGAAGATGTTGCTGCCTGACACATACGACAAAGGACGGATTTTTCCGTCCTTTGTTGCCTTTACAAGGCTTTGTATGCGTAGATACTTCCGGCGGTTTACTTTTATAGCTTCACTTCCGGATTTTCCATCCGCGTGGTAATACCTTTTTTACTATTTCAACCCATAAATGGGAAAGGCTAACGCCTTTTGCCTCTCAGATAGTCATTGAGGTCTTTGTAATTGTAATAACTTTCGGAGTGGTCGGTTACTCGGTTGCCATAAATCCCGGCTATGGTTTCTACCGTTTTCTGTCCGGCAAGGTCATTGTCAAGGTAGCAATGGATGTAGTCATATTGCTCCAGTACCACCAGGCATTTTTTTAAGTTACTCACGGAGTTCATCACTATGTAGTCCACCTGTGTATTCAGGCAGATGTGATAGTCGCCTTTCTTTTGCAGGGTCAGATAGGAAAGGAAATCCATAAACCCTTCAAATATGCAGACGTGTTCCCGTCTGATGTCCTTGTTGAGCCGGATAATGGATATGTTCTTTCCTTTTATACACCCTTTATAGTAAGGGTTGCGCACCTCATAGCCGCCTGTCATATTCTCAAAGGCAATGGCGAAATATTGCCGCTTTCGCAGTTCATAGTGAATTTCCCGGCAATACTGCTTGCCGATGTCCTCGTTGATATATCTGGAGCGGAGGTAGGACAACAGGGCGTAATGCTTCAGTGCCATTATCTCCACGTTCTCCATCTCGTTCTCGATAGGGCAAGGTCGGACGGTTCTGCTTTGCAGCTGCTGCATAGGTACTCCGACGGCATTTTCGCTGATACGCAGCAGCACCATGCTGATGTTGCTTGTACGATAGAGGTGCCTGCCCAGTTCTATGATGTCGCCGCCGGTGGAAAGCCCGAAGTCGTACCACTCGTTCAAATTGTCGTTGACCTTGAATGAGGGGGCACGCTCATCCCTCAGAGGGGAGAGATACCAGTACTGGTTCCCACGCACATTTACCGGTGTGTATCCTATGATTCGCAGGTACTCCACAAGTCGTATCTGCTTTGCTTCTTTTATGTTCATAATGCTTTGGTATGGTTTTCTTATATATACGCGCAAACTAAACCGGACGGTTTATAGGTGGAATGAACTGTTATAAGAATAAGTACGGTCATTCTTGACTATGGCATTGTGTTCCAAGAGAAATTTGCAAAGATTTACCAAGGTGTTTCTGCCTCTTGAATAACCGATACTTTCGTAGCCTTTTTTAAGAGCTTCAAGCAGTGCTTGGTAGCCAAATTCCTCACATTCGGCAAAGGTCTGTTCCAAGGCGATACGGTGTTGCTGCTCGTCTATTTCCGTGTACGAGGATAGTTTCTTGTTGGTTTTGCACTGATAATCTTTGACCAGATGGGGGAGTGCATCTTCGCCTATTTCAAAAGCAAACGGTATGAACTCTTTGTCTCTTATGTGCATTGCCCGAACCTCGCTAATCCTGCCGTTTTCATTGTTCTTGGAAATTTGAAGTACCGTTTCGGCTTTGTTGTTCAATTCCGTACCGACGTGTCCTCTTGTATTGTCGTCCCCTTTGTTAAGATGAAGAACGGTATGAATGTGAAGTTCGTAATAACTTGACCATCTCATTAGTTCGTTGATAATGTCAAGTGATTCGCTCGGACTGTTGATGTCGTGGATTAAATCCCGGATGCCGTCAATTATGACAAGCCCTATGTTTTCTTCCTCATGAAGAGCCCAATTTATAATGTCTCTTCGTTGGTCTGGAGTATATTCACGCAAGACAAAGAACTGTATGCGGTCATTCTCTTGGTCGGTTGGCAAACCGGCTAAGGAAAGAATACGATGAAGAACCTTATGGCAATGGCATTTGCTTTGTTCCGTATCTATATATAGGATGCGGTTCTTGCAAGACGGCAGGTCGGCCTTGTAGCGTAAAACTTCTTTGCCGGAAAGTGCGGATGCGACGATTGCGCTCACATTAAAGGTCTTTTTACTTTTAGGTTTGCCTGTTGAAGCACTGAAGTTCCCCAAGGTGGCTATGGTTACACCGTCCACTCGCACTATTTCTTGTGGAAACTCGTATTTTTCAGTGACTTTCAATCGAATATATTTGAGAATAGACTTATACTTCTCTTCGTCTATTCTTAAATTATTGAGCATGGTGGATTCATTTTTCATTACTTGTTTCACTTTTGATATTGTTTTTTCTTATTCTCCTTTTCCATATGGTAGGCTATGATGTTGGCTTGCTTTTCAATCTCTTCATTGGATAGGGTCGGGTTTCGTTTTATCCAGTTGTTCAAATCAGAACGGAGAATGAATATGTTTTTGCCATTAGGTTTGTACACGGTCAGTTCTCTGGAGGATGTCAGCTTATATACTGAACTTTTGGAGATTCGCAGATATGCCGCTACTTCATCAATGCTCAGAAAATCCTTGACTGTATAAGCCATACCTTCAAGTTTTTCCAGATGGGACAGCAGTTCAGCCAAAGATCCAAAGCGTTTGAGGAAGCGTTCGACTTTAAGAACCTCCTCCTGGAATTTTTCGATGGAGTTGTTTTCGAGGAATGACTTCAATCCCTCGATACGGGCCAATAGCAATTCTATTTCTTTTTTACTCATAGCGATACTTCATTTGTTGGTTGGGGTACACCAATTACTTGTGCCGGGTTTCTCAATGCCCATTCACACAATTCTTTTCGGTTGAAGAAAATCATCTTGCCATTGGGCTTGTAGTGGGGTATTTGTTTCGACGAAGTAAGCCGATACAGGTAACTCTCGGAAATTCCCAAAAAGTCGCACACTTCCGAAGAGGATAGCACTTCCTTGGTAATCCAAAGACGCTTTTTGAGTTGCAGGACGGATTTTTCTATATTCTGTATTTTCTCTACCGCATTGATTTTTTCTTCCAATGTCCGTATGCGCTCTATGGGCTTCTCCGACTTTATCGTAGAAACCATATTCTCCAACTGTTTTATGCAATCAGAGAATCGCTTATTGTCTGTTCTTGAATCTCGGTGTCTCATTTTAACTGAATAATTGGTTTGACATAAAAAGGCTTTGCCCTCCGTGTAATCGATTACGGAGGGCAAAGTAACTACATATAAGCACACGGGCTTGTTGATATTGTTGAGAGTCAACGTGACTATCAATATAAGTATCAACAATTTATCTTGCTCTTATTTGATTTGGCTGTTTTTGATTAGCCTGACGTAGTTGTCAACGATGGATAAGAGGGTGTTGTTCTCGGAACTTAACGGCAGCTCTTTTATGCGATTGAGTGTTGATGCAAGGTCATGCCGGTTTAGGAATTTTTTCCCGGATGAACTTAGCACGATTCGTTTACGTTCAATCTGTGATTGCCAGTTATAAGGGATGACATTATGCGCTGCGAGCCTGTCAAGAACTAATACAAGCCGCGCGTTATTGGCAGAAACAATGGGTTTCATTTCATACCTCTCATAGGCTTGGGTAGTTTCTTCGACATCCAATACCTCTTTAGACAAATTAACCTCATTGGCAAGTCGCACAATGAGGTTAATAGTTTCTCTATCAAGTAAAATGTTGGTGTTTGCGTTCGGCTCGGCCAATTCTTGATATGAAACTTCCGCTGCAATGTCACTTTGTCCTTGGGGACGAGGCAAATCGCTGGTATAAAATTCATGGAGAAGGCTGGATAGCTTTTGTTCATCTATAGATTCGCAATCAAAGGACTTACGAACCATCTTTTCGTGATTGAGTAGAAGCCCGGTAATAATGCCGTAGTTCTTTGAGTGTTCATTCTTGCTCCAGGCATCCGAATTGTCGTGATACCGGATGGAATGGATGAAGTCTAAAACGAATCGGCGATAACTTTTTTGTCGCGTCATCACTTCTTCGGAGTACAAACTGTGGGCTTTTTTAAGCAACCGGAATAGCCCTTCCTTACCGGTACACGCCGGAGTCCGTTGGAATCCGCGTGTCACTCTTTTCAAAAAGAGAGAAATGCAAAGTGGCAATCTTTGTCATTTTGGTATGAATTTAGTTGTTAATACTGTGTGCAGCCACATCGTCTGCTTCGGATGTTTTTGCACGGTTATTTGAATTTCTGTTGTAGTCATCAGCGATTGTTTTTAATTCCAGACAATATGGGTTATTCTGTTTCATTATCAGACGGCAATTCGGAACCAGACTACTCCTGTTTGGAGCTTTACCGTTCTGAAAACGAAAACAAGATACGCATTTTACCCATAAATCGTAAGGATTGTCTTCCTTGAACGCCATATAGACGAAATATATCAGTAAGTTTTGTGTTTTCATCCATACAACCGGCTCTGTGAATTGACATTCTTCCAAAATGCCATTGAAAGCAGTGTAGGTTGTGTCCGGGCTGATATACTCACCGGCCAACAAAGCAGAATACATCGCCATTCTCTTCTTCTCCGTCTTGGGGCTGAAAAATACACTTTTGCTTGTATGTATCAGATGTTTGTTCTCTGTGCCTGTTTGATTTATAGGAGCTTCTATATGATTGAACTTATCGCAGATGGCTTTAAGTCTTATATCGTAATTGTCCATAAGCCCTGCTCGCTTGATATAACTGTATCCGGTTGTAAGGCAATCTTTATGTGGAACTTTTCCGTTTATAGTGAAGCAACATCCCCCTTTTATCCACAAACCTTTGTTGTTGTATTCGCCAAATGCCAGTTGGATAAAAAATGCCAACTGCCGTTGCCCTTTTATCCATTCGACAGGGGAGGTGAATTTGGATTTTCCAACGGTGCCCTCGAATGTTTCCAATGATGTGTCCGATGTGATATAACCGTGTTTTATCAAGTCTTTATACATGGTATCAATCTCATTTCCATCCTGTGTTATGTAGAATGTGGCATTCTCGTGACTTGCTTCAATCCGGGTGAAATCAACTTCCGGATAGAGGGCTTTGGTCGTATCAAATTCAGTGGAGTATTTGGGAATCTTGCATGTGCCGATTCTGCTATTATCTGTTTTTCTCCATTGCTTTTCAAAATATTTGTAAGGTTGCTTGAACTCGCATATTGTAGAAACTGCATAGGCTATTAGTCTCAGATGCAGTGCCTTTATACCTGGCACAGGCTGATAATATGCGTCCAGTAATCCGGCGTTGACGGCTCTGTCCAATAATTCTGCAACCTGCTTGGTTGCCAATGGCTCAATCAGGTTCACATATTCACCCTTTCGACTCATACTGTTTTGCTCGCAAAGCACAAACAATTTACGCGTTTTTACAAAATAGTTGTCAAGCACTTGTTGATATGCAGGCTTGATTTCCTTTCTGTGCGATTGAACGTAGGCTTCGATAGAATCATTGAATCCCATATTTGAGATTAAATGCGCCAATCGAGGACAAGGGTCTGTACTTACATATCTGCAAATCTCATCCGTCCATTTGTCTATGTACAACAAGTCAGGAACGAATGATGCAAAATCAACATTCCCGTCAAAATCTATTTGATACTTCATCTCACCGGTAATCCTTGTGAGCTTACATATCTTTATTACTGTTTCTTGTTTGGTCATAGTCAATGTCATTCAATGTCCGGAATAAGTGAAACGGCATTCTGTTTGTTTTTATCGAGCACTTTAGCGTAAATTTGCGTTGTGGCCAGCTCTTTGTGACCAAGCAATTTTGATACGGTATAAATGTCTGCTCCTAAGTCTAACATCAGCACGGCGAAGGTATGACGTCCGCAATGGAATGTTAAATCCTTTTTAATTCCTGCCTCCCAACTCCAGCGTTTCAACTCGACCGAAGTCCATGAGCCGTATGTAAAACCTGTAAATACATTATCTTCCGGATTACCTCTTTCACCGAGATATTTTTCCGCTTGTGGGGTAATATCAAGATATTCCTGACCTCCGGTTTTCTTTTGCTTGAAAATTATTCTGGTGAAGCTGCCGAACTTCTGAACCTCTCCCCAAGTCAACTTTTGTATGTCGCTTTTACGAAGCCCTGTCAGACACGAAAAGAGAAATGCCCTTTTAAGGATGGGGAAGCGGCAAGAGGTTGCAGCCAGTTGCTTGACCTCTTCTAATGTGAGGTAGTCACGTTTTACCTCTGCCGCCTTGAAGCCTTCAATGCCTCGAAGTGGGTTGATGGGAATGATCCTTTCTTCGTATGCCTGGTTGATACAAGCTCTGAGTTTGTTGAAGTACGACACTTTGGAGTTTTGCGACAATCCTTGGAATGTATCTCGTTCCCTGCGTGGTCCGGTTCTCTTGTGAGTGTCTTTTTCAACATTTTCCAAAAACTCTTTGAACCCGGAGACAAATTCGGGAGTGATGTCCTTGAACGTGGTTGTTTCATCACAATATATTTCAAGGTATCGCAAGCAACTACGCCAGTTGCCCCAGTTCCCTTGCGATTCAGGGTTCTTGTGCCGGGCTTCTACCATATTGCGATAGTATTCCAAAAAAGGAGTGTCCTCTTTGAATTGTCTTGTGAAGGTATATTCACCATTCTGGATTTCGATAGTCCGTTTGGCTTTTACGGCTTGGGCTGTTGCCAATGTCTGACGGTTTTGTTCCCGTTCTGCTTGTGTCTTGGCATCAATCAGGTAAAGTTTCAAATACTCCTTGTTTCGTTTGCCATTACGATAAATATCCAAATAAAGGCTGATACTGCCATTTGCCAATTTTTTCTCGCGAAGTTTCACCGGCTCTTTCTGTACGATTGTCTTTTTTGCCATAATTCATTCTGCTTAAACGATTAATAATTGGGGACGGATTTTGTCCCTCAAGGGACAGTTTTTTGTCCCTCGTTTCCACTTCGGGGGACAATGCAGGGACAAAATTACGAAAAAAGAATGAAACCACACAGAAAACATAAAGAAAAAGAGCAAATATCCTCTTGTTTATAAAACGCTGATTTTAGCCGTTTTACAAGAGTGTATTTGCTCTTTATGGGTCTTTCTTTTCAAATCCCTACTTTCCCACACAGAATATTTATTTGCCGATACAAAACCTACCAAATATATTCCCCAGCATCTGATCCGTAGTCACCTCCCCTACGATATTACTCAAGTAAAAAATACTTTCCCTAATATCCTGACTTAAAAAATCTCCCGAAATATTCATCCTTAGCCCCTGCTGAACCCGTTGAATAGCCTCCAACGCCTTCACCAACGCCTCATAATGCCGAACGTTCGTAATAATAACATCACTCTGCGTTATCGCAGGCAAATGCGCAGCATCCACCAGCATGCTTTCTAATTCATTTGTAAATAACCGTTTCTTTGCAGAAATAAAGAGACACTGAGCCTCATCCGGCAGAATAACTTCAAGATTTCCCTTCTCTTCCGAAGAAAGTAAATCAATCTTATTAATCACCAGAAAAAGTTTCTTCTTTGCTACCAACGGAAGAATTTTCTCTGATAAAGTACTTATTTGCTTTTTCGCATCCAGACTATCAATAACCCAGAGAACAATCTCCGCCTGCTCTATCTTTTTAAAAGTGCGCTCAATACCCAGGGTTTCAATAGTATCGGTAGTATCCCGAATACCGGCCGTATCGATAAAGCGAAAGGTAATACCGTGAATGCTTATTGTATCTTCAATCACATCTCGGGTGGTACCATGTATGTCGCTAACAATGGCTTTTTCTTCATTCAGCAACACATTTAATAAGGTAGATTTACCGGCGTTAGTCTCGCCAATTATTGCTACCGGAACACCGTTCTTTATCACATTACCTACACTGAAAGAACCCACCAAACCGGATATCACCTTTTCGATATTATTGGCCAGTTGACTCAAATCATCCCTATCAGCAAATTCCACATCTTCTTCACTGAAATCAAGTTCCAGTTCAATCATGGAAGTGAAATCCAGTAATTGCGAACGCAACCGCGCTAACTCCTGACTGAATCCTCCGCGCATCTGGCTCATTGCCAGCCGATGCGTTGCTGCCGATGAAGAAGTAATCAGATCTGCAACGGCCTCTGCCTGACTAAGATCCATTTTGCCATTCATAAAAGCCCTTTGAGTAAACTCTCCTGGTTGTGCAGTGCGGCAACCAGCTTTAATTAAAAGCTGCATTATCTGTTGAAGGATATACGAAGAACCATGACAAGTTATTTCAACCGTATCTTCTCCGGTATACGAATGGGGAGCACGAAATAGGCTAACCAGCACCTCGTCAATAAGCTCGTTACCGTCATAAATATGTCCAAAAGAGATAGTAGAAGGCTTTTGAACACCAAGTGTAGGATCTTTTTTAGCTGGAATAAATATCTTTCCTACTGCATTAATAGCATCACTCCCTGATATGCGTATTATTCCCAAAGCACCGCCCTGAGCTGTTGCTATGGCACAAATTGTATCTTGATTCATTCTAAGTCGGAATTATTTTGCAAAGATACGCTTTTAATGCTAAAAAAAGAATGCATTATATTCTTTCGAGAACAAGTTTAATAAGGTTGTCAATGGTATTGCGGTAGCCTGTATTCGCTTCTTTTATCAATCGGTTGGCGATAACCATACATACTGTGGTTGCCTTATGTCCCATCATTTTGCTTAATCCGGCAATGGCAGAACTTTCCATTTCGAAGTTTGTGATCTTGTGCCCTTTGTATTCGAAAGTTTCGATTTTATCGTTTTGCCGAGGATCGGCCAATGGTACTCTAAGTTCACGGCCTTGCGGTGCAAAGAAGCCATTGGCGGTAACTGTTACCCCGCGAATCATGTCTTCACGGGCAATGCGGTTGCATAACTCTTCGTCTGCATCAATTACGTACAAAGCGGGTGATCCGGTGTTGCCGGTCCATTGCATGTGGGTAAGAAATGCTTTCTCAAATTCCAGATCGCAGGCTTGGTTTCGTCCGGCATAGAAATTAAGAAGGGCATCGAACCCTATTGATTTCTGTGAACAGATAAATGTACCTATCGGCGTATTAGGTTGTAAGCCCCCGCAGGTACCTATTCTTACTATTTGTAATTGGCGAAAGTTCTCTTTTTCAGTACGGGTGGTGAAATCAATATTGGCCAGTGCATCGAGTTCGTTCATCACGATATCAATATTATCACAACCAATGCCTGTGGATAATACGATTATTCGTTTTCCTTTGTATGTTCCTGTGCTGCTTCGGAATTCGCGGCTTTCAATATCGAACTCTTTGTTTTCGAAATGAGCAGCTACTAATGGTACGCGGCCGGGGTCGCCAACGAGAATTACTTTATCAGCAAGTTGCTCTGGTTTTATATGGAGATGAAATGCCGAGCCATCTTCATTGATTAATAATTCGGAAGGGGGAAAGTTTTTTTTCATGGTTAATCTTTATTGTGAATTTCGCGCGTAGGGTATAGGGGACACCTCTTGCGGATGCCCTTACCTACGTCATGCGGATCTAATATCTTATCCCAACGGCTTAGATGTACCCGGATTAGGTTTCGCAATATTTTCCCGCATAGAAGTATCCGCTTCGATATTCTTCATGCGATAATAATCCATAATTCCAAGATTGCCACTGCGAAACGCCTCTGCCATTGCTTTAGGAACCTCTGCTTCGGCTTCAATAACCTTCGCGCGGGCTTCTTGTGCTTTGGCTTTCATTTCTTGTTCGGTAGCTACAGCCATTGCACGGCGCTCTTCTGCTTTTGCCTGAGCGATATTCTTATCAGCGTTTGCCTGATCCATTTGTAGTACAGCACCGATATTCTTACCAACATCGATATCAGCAATATCAATGGAAAGGATTTCGAAAGCGGTACCGGCATCCAGCCCTTTGCGAAGAACCAGCTTGGAGATAGAATCCGGATGTTCGAGCACTGCCTTATGGCTTTCGGATGAGCCGATTGAAGATACAATACCTTCACCAATACGGGCAAGGATCGTTTCTTCGCCTGCTCCTCCAACTAACTGACGAATATTGGCACGAACCGTAACACGTGCCTTCGCAATTAGCTGAATGCCATCTTTTGCCATAGCGGCTACCGGAGGTGTATCGATCACTTTGGGGTTAACCGACATTTGAACAGCTTCGAACACATCACGTCCGGCAAGGTCGATAGCAGTTGCCATTTGGAATGATAGTTCAATATTGGCTTTTGATGCGGATACAAGTGCATGAACAACCTTCTCTACATGCCCGCCGGCGAGGAAGTGTGCTTCCAGTTCATCGCGACTGATTGAGCTTAACCCTGCTTTATGAGCTTCTATCATTGCAGGAACAATAATATAAGGAGGCACATTACGAATGCGCATCAGGAATAATTGAACTAAAGAAATACGTACTCCCGAAACTTTAGCAGAAAGCCAAAGAAAGAAGGGTACGTAATGAAAAAAGACGCCAGTGAGGATAATACCTCCGACTATCAGTAACATCGTTACATAAATTGGATCCATAATATTTGAGTTTTGAGTTTTAAGTTTCTTAGTTTTGTTTGCCTACAAGAACTGCGCCATCTGTGACGCGAACTACTACAATGGGAGTCTTTTCATCAAGGAAGCCGTCTACCGATCTCACCTCAACGATCTTTCCATTGATTTCGGCCTGACCAATTAGTGCCAATCGGGTTGTAGCAATTCCGGTATCCCCTACTTGCAGACTTTCTTCGGCTTGTTTGTCAACCTTCGAAGTGATATTCTGGGTGAGGGCTACTTTGTCTAACGTTTTCGATCGCATAAAAAGGATTAGTGATACCACACAGGCAGTTACCGAAATGGTAAGTGTGATAAATCCGGCACCTACACCGATGTTTACAAAGGCATAATACGTTGCATAAGTGAGACTGCCCAGAGCGAGGATGCCAGCTATGCTGATTCCGGGAATAAAGAATAATTCTACCAGGAACAGTACGACCGCCCCGATAATAAGCAATGTGATTATAAATATATCCATGTTTTATTTCTTAATGGTTTGAATTTCTTCATTTCGTATCTTTATTTCGAACTGGTCAACTTCCATTGACATTTCATGTACGCGCTTTTCCAAATCTATTATTGCCGGAGTTGTTCTTTTTCTCTGATCCTCTCCGGCCTCAACATACCATTTTCGTTGAATTGCCAGCTTTTCTATCTGTTGGCGGTAATCTTTCATCAGTTGTTGATAACCGACAAATAGTTTCTTCGCTGTTGGAGATTTGAAATCATTAAGCGAATGGTAAGTGATGTCATCATTAACAATGAAATCAAAATCGTAGTGTACTTCCTCCTGTGGTTTACGGTTGATAGCCGCTTCTAATCTTTTCTTTGCTGCTTTCACCGCGTCATCATCCTCCCACGTATCTTTAACAGAGATTAGTTGAGCCAAATTTCGCATTTTTACGGGCTCCACCTGTTCGTAATTATATGTTTGCTTTGATTCATTCGGAATAAATACGTACACGCACACTTTCCCTTCCGGTTGATAACGATCGGAAGCGAACCAGCCTAAATCATTGTATTCATCGATTACATACATATAATCATTGTAGGGAGAGTTAAACGGCATACCCACATTTTCGGGGTTGAGATATGTTTCGGTTCCCGTATTATAACGGGTTACAAAAATGTCATACCCTCCCATTGAGTTTTCACCGTCCGATGCATAGTATATGGTAATACCATCCGTTAGCAAAAAAGGATAATTGGAGTTTGCATCGTCATTAACACTGCCCGGCAGTAAAGATTCTTTGCTCCATTCATCAATCATTTTATTTCTGGAGTAGATACTATAGGTGTTGTCGGTATCCATATTGCCATAATATATTCTATTCTTTAGTTCGGTTTCGTAAACAGTACCTTCATGGTTCCAGTTGCTTTTAAAGAATTTACTAAAAAAATGCAGACTGCCCGATTCTTCACTTAGTTTATAAGCGTCAAGAAAACTAACCTTATCCACAATAAAAGTATCGATAACCGTAACTTCTTCCACACCCTTAATCATACGGGCATTTCTTTTGAATTTATCCAGTAAAACGTTAAGAGCCTCCACGGGTTGCCGGCGCTTTTGTTGAGCCGCAATGTATTCTTCGAGCATCTTTACAGCTTCATCAAAGCGATATACTTTATCGTAGGCTTTTCCCAGAAATAAAGGTGTATTCTGAACTTTGCGTTTATGTGCTTGCTCAAGATAGGGAATTGATTCTTCTGCTTCACCCGTTTCAACAAGACATGCACCATACCAGAAGTTATAATTGGCATTGGCAGGTTGCGTTTTTACATACCGTTGAAATACAGGTTTAGCCTTTTCGTATTCTCCTTGTGTAAACATCTTCTGTGCATCTGCCAAAGATTGAGCCGACAGAGTTACAGTAAATAAACAAAAAACTAAGAGTATATAATATTTCATTTTGTATGTAAGTGGTTATAAATGATTATGTATATCAACTACTTTATAAATAAGTAGTAATCTAAATACTATTAATCACAAAGATAGAAATTTTCTTTTTCCACTTCATATTTTTAAATTACTTTTGCTGCCAATTTATAGTTATATGGCAAAATTTACAGAAGAGGAGATACTGGTACGTAGGATCTTAAAAAGATTCAATAAAGGTGTGGTGGAGTATGGGTTGATTGAGGACGGGGATAAAATCCTTATCGGGCTTTCGGGTGGTAAAGATTCTTTGGCTCTTTTGGAGTTACTTGGTAAAAAATCACGTATATTCAAACCTTCATTTTCGGTGGTTGCCGCACATGTGGTAATGAGTAATATCCCGTACCAAACAGATATGGAATATCTAAAAGAATTGTGTGATCAATATGATGTGCCGCTTATTGTATTCGAAACATCGTTCGACCCGAGTACCGACAATCGTAAATCGCCTTGTTTTCTTTGCTCGTGGAATCGCAGAAAGGCTCTTTTCGCGGTAGCAAAGGAGTACGGATGCAATAAAATTGCGCTTGGACATCATATGGATGATATTTTGGAAACTCTCTTGATGAACATTACGTATCAGGGCGCGTTCGGCACAATGCCTCCCCGACTGGTAATGCGGAAGTTTGATATGACGATTATCCGCCCGATGTGTTTGGTACATGAAGCTGATTTAATCGGGCTTGCTGCTGTACGCGAATATAAAAAACAGATTAAGAATTGTCCGTACGAATCTCAATCGTGCCGGAGTGATATGAAGGGTGTGCTTCGTCTGCTAGAGGCGATGAACTCGGAAGCGCGGTATAGTTTATGGGGTAGTATGGGGAATATACAAACGGATTTATTGCCACAGAAAAGTGAGGTAGAGATGGGTAAAGTGAGATAATTAAATCCGTGAAATTAAATCCGCGTCATCCGTGGCTTAAAAATAATATTAAAATGAAACAAATTCTTGTTTACTTTGTACTGTTTTTATTTATTTGTTCTTGTAAAATCACCGAAACAGAAAATATTTCAGAGGAAGTGAAACAAATATCCGAAGAAGTACATCAAATTTATACACCCGATATCGGAAAACTGAATGGCAAGATATACGGAATTGTAAACTTGTCTGTTTGTAATATGCATAGTAAAGCCGATCATTCTTCGGAGATGTCAACACAAGCCATTCTTGGTATGCCCGTACATATATTAGATTATGATAACTGGTATCGCATCCAAACACCGGATAATTATATAGCATGGGTACATCGCGCAGGAATTCATCCCATGACGGAAGAAGAATACAATCTTTGGAATCAGTCGGAAAAAGTAGTTGTTACCCGGCACTATGGGTTTACTTATGAGCAACCAAATACAAACTCTCAAACAGTATCTGATGTTGTTGCAGGTAACAGATTTCGTTTAGAAGCAGAAGAAGAGGCTTTCTACAAAGTAATTTATCCTGATGGAAGAAAAGCATATCTGCCAAAAACACTCTCTAAAAAAGAAAAAGAGTGGAGGACTACTTTAAAACAAGATGCCGGAAATATTCTTAAAACAGCTTATACCCTAATGGGAGTACCTTATTTATGGGCAGGAACTTCTTCAAAAGGAATGGATTGTAGTGGATTTGTTCGTAATGTGCTTTATATGCATGATATAATAATTCCTCGGGATGCCTCACAGCAGGCTTATGTAGGAAATCGTATCGAAATTGATCAGGATTTTAATAACCTGAAAGAAGGCGATCTTGTTTTCTTTGGTCAAAGAGCCACAACTGAAGCTAAAGAACGGGTGGTACATGTAGGATTTTATATCGGGAATAAGAAGTTTATCCATTCGCAAGGCGATGTAAGAATAGGTAGCTTTAACAGAGATGATGCTGCGTTTGATGAATTTAACCTAAGCCGTTTACTTTTTGCCACCCGTTTTCTTGATGCTATCGGAACACCGAGGATTAATACTACAGCAACTAATTCGTATTATATAGGAGTAAGAAGTGGGCTTGAATAGCCCATTCTTGCTTCTACTGAATCGGTATCCCCTTATAAAAATCAAGTATCTTTGTACGGAACAAATAGGAATATTTAGCCTGGATCTTATCCGAAAGAGCTTTCATCAAATTCAATTTAGCTTCATTAAATTCTACAGATGTAGCTTGGCCGTTTTCGAACTTTTCTGTCATCAGGCGAAAAGACTCCTCGTTGGCTGCTACAGCCACAGAGCTGGTGTTATATTTAGACTCGGCAGCTACAGCGTTGTGCCATGCCTGTTGAATCTCTTTATAAAGATCTTTTTTTGTTTGATCCAATGCAATTGAATAATTAGTTTGCTGTAAACGAGCAGTTCTTACCCTGTTGCGAGTTGCGAATCTGTTAAAGATAGGAATGCTAAGATTGAAGCCAATAGAGGTGGCTTTGTTATCTTTTAGTTGAGTAAAGAAAGGGTTTCCTTTACCATTATATGTGTTATAGTTACTTCCGAATCGAGCACCGAAAGACAGGGTAGGGTAGTAACCACTCTGTGCAATGCGAATGCTGTTTTCGCTACCTTCCAACCGATATTCGGCTGCCTTAATTTCCGGTTTAATAGCTATTGCATCTATAAAAATATCATCGGGAGGGGTCAACGGTTTAAATTTCGGTTCTATATCTAAAGTTGATATAGCAAATCCCTGGGGAGTTGGCAAATCCAATAATTGGCTCAAGTCCAATAATGATATATTATATTTGTTCTCGGCTTCTACTTGGGTCATTTCATCTTGCGCTACGCGTGCGCGCGCTTCAGCAACTTCTGCCGGTGCTGCTTTTCCTACTTCACGCAGTTTTTCCATTCTGGCCAGTTGCTGTTTGCTCAATAAAACCTGTTCTTTAGCCACATTGAATATCTCCATATTAAATAGAACATCTATATATAAAGTAGCCACATTAACTGATACATCTTCTTTCGCTTTATTAAGATCTTCAATGGCAGCTTTTAGATTAAGTTTGGCCAACTTATACTGATTTGGCAATTCAAAACCGGTAAATAACGGAACCTCAGTATTCAGACCCAGGTTAGTAGATGTATTATGCATATCGTAAACATACGTGTTGTCGTTCGAAGTAACCTTTCCCCAGCTAAGATTTTCGCCGGCACTGGCGCTTAGATTCGGTAACCGTGCCCACTTCCTTGTATCTAAGTCAATCTCACTGTTATCTACTTCCAGCGCAGTCTTCCGGATCGTTAAATTATTAACAATGGCATGTTGAATACATTCTTGTAGTGTCCATTTCTTTTGTGCCTGTACAGAAGATACAAGTAGGGCTGTTGTTGTGATGAATAATATTGTTCTTAGTTTCATATTTCTTTTATTTATCAGGTTTCACTGTTCCGCGTACTTTCTCATCAGATGATAATCCGGTTTTGATTTCCATACGGATTCCATCGCTCATACCTGTTTTAACTTCCCGGCGCTGGAATTTTTGTACGGGTATACTATCGGTTAGTACCCATACAAAAATTGAATCACCGCTAAACTCAAGTGTACTTTCGGGAAGAGCTAGCACATTATCTGCATGAGCCAGCGCGATTTGGGCATTGGCCGAATATCCTGCGCGGATAACCACTGTGTCGGGCACGGAGATAGCCGCTTTAATCTCAAAATTAATGGCTCCGTTTTCTTCAACTCCCTTAGGAGAAATATACTCCAAGCGGGCATCGAAAGAGTAATTCTGTAAAGCTCCGATAGTTAACTTCATTGGC
Organism: Bacteroides sp.; assembly: GCA_036724805.1. Lineage (GTDB taxonomy): Bacteria > Bacteroidota > Bacteroidia > Bacteroidales > Bacteroidaceae > Bacteroides. The sequence goes on from DAIMFE010000013.1 coordinate 23,572, forward strand.
ATATTTTCCACAATACGTCCTACTTCTGTTTCGTCTATATTACCACGGAATATAAGGTCGTTCATATTGGCAACAGAGGCAACAGTTGTACCATCATTAAAATTGTTAGTTAAAACTACGGAGTTACCTTCTTTAATAGGAACATCGAGAATAAGTCCATCAATAGTTGAGCGTATCAATGTATTGCTATAAGCACCGCTTTTTTTGGTAATTCCTTCGAGGATGATATCAAGCGCGTCTTTTGCATTGTCTCTTTCTTCTTGTGCCTGAAGATAAGAAACGCTGCTTTTCTCGTATTCTTCATTAGATACTAATCCATCATTGAAAAGCTTTGCCATTCTTTTGAAATCTGTTTCTCCCTGTTTAGCATTGATCTCTGCAACACGCAGGCGACTTTCAGCCGCATTTACTTGTCCCATTTCGGGGATAACTTTTACTTTGGCAATTACCTCGTCCTTTTTAACCATTTGCCCGGCTTCTTTATAAACCTGATCAATAATACCGGAGATCTGTGGCTTAATAAGAATTTCATCGCGTGGTTCTACCTTACCTGTTACTACAGTTGTTTTTTCCAGATTCGCTATCTCGGGGGTAACTATATTGTAAATAGTAATTTTGGGTTTCGACTTATTATACAGGAACACAAATGTACCGAGAAATATTGTGGCCACTAAGACCAATCCTCCGATTTTAAATGATTTTCTAATTTTCATCGTATATGTTGTTTTAAGTTATTATCGCTTCATCGGTGAGGTAAAGTAAGGTATCCTACTCATCCCTAATCGCATCAATCGGTTTAACCGCCATTGCCCGATAGGCAGGAGCCAGCCCGGCGAGCATTCCGAGGGTAAGTAAGATAATCGCAGTGCCTATTGCCATCCCGAAAGATACCTGAAAATTATAGTAGGAAGAGCGCCCGGGATTAGAATTGATTCCCATTTCGGCCAGTTGCAGAATAAATACCGCAAAGGTGATACCGGCCATTCCTGCAATAGAGGTTAGAACAATGCTTTCTGATAGAATCTGTTGCAGAATATCTTTGGGGCGGGCACCTATGGCACGGCGAATGCCCAATTCGGTTGTGCGTTCGCGTACGGTTACCATCATAATATTAGATACGCCAATAGCTCCGGCCAGCAATGTTCCTAATCCTACCATCCAGATAAGGATATTAATTCCTTTGAATAAGTTATCTACCATAGAGAACATGGCTTCGGCGTTCAACATAAACACCGCTTGTTTATCGGTTGGACTAATTAAGTGAGCCTGTTTTACAACAGTTTCTACTTTATTCTGTACATCTGTTATTTTATAGCCGGGGCGGGCAGTGAAACTTATCAGGTGAACTCTTTTACCGAAATTATACGTACGTTGCATGGTGGTGATGGGCAGCGTAATCGCCTCCGAAGCCCGCCCATTGATGGACATATTGCTCTCTGCAATGTTTACTCCAATAACCTGATAATACACACCGTCAATCTTAACGTATTTTCCACACGGATCTTCACCGGGAGTGAAAAGTTCTTCGTACACACGTTTCCCTAATACACATACTTTACGGCTTTCTCTAACATCTACTTCATTGAGATATCTTCCAAAAGATATAAGTGGTTTTTCAATAAATGCGTATTCGGGTTCAAGTCCTTTTACCTGGCAATTAGATTTCTTTTCGTTGTACACAGCTGTTTGTCCCCAACGGCTAATCACCGGAGTTATGACTTCCACTTCGGGAACAGTTCGTTTAATTCGTCTCACATCATCATAATCCAAACTCCACCATCTCCCTTTTCTGAAACCCTTGTATGGCTCTCCTGTTTGCTCGGCAATGAAGAAGGCAGAGTTAGTGGCAAAACCATCGAAGTTGGATTGCATCATCTCTTTCATGCCATTGCCACCACCAATAAGTGCAATGAGCATAAATATACCCCAAAATACACCGAAAGCGGTTAATAAGCTGCGGGTTTTATTTCTTGTTATGGTTACGAGGATTTCTTCCCACGTATCAACATCCATTCTCATGATGATTTAAGTTTATAGTATTTAAGTTTCTAGCTTTTGAGTTTCCGGTTTATACTCAAATTAGTCTGCTCTTAATGCTTCAATTGGCCTTATGCGTGTTGCTTTCCTGGCAGGAAAGAATCCTGCAAGTGTTCCGGCGATTATTAAAGTAAGCGTTGCTTGTATCGCTACTTCTATTTTAACTGTTGGGTCTTTAAAAAGAGTTTCTTCCCACATCCCCATATTCAGGGTCTTTGTACCGATTGTTGCATCCATCCATTCGGTAAAACCGATTCCGGCAACCATGCCGATATACCCAAACAGAGTAGTTATGACTATACTTTCAATAATGATCAGGGTAAGTATTGATCTGGGTTTGGCGCCTAGTGCTTTACGGATACCAAACTCGCGGGTTCGTTCTTTTACTGTGATGAGCATGATGTTGCTTACGCCTACAATACCACTGAGTAAAGTAAAGATACCTATTATCCAGATAGCTGTGGTAAGAATATTCATGGCCGAGGTTTGTTGCATGTATTGTGTAAACCGGTTCCAAATCCAGATGGCGCCTTTATCAGTAGGATCGAAACGGCGGTTGGCACCAATCACTTTACGGTATTTTTCTTCGAATGCTTCGTTCGCTTCAACTGTTTCGAGCCCTTTGGTTGTGAAAGTTATGTTGTTTACATTCTTTCCTTTAGTATATATAATTTGCAAAGTAGTAAAAGGAATATAAGCCTGCCGGGTATCCTGATCGTTTGGATCATCGTAGAATCCTATCACCTGGTAAGCCACTTTTCCTGCGTTAACAAATTCTCCGATTGCTTTTTCCGGATTGCCGGGAAAAAGAACATCGGCAGCTTTCCGATGAATCACAATTACTTTACGACGCTCTTGTATATCCAGTGCGTTTACAAAGCGGCCTTCAACAAGTTTAGTGCTTTCTACATCTGTATAATTAGGATAAACGCCATATAGTTGCATGTTAATATATTCTTTTCCTTTAGCAATTATTACATTGCTTTGCGAGAGAGTGGCTCCTGCATCAATAATATTTTCGGGAAAAGAGGCTTGTGTAATTTCGAGGTCATCATTTTGTAGTTGTATCCTACGGTCGGCCTTAAGTCCGTCATAAGGTTTAGATGCCCATCCGTTAAATACTTTAATCGAGTTCATTGCCATGCTATCGGCATAGGTTCCAAAAGCATTAATAAGACCATTGCCGGCACCTAGTAAAACTATTAGCATAAAGATTCCCCATGCCACGGCAAACCCGGTAAGAAAGGTTCTTAATTTATTTCGGCTGATGGTAGCATATATTTCCTGCCAAATGTCAATCATACTATTTACTATTTACCATTTTCTATTTACCGGCTGTTAAATACCATATCATTGAGTGAATCAATGGTAAAGGGTAAATAGTAAATGAATTTATTTCATAATTCCATCCATAGAGAATACCGAATGTTGTTTTTGAGTGTTATCCTCAATGTTTTCGATAATTCCGTCTTTAATATGGATTATTTTATTGGTTTGACTGGCTACGCCGCTTTCGTGAGTAACAACGATGATGGTCATTCCCAATTTATTCAAGTCATTAAGAATTTGCAGTACTTCTACGGAAGTCTTGCTGTCTAATGCACCGGTAGGTTCATCGGCCAGAATAATCTGGGGTTGGGTAATGAGAGCGCGAGCAATGGCGACACGTTGCTTTTGCCCACCGCTCATTTCGTTAGGAAGGTGGTGTGCCCAATCTTTTAAGCCCAATTTATCAAGGTATTCTAAAGCAAGTATGTTGCGTTTCTTTCTGCTTATACCCTGGTAAAAAAGGGGGAGGGCAACATTTTCTACTGCATTTTTGAAAGAAATAAGATTAAACGACTGAAATATGAAACCGATCATTCGATTGCGATATTCGGCAGCTTTATTTTCGCTCAGATTCTTTATTAACACATTGTTTAAATAGTATTCACCCGTATCGTAATTATCCAATATACCAAGTATATTTAATAAAGTAGATTTTCCGGAGCCCGAAGCTCCCATAATCGAAACGTATTCTCCCCGCTCAATATTAAGATCAATCCCTTTCAATACATGTAAGGGCGCGCCGTTGTGATAGGTCTTGTTAATATCTTCTAAATGTATCACTCTTTTATGGTCTTTAGTTTCATAATTACTTGTGATTTGTAGTATTAGACGAACTGAAGTTATGAAAAGTTGCAAAGGAGTTGAACTTTTTAAAAAAAAAATTTTGTAAACTCACATGAGTTTACGTAATTTGTACGTTAATCATTTATTTAACTAACCCAAATAACAAGTAAGCATGAATTCACACATGGAAAAACCCTACGTGGTGGGGATAGACATAGGCGGCACAAACACAGTTTTTGGTATTGTAGATGCCCGCGGCACTATTATTGCTAGTGGTGCTGTTAAAACACAAACCTATGATGATGTTGATGATTACGTAGGCGAGGTTTGCGAAAACCTGTTACCATTAATTATTGCACAAGGTGGAATTGACAAGATAAAAGGCATTGGTGTAGGTGCTCCTAATGGCAACTATTATAGTGGTACTATTGAGTTTGCCCCTAATCTTCCATGGAAAGGTGTTATTTCATTGGCAGCCAAGTTTGAAGAAAAATTAGGTATTCCTACTGCATTAACTAATGATGCAAATGCGGCTGCGGTTGGCGAAATGACTTATGGCGCGGCACGTGGTATGAAAGATTTTATCATGATTACATTGGGGACCGGTGTGGGCAGTGGCATTGTTATCAACGGGCAGGTTGTATATGGTCACGATGGTTTTGCTGGTGAGTTAGGACACACCATAGCTCGGCGTCCTAATGGCCGTTTGTGTGGCTGTGGGCGTTGTGGGTGTTTAGAAACATATTGTTCGGCCACTGGTGTTGCCCGTACTGCCCGCGAACTTCTTGCTGCTCGTACCGAACCTAGTTTGTTGCGCGATATACCTGCGGAAAATATTACATCGAAAGATGTATACGATGCTGCAGTACAGGGGGATGAACTGGCACAAGAGATATTTAATTTCACAGGAACATTACTTGGAGAGGCGTTAGCCGATTTCATCGCATTTTCAAGCCCGGAAGCAATTGTGTTATTCGGTGGATTGGCTAAATCCGGTGATTATATCATCAAACCAATTCAAAAGGCAATTGATGAGAATGTTCTTTCTATTTATAAAGGAAAAGCAAAACTTTTAGTGTCCGAGTTAAAAGATTCTGACGCGGCTGTGTTGGGTGCAAGTGCGTTGGCTTGGGAATTGAAGGATATGTAAGATCTCTCCTGTCAATAATATAAATAAGTGAGACTGCATGTAATATGTAGTCTCATTTTTTATAGATATAACAGTAAATTATTGTTATAATACAGTGTTTTTTTTTACAATGGTTTAACTTACAGATAGAAAAAGTAAGAATTGCCTATTTTACCCAAGGCCTCTAATTCAAATACCCGTTGCATTTCTCTCAAATGCAATGTTGTGCCGGCAAAAGACCTACGTTGTACTGGTAGAACACCTACATCCTATTTATTACTCATCTATCTGAAGAGTTTTAACGATTATTCTAATGGACTTTTGAGGTAATATTTCTTCAAGATTTAGTGCAATTTCTTCTTGGAAAAGTCAGTCTCTTTTGAACAGAAATGCGGTGCATTTTGAGGAAAATACGCCGCATTCATGAAAATGAAGGTAATGGATACAAAAAAGGGAAATATTTACTTTCCCTCTCTCTTTGTGTGTATCGCATTATAAATATACGGAATCCTTTTTAAATGCACAACTGTTGTTTTGCATACGTTAACTGATTGTTGATGGGAAAAGTAATTTTATACAACGATTTGTTTATGGGAAATTGCTAAGTGGCTATAAAATAAAAGCGAAAACCATGTGGTATCCGCTTTTATTTTGAATCAGAATATGAAGTTTCTTAGTTAACTCTTTTTTCTTTGATTCTAGCTTTTTTACCAGTAAGAGCACGTAGGTAGTACAACTTCGCACGACGCACTTTACCGACTTTGTTCACTTCGATAGAGTCGATAGCCGGTGATTCAAGAGGGAAAATTCTTTCTACACCTATTGTACCCGACATTTTACGAACAGTGAAACGTTTTTTGTCGCCATGACCTGCGATTTTGATAACAACACCACGGTACAACTGTACACGCTCTTTGTTACCTTCCACGATACGATAAGCTACTGTAACAGTATCGCCTGCTTTAAATTTTGGATGCCGTTTGCCGGTAGCAAATGCTTCTTCTGCAATTTTAATAAGATCCATCGTTCTATTATTTATTAATTGTTTATCGTTACTACGCAACATATCAAGCAACTCTCTTCTTTGACAGCGATTGCGCGAAAAGCGGTGCAAAGTAACAAATTAATTGCCAGATTGCCAAGTGAATTAGTTGGAAATTAATTGTTAACCCCTCAAACGTTCAGTTTTTTTTCTTTCTTCCTGCCGGGATATTCTGCTTGGCCGGGGCTTTTTTATTCGATACTTTTGATTTCCCAATGCGTAGCCCGCTTCCTTCTTTTTTCTTTGTTGGTTTCTCTTTTTCCTTGCCTGTTGTTTCGGCAGATGCTTTTGAACTTTTGCTACTGTCGGATTTTCTTGTTAGCTTAGAAACGCTGCTTGCTTTACGATAGTTCGTTTTTATATCATATTCTTGCAGCGCTTTGTTCATGGCCTTGTTGCTGTTAGCCGGTTTTTTGTTTTGAGCTATATCTTTTGATTCATCGAGTAAATTGAATAACTCTTCCAGCTCGGAAAGGGTGAGATTTCTCCAGTTGCCCTGTCCCAAGTTTCCCAGTTTGATATTCATAATCTGGATACGTTCCAGTCTGGTTACTTCATAGTCAAAATATTCGCACATCCTTCTAATCTGACGATTAAGGCCTTGTATTAAGGATATTTGGAAAGTATAAGGGTTTATTTCTACTATTTCACAACGGCGGGTAACACGATCGAGAATGGGTACGCCTTGTTGCATCCGCGTAATAAATTCTTTAGTAACAGGTTTATCTACCCTTACCAGATATTCTTTTTTGTGGTTATTGCCAACACGGAGTATTTTATTAACAATGTCACCATCGTTTGTTAGCAAAATTAAGCCTTGAGAATCTTTATCTAAACGGCCAATGGGAAATATTCGTTGTTCGTGACTGATGTATTCAATAATATTGTCTCTTTCCTGAGTATCTGTTGTACTAACTACTCCTACAGGTTTATTAAACGCGATATATACCGGTTCAATGGCATTTTTAATATGCTCTCCGCGCACTCTAACTTTTTGCCCCGGCAGTACACGCATTCCGATAACGGCACGTTTGCCATCAACGGTTACGTGTCCTTCTTCTATTAGTTGATCAGCTTTTCGTCTTGAGCAATAGCCTGAGGCACTGATATATTTGTTGAGTCTGTATTCCATTATTGTTATATGTAAATTTGAGACAAAGATAACCAAACTAAATAATTTTATCCCAATTCTTGTTGAACATGTTTTTTAGAACACAGAGGTACAGAGACACAGAGAGGCACAGAGTTCTAAATTAATAAAAAAACTCTGCGCCTCTGTGTGCTAATTGCTTGAAGGTGCGGTTATACTAAATTCCCCCGTATTGAATCCTCAAAGGCACTAAGTGCAGCTTTGGCACCTTCGCCCATTGAAATAATAATTTGCTTATAGGGTGTAGTCGCTACATCTCCGGCAGCATAAATGCCCGGCACGTTTGTGCGGCAATGTACATCTGTCTCAATTTCACCGAAGCGGTTTGTATTAACTATTTCTTTGAAAACTCCGCTGTTGGGCGTTAACCCAATCTGCACGAAGATACCATCCAGGTCTTTAATATATTCTTCTCCGGTATTTCTGTCTGCCACTTTTATTCCGGTCACTTTTTCTCCATTGCCTATTACTTCTTTGGTTTGAGAGCTAACAAAAATCTCAATGTTAGGCATACTTCCGGCTTTTTCCTGCAATACTTTATCCGCTTTCAGTTCATTGAGGAATTCGAAAACAGTTACTTTCGAACATATTCCGGCAAGGTCTATAGCGGCTTCAATGCCCGAATTACCCCCACCTACAACAGCTACATGCTTACCTTGATAAAATGGGCCATCGCAATGAGGGCAGAAAGCTACGCCTTTGCCAATGTATTCGGACTCACCCGAAACATTTAATCTTCTCCAACTGGCTCCGGTAGCAATAATTAATGCAGTTGCTGCAAACTTCTCACCCCCGGTTACATGCAAAATTTTCTTTCCATCTATCACTTCAACATTTACAACAGAGCGGTGTTCAAGAATGTCAATGTTATAATCCTGCATGTGGAGTTTTAGATTGTTTGACAATTCTTCTCCGGTGGTTTTAGGAGTAGAAATAAGATTCTCGATGGCCACAGTTTCTTTCACTTGTCCCCCCACACGCTCTGCTAATACAGCTACCTTTAATCCTTTACGTGCCGAATAGATGGAAGCTGCCGAACCGGCCGGTCCGCCTCCCACAACGATAACATCGTATTCTTTTGTTTCGGTTTCTACGGCCGAATGATCGGTACCATATAAGTTTTCGAGTTTAGTTAAGAGTTCACCCAGTTCACCTCTACCCACATGAAGCAATTGCCCATCGGCAAAAACAGCAGGAACACCTTGTAATTTAAGTGCCTCAACTTCTTGTTGGTTTATGGCTCCGTCTACCATTTCATGAGAAATAGCAGGATTAAGGATGGTCATTACATTTAATGCCTGAACAATATCAGGACAATTTGTACATGTAAGAGATATGTAAGTAGTTAACTTTATCGAGCCTTTTAATTCTTTAATTCTTTTAGAAATATATTCATCAGGGAAGTTTTTACCTTTTCCATCGCTATTTAAAATAGCTAATAACAGTGAAGTAAATTCATGTCCGCCTGGAACTCCTCTAAACGAAATTCCGGTTGGCTGACTGTTTTTTAAAAGATAAAATATCAAACCATCGCCTTCGGTTTCACTCAATGTTATTTTGTCCGAGCAGGCAGCAACACCTTGCAGCAATTCCATCAGGTCATCATAATTTTCATGTTGTTTTGAAACATGAACGTCTAAACAGTATTTTTCCTGTAAGTTGGAAAAGATTTGTGTTACTTGTGTTTTTAATGATGTATCTAGCATAATCGTTTTTTTTAAGAAGAAGGTAGAGTTAGATAAAGTTAGGTAAAGAGGGGAGTAATGGAGGTAAAGTAATCAAGAATAAAGAAGGTAGAGTCGGCAAGTCTTTACTACTTTACCTCCTCTACCTCACTTTACCCCCTTAAATACTTACTACTTAAATTTTTCCTACCAAATCAATGCTTGGTTTCAATGTATCCTGACCTTTCTTCCATTTAGCCGGGCAAACTTCGCCATCGTGAGTAGCTACAAACTGTGCAGCTTCTACCTTTCTTACTAATTCATCTGCATTACGTCCGATGCTGTTATCGTTAATTTCGGCCAGTTTAATTTTTCCTTCAGGATTGATAAGGAATGTTCCTCTGTAAGCCATACCATTTTCTTCAATCATCACTCCAAATGCGCGGCTTAATGCTCCTGTAGGATCTGCTAACATTGGGTATTTGATTTTACGAATACTTTCAGATGCATCATGCCATGCTTTGTGTACGAAATGAGAATCGGTACTTACTGAGTAAACTTCAACTCCCATTGCTTGTAGCTGTTCGTATTTGTCGGCCAGGTCAACCAATTCGGTTGGGCATACAAAAGTAAAGTCGGCAGGGTAGAAAAAGAAGATAGCCCATTTTCCTTTTACATCTTCGCTTGATACTGTTTTGAAAGCACCGTTATGATATGCTTGTACTTTAAATTCTGGTAACTGTGAGTTAATAATTGGTTCCATATTCATTCTCTTTTTTAGTTATTTTGATTTTACAATTACAAAGGTAAGCACAATAATTTATTTATTTGATAGATAAATGGCACCGTGGATATAGATGATGTCTATAATTGAAGCTGAGTGTTTCCAAATGCAATGAGGGATCCCTCAGGCAACTGTAGCCCAAGAGATCCCTCAAAATATTCAAAGTAGGTAGTTATTTAGAGAATCGTATATTAATCTAATGTAATGGGTTTGTATTTAGGAACAAGAGTTTTCATTATAAGCCAGCCCACTAAATAGGCTAGAGCACAAATACAGAAAATGATGAAGTAACCCGATTCAATGCCTTTAAACTGGAAAAGCGTCATTTTTGTACTTTCGGTATAATCGAATAATATTCCTGAACCATAATTTATAAGCATTGAACCAATACCTCCTGCCATTCCACCAATACCTGTAATGGTGGCAATAGAAGATTTAGGGAACATATCGCCAATAGTGGAAAAGATATTTGCCGACCATGCCTGATGTGCTGCGCCCGCTATACCTATAATAATAATGGGAACCCAATAACTAATATGACCTAACGGTTGGGCAAAGAGAGCAAGCAGTGGGAAGAAAGCAAAAATAAGCATTGCGCGCATACGTCCTTCATAAGGATTCATTCCTTTCTTTTCAACAAAATAGGTGGGTAGCCAACCACCAATTAATGAAAGCATCGAAACGGCATATAACACAAAGATTGCGATTTGCGCAGCAGGTTCGGAAGTTGGCATATCATACACAGAACTTAAATATGCGGGTATCCAGAATAAATAGAACCACCAAACACCATCGGTCATAAATTTACCAATAGCAAAGGCCCATGTTTGTTTATATTTAAAGCAGTCCATAAAAGATAGCTTCGCGGTGTGTTGCACCTGCTCAACTTTTTCTTCTGTTTTGTTTTCAGATAAATCATCCTGATGAATATATTCTAGTTCCGCTTTATTTACTTTAGGATGAACTTCCGGTTTTTTATAAACGAACACCCAGAATCCCATCCAGATAAAACCTAAAGCACCAATTATAAGGAAAGATGCTTCCCAACCCCAGTATGTAGCTATAACCGGAATGGAGACTGGAGCAATTAATGCACCTATCTGAGCTCCCGAATTAAATATACTGGTAGCAAATCCTCTATCTTTTTTAGGAAAGTATTCGGCAGTTGCCTTAATTGCTGCCGGAAAGTTACCAGCCTCACCAATAGCAAGTACTAAGCGGGCAAAGATAAACATGGTAACACTAATCATAATAATTTTACTTATCAATTTTGTGTCTTGTACGGCAACCATGGCCTCGTAACTTTCAACTCCTACAAACCATTCAGTAAATACACCACATAAAGCATGAAGACACGCACCCACCGACCATATACCAATAGCCCATAAAAACCCTTTTTTAGTATCCAACCAGTCAACAAAACGACCGGCAAATAGCATACTGAGTGCATAAAATCCCGAAAAGCACATGGTGATTATGCCGTAGTGTGTGTTTGTCCAATGAAATTCGGGAGCGATAAAATCTTTCCAGGTTAACGATAATACCTGCCGATCCAGGTAGTTAATAGTGGTAGCGAAAAAGAGCATTGCACAGATCGTCCATCTGTAATTTGTCATTTTCTCTGTAGTCTTCTTTAATGCATTCATGCTGATAGATTTAATTTACTTAGTTATTTGAGGCCAAAAATACATATTCTAACGGAAAGACAAAGGTATTTCTTGTTTTTTTTGATGCTTAAATTGTAATTTTATGGTGATTTACGTTAAATGTGAATATTTAGACTGTTATCGTACACAATTACTTTGTAAAAGCGGTAAGCGATTAAGCTCTTTTATTTATCTAAATGAAATAGTATATATTTTTGATTGTTGAGATATTTAAACGCCGACCTGCACAAGGTCAAGCAAGCCTTAGTTGAAGTGACAATAACTTTAGCTGCAACTTCTCATTACTTGTCATTTAAAACTAAAAAACTTAAAATATAGCACGTACAAATCTTAAATACCTAAATTTGCATATTATTTAGAATAAAATTGAATGACAGGACGAGATAAACGAGTGTTGGTTGGTATGAGTGGTGGAATTGATAGTTCTGCTACTTGTTTAATGTTGCAGGAAAAAGGCTATGAAGTAATTGGCCTTACCATGCAGGTGTGGGGCGAAGCTCCCGATGATGCGAAAATATTAGCCAACCGTATGGGTATAAAGCATTATATTATAGATGAACGTGTACCTTTTAAAGAAACTATCGTAAAGAATTTCATCAACGAATACCGCAGCGGACGTACACCCAACCCATGTGTTATGTGTAATCCTTTGTTTAAATTCCGTATCCTTACGGAATGGGCAGATAAGTTAGATTGCGCATGGATAGCTACCGGGCATTATTCCAGACTGGAAGAAATGGACGGTAATGTGTATATCGTTGCCGGTGAAGATGATAAGAAAGACCAATCGTACTTCCTCTGGAGGTTAGGGCAGCATATCCTACGGCGTTGCATGTTTCCATTGGGGGAATACACTAAACTTGAGGTGCGCGAATATCTTCGCCGGAAAGGTTTTGAAGCAAAAGCCAATTCGGGAGAGAGTATGGAAGTTTGTTTTATTAAAGGGGATTACAGAGATTTCCTTAAAGAACATTATCCCACGATAGATAACGAAATAGGAGAAGGCTGGTTTGTAAATTCCGAAGGAGTTAAATTGGGTCGGCACAAAGGCTATCCATATTATACAATCGGCCAGCGTAAAGGTTTAGAAATTGCTCTCGGCAAGCCGGCTTATGTACTTAGAATTAATCCGCAGAAAAACACTGTGATGTTAGGAGAGCCCGATCAGTTAAAAGCAGAATATATGTTGATAGAACAACCTAACGTTGTGAATATACAGGAACTTATATCTAATGAAAACCTCACAGTACGCATCCGATATAGAAGCAAACCGATACCCTGTTCTGTTTCCTTGTTAGATAACGGTGAAATGTTGGTACACTTTAAAAGCGAAGCATCAGCAATAACCCCAGGGCAATCGGCGGTATTTTATGATAGTAAACGGGTTTTAGGAGGGGCGTTTATTGCTTCCCAAAAAGGAATAGGTTTATTAATAAGTGAAACTAAATAAAAATAAAGATTTCAACCAATAAATTAAATATTCATGAAGAAATTATTATTGTTTGTGTTGGCTTTTACATCGATTACGCTATGTGCTCAGCAGGATACTTTGAAATATCGTATAAGCCTCAAAGATAAAGCTACAACAAGTTATTCTCTTGACCGCCCGAAGGAGTTCCTTTCGGAAAAAGCGCTTTTAAGACGAGCAAAGCAACAATTACCAATTGACTCAACCGATTTGCCGGTATCTCAATCTTACGTGGATGCAATTCGTAAGCAGGGAGTTAATATTGTTGTGAAAGGAAAATGGGAAAACTTTGTAACCGTTTCATGCAACGATAGTGCGCTGGTTAATAATATTGCCCAACTGCCTTTTGTGAAGGAAGTGGAAAAGGTATGGATATCACCCGATCTTTCTAAGCCGCAAATGTCTTCTAAACGAGACTCTGTAAAAAACGATTCGGTTGAACTGGAGAATTATTATGGAGCAGCGTACAAGCAAATAGAATTGAGCAATGGTAATAAATTGCATGATGCGGGATTTAAAGGGGAAGGTATGACTGTTGCGATTACCGATGCCGGATTCCATAACGTGGATAGAATAACCGCAATGGATAATATAAAAATACTTGGCTTTAAAGATTTTGTAAACCCAGCCGCTGATATATATGCGGAAAGTAGCCATGGACTTGGAGTGCTTTCTTGTATGGGAATGAATAAACCTCATTTTATGGTTGGTAGCGCTCCCGAAGCTTCTTACTGGCTTCTACGTACAGAAGATGAATATTCCGAGCATCTTGTGGAACAGGATTATTGGGCAGCAGCAATAGAATTTGCAGATAGCGTGGGTGTTGACGTTATAAATACTTCATTGGGCTATTACTCTTTTGATGATAAAACCAAGGATTACCAATACAGAGACCTTAACGGTAGGTATGCATTGATGTCACGACAGGCATCGCGGATAGCCGACAAAGGTATGGTTCTTGTTTGTAGTGCCGGAAACGCCGGAATGGGATCTTGGAAAAAACTAACACCTCCGGGTGATGCCGAAAATGTTATAACAGTGGGTGCGATAGCTAAAAACGGTATACTGGCTCCTTTCTCTTCCATTGGAAATACTGCCGATAACAGGATTAAGCCCGATGTGGTAGCAGTAGGCCTTTCTTCGGATGTAATAGGAACCGATGGACAGCCTTCATCATCTAACGGAACTTCTTTCTCATCACCTATTATGTGCGGAATGGTAACCTGTCTCTGGCAGTCGCGACCCGAACTTACTGCCAAACAAATTGTAGAACTTGTTCGTCAATCGGGAGACAGAAGTGACTTTCCTGATAATATATATGGATATGGCATTCCCGATATGTGGAAAGCATATAATAATTACGAGTTACGCGTTACAAGTTACAAGTAGCTTGCAGGTGTTAATTCGTAAAAACTCGTAACTAGAATAATGGAAGTTTTATCCCTTCTCGAACTCAATACCTTAGTAAAGAAAACACTGTTGCAGGGTTTTCAGGGAGAGTATTGGCTACAGGCCGAATTGAGTGATGTTCGAGTTATTCCTGCCGGGCATTGTTACCTGGAGTTTCTTCAGAAGGATGTTCAAAACCGAAATCTCGTAGCCAAAGCAAGAGGGAACATTTGGGCAAACGTCTTCAGGCTATTAAAACCTTATTTTGAACATTCAACCGGCCAGGCATTCGTTTCAGGAATAAAAGTACTTGTAAAGGTAAAGGTAGAATTTCATGAGTTATATGGGTATAGCCTCACCGTTTGCAACATAGATCCTACCTATACTTTAGGCGATATGGCGCGTAAGCGTAAGGAGATACTTCAACAGCTGGAAAAAGAAGGAGTACTTAATCTTAATAAAAAACTTCAAACTCCTGTTTTACCACAGCGGATTGCTGTAATATCCTCTGCTACAGCAGCCGGATACGGTGATTTTAAACATCAGTTAGAGAACAATACACGTGGCTATTATTTCGCTACGGAGCTGTTTCCGGCGGTAATGCAGGGAGCCCAGGTAGAAGCAT
This sequence comes from Bacteroides sp., assembly GCA_036724805.1. Taxonomy (GTDB): domain Bacteria; phylum Bacteroidota; class Bacteroidia; order Bacteroidales; family Bacteroidaceae; genus Bacteroides. Next base: position 38,639 of record DAIMFE010000013.1, read on the forward strand.
CTGTGATGGAAGCACTAAAAGCTATATCCGCCAGATGCTCCGAATTCGATATGGTTGTAATCATTCGGGGTGGCGGAGCTACTTCCGATCTGTCGGGATTCGATACTTATATGTTGGCATCAACATGTGCCCGATTTCCCTTACCCATAATCACCGGAATAGGACACGAACGAGATGATACAGTTTTAGATTCTGTGGCACACATCCGTGCTAAAACGCCCACTGCCGCAGCCGAGTTTCTTATTTATAAAATGGATGAAGCCGCGCTCCGTTTAGACGAACTGATTACTCAACTTAAAAAAAGTGTCTCTGCTAAACTGGAAAATGAAAAGAACCGTTTAGTTGGGCTTAAATCCGGAATACCGAATTTGGTATACAATCGATTATTTGATGCAAAACTTGAACTCCTGAATGTCAGAAAGGATTTGTTTCAAAGTATTTCTTCATTTATTACTGCCAATAAACATCATCTTAAACTTCTTGAACAGCGTATAAAAGATGCTTCACCCGAAAATATTCTTCAAAAAGGATACAGCATTACATTGAAGAATGGGAAAACGGTTACCGATGCTTCACAAGTGGAAAGTGGAGACGAAATAGAAACACGTTTAGCCAAGCATCGTATTATTAGTATAATTAAATGAAATAAATTCTCCAGGTGATATATTCGATTCTTGCTGTGTAGATTGCCGCTTGCCCGAGCGTTCAAATGCAACGTTGTATTTCTTCCAAATGCACGTTGCATTTTCAAATTAGCAACGTGCTGTTGAGGCAAATGCAACGTGCTAATTTGAAAATGTAACGTGCTATGTGTCCGCCTTTGAATATACTATTATTGCAATATCGACAAATCAACCTTGTAATAGGTTGGCGCTACGTTACTCTTTTCAAGGAACATCACCATGTAAATGGGTGCATACACTAATTTGCCTTCAGTTCGCAAATTATCATTGCAGAGCACAACTGCTTCGGAAAGTCCATAATCATCACAGTCCATTATATTGGATAAGGCACGATGCATCTCATAGTCCTTTCCGGATTTAACTTCTATGGGTAGTACCTTTCCGGCAAGTTCTATAACAAAATCCAATTCACCACGCTTCTTGTTATTGTAATAATAGGGTTCTAAGCCATGTGCCACCAATTCCTCGGCTACCGCATTTTCGTATATGGAGCCGAAATTGATATCCTTATCGCCCTTGATGATTCGCAGTTGAATACCTTCAGCGTATTGCGCGGCAAGCAAACCAACGTCACTTTGGAAAAGTTTAAACAAGTTTCGCGAACGGGCAAGCAATAAGGGCATCTTAGGCTCTTCTACATTATAAACAGGCAATGCTACGCCTGCATTTTTTAACCATAGAAAGCTGTTCTGATAACGCTCAAATTTTGCATTCTCGTTTAGTTGCTTCAAAATAAACCGTTTATTTTTTGCATTGAGCTCGGGTGGAATGAGATTAAAAATATCTTCTATATAAAGTTTATTATTAGGATCATATTGAGCAATATCGCGTTTGTACAAGCGAATGATATCTTGTTGCACAGCCATTACATCTTGTAAGTTATTGCTCTCAATGTATTTGCTTACGGCAGCAGGCATACCACCCACAACGAGATACAAGCGGAACAATTCCATCATCTTTGAATGAATAAAATCATCAACGGCAGTATAGTTCTGCCAAGCTTTACGCAAAGTGTCGATTATCTTATCATTGATGCCAATGCACGAAATAAACTCTTCAAAATCAAGCGGATACATATCCTTTACCCCCATGTATCCCACGGGCTCCGAACGCAAATCCTTTAACTCAACACCCAACAATGAGCCACTTAGAATATAGCGATACGAACCCTCATCCACTAAAAACTTGATTGCCGTAACAATATCAGGGCATTTCTGTACCTCATCAAAAAAAACAAGTGTTTCACCTTTAATCAGTGGAACTGTGGTCATTGCCGACAAACGAAGCAATATATCCGCGCTGTTCTTTGCACCCTTGAAAACCTCAGTAGCCTCAGGATTATCAACAAAGTTTATCTCGATAAAACTTTTGAAAGACTTACCGAACTCTCGGATAGAATAAGTTTTACCTATCTGACGCGCGCCGGTAATAAGTAGAGCATTACGAGTAGTCTCGTAATAGTGCTTTATATAAAGGTCAATCTTTCTTTTCAACATAATCTCTCCGGTTTATTCAAACAAAGAAAAAGGTTATTTACCGCTTTTCCAATACAAAAATAATGCAATTTTCCCTTTTTACAAGAGATTACCGCTTTAAGCTGCCGCTTTTCCAAGATGTTCTAGGGCGTTTTTTCCTCTTTTCCATGAACCATTCTAAAAGCAAGATGCAATTTTCATCATCAATCTACTCGTTTTTCCCCTTTTTTTTCATGCTCTTTTCCTCCAAAAGAAGTGACAGTCTGAAATTTTTATTGTACTTTTATTGCCATGCTGTAAGATTTTTTGTTTTTACGTTTTATTTCATAAAAGCAGGTGAAATCTTACACATGGCGAAGCATTGGGTAATGTGTTTTATATCAGTGCTTTGCTTTTTAATACTTAAAACTGCTTTGCGGATTTAAAGAATATTTTAAATGATATGAAGATAAAACAATTTTTTTTCGTTGCATCAATTCTGATTGTTCCCATGCTTGTCTATTCTCAAAACATAAAATATGAGAAAAGTGATTTTGTATATAAATCCATCAAGGAGCATGATATTATGGCGACTGTTTATTTACCCGATATTGAACCGAATGAAAAAGTGCCCGCTGTGATCTATTTCCACGGGGGAGGTTTTATGTTTGGAAACCGGGATCAAGGACTGGAAAATATTGTTCGTGATAAATTATTAGCTAACAAAATGGCCGTAATATCTGCGGATTATCGGTTAGCGCCGGAAACAAAATTGGAAGAAATCCTCAAAGATGTGTCCGATATAGTTTCCCGGATAAAGACCGATGGTGAACGTTTTAATATAGATACCGGAAAAGTAGCTGTTGTAGGGGGGTCGGCAGGCGGATATCTGGCACTCTCAACAGGATTTGATGGAAAATCGGCTCCCGATGCGATTATTGCGATTTCACCACCTACCGGATTTTCAACAGAAGGTATTGAAACCGGAGATTTAAGTTTATTGAAAAATATCAAAAAAGACTCTATTGTATCACACGGTGACTATGTAAATCGCATGGATCTATGGCGATATTTAGGTAAGAATGGATTAGCACTGTATGAAATATTCGGCTTTGATCCAGTAAAAGAACCGCAGAAATTAGAACAATATACGTTGACGAACAATGTAAAATCAGGGTATCCTCCCACGTTGATTATTCATGCAAAAAAGGATCGTGCAGTTAAGTTCGATGAAGCAAAAGCATTCTACGAGTTCTTACAAAACAAGAAAATAGAATCGGAACTTTATGTCGTTGAGAACGGACACTCATCCGATTTGATTAAACAACACCCCGAAGCGGTTGATGAGATTGTTCGGTTTCTGAATCATATAAATCATTCATTTTAACTTTCCAACTAATTAATTGAGATAAAAATTTATTAGCATCAAAGAATAAGCTACATTTGTTTTTTAATTGAATCTATAAACAGAATAACTAACGTGGAAAAGATAACTTATTCTCAGGCCATAGAACGATTACAGGAAATAGTTCGTAAGATCGACAATAACGAGTTTGAGATTGATGCTTTAGGCGATAAAATTAAAGAAGCAAATGACTTAATAGCTTTTTGTACCCAAAAACTAACTAAAGCAGATGCGGAAATTGAAAAATTGTTGGGAGAAAAGCAGCTTTCTGAAGAATAAAAATTACTTTTGCTATTAAATAATAAGAAGTAAGTACTTACTACTTACTACTTGCTTCTTACTTCTAAATTATTAAATAAACGGATATGAAAGAAATCGATTGGTCAAATCTGTCATTTGGTTACATGCCAACAGATTATAATGTGAGAATCAATTATCGCAATGGTGTATGGGGCGAACTTGAAATAAGTAGCAGTGAATACATTACTCTTCATATGGCCGCCACTTGCCTTCATTACGGACAAGAAGCTTTCGAAGGATTAAAAGCGTTTCGTGGTAAAGATGGTAAGATTCGTATTTTCCGTATGGATGAGAACGCAAAGCGTATGCAACTATCTAGTCAAGGTATTATGATGGCTCAATTGCCTATTGAGAAATTTGAAGAAGCCATCGTAAAGGTTGTACAATTAAATGAACGTTTTGTTCCTCCTTATGGAAGTGGCGCCTCACTTTATATCCGTCCGTTATTAATTGGTACTGGTGCCGAAGTGGGTGTGAAACCTGCTAAAGAATATATGTTTCTGGTATTGGTAACTCCGGTAGGTCCTTATTTTAAAACAGGCTTCAAGCCATCTCCTTATGCAATTTTACGTCATTACGACCGGGTTGCTCCGTTAGGTACCGGCCGTTATAAGATAGGTGGTAACTATGCAGCCAGTCTTATGGCCGGTGATGAGGCTCACCGTTTAGGCTATTCGGCAGTATTGTATCTGGATGCCAAAGAAAAGAAATATATTGACGAATGCGGTCCTGCTAACTTCTTCGGTATTCGTGGTAATTCGTATATCACCCCGAAGTCAGATTCAATTCTGCCTTCTATTACAAATAAGAGCCTTATGGTTCTTGCCGAAGACCTGGGCATGACAGTTGAATGTCGCCCTGTTACGGTAGAAGAACTCGAAACATTCGAAGAAGCCGGTGCTTGTGGTACAGCCGCGGTTATCAGTCCTGTTGGAAGAATTGATGATCTGGACGAAAATAAGTCGTACATCTTTAGTAAGGATGGTGAAGCTGGTTCCGTATGCACCAAATTATATACTAAATTAATGGCCATTCAATGTGGCGATGAACCGGATACTCACGGTTGGGTAACGGTTTTGTGATGGGAAAAAATAAGCTTCAGAAATTTGCCGACATGGCAAGTTATCCGCATGTGTTTGAATATCCTTATTCCGTTGTTAACAATATTCCTTTTGAAATGAAGGGTAAATGGAATAAGGAATTTTTTAAAAATGATAATCCTATCGTTCTGGAATTAGGCTGTGGCCGCGGTGAATATACTGTGGGTCTGGGCGAGATGTTCCCCAATAAAAACTTTATAGCCGTAGATATAAAAGGAGCACGTATGTGGGCCGGTGCTACCGAATCTCTTGAAAAGGGATTGAAGAACGTAGCTTTCTTGCGGACAAATATAGAAATTATAGATCGCTTCTTCGAGAAAGATGAGGTTAGCGAGATATGGCTTACCTTTTCGGATCCGCAAATGAAGAAAGCTACCAAGCGGCTTACATCAACTTATTTCATGGAAAGATACCGTAAGTTTGTTAAAGATAATGGTATTATTCATGTTAAGACCGATAGTAATTTCATGTACACGTATACCCGTTATATGATTGAAGAAAATAAACTCCCGATTGAATTTATTACTGATGATCTTTATAACTCTAATTTAATTGATGATATACTGGGAATTAAAACCTATTATGAACAACAATGGCTGGAAAGGGGTTTAAACATCAAGTATCTCAAGTTTCTTTTGCCTTCAGAGGGTTCTCT
>DAIMFE010000014.1:0-42629 GCA_036724805.1 Bacteroides sp.
TGAAAAGCAATTAAAGCAAACCTGAATTTCATATAATATTATTAAATAAGTTGTTTATTTATATTGAATCCACAGTAGTAAGGCAGGAAATTCAAACACGGCCTGCCAAATTTTATTTTGAAAAAACGCTGTTTGGAGTACTCGAGAGGCATCTTGCTAAAAATGGTGAAATATTAGACAGAATTAATGAACAATTATAATGATAATTATTAAGATCTTCGTATCGATAAAATGGCTGAAATATAATTCAATCAATAGATGAAAAATGAAAGTAGAAAAACACTATTTAAAATCCGTGAACGACTAATGAACCTGTTTATTAATCCTATAAATATTAAATCGCCTTCTTGTTTATTATGTAACAATAATAAATGAGGCGTTATTTTTTTATGTATTTGGTTGACAAGTTATTTCAAAGCGAAGTTATATTATATATTCAACGATAAATTCAGATTGTTATGGCACTATTATACTCTAATGAACATATTATTTGTCAGAATCACGCCAAAAAAGGCGATGCGGTTTTCGAGAGAGAAAGCTTGAAAAAAGGTGAAAAATACGAGCGCGAAGTAGAAGAAGCTTCAATTATATTTATAATAGAAGGTAGCGTAAGTACGATTGACGAAGCCGATGAAGCTGATGATGAGAACATACGCAAAGCCGGTGAAATTTTGCTGATTCCGCCGGTTCATCAGTTGTCATTAAGTGTAGTAGAGGATACGGTGTTTATCGTATTCACTATTAAATCTCCCATACATCTGTGCAATGTACAACCATTGGAGAAATTATTGGGTGATATAAGCGATATTAAAGAATACGTAGTTAGCATCCAGGCAAACGATACAATTAAAGATTACCTCAATTTATTGTCGAAATGTTTAGACGATGGCCTTAAATGTAAATGTTTTGCCGAAATTAAATCGAAAGAGATCTTTTATTATTTCAGAGCATATTATGACAAGCAAACACTGAGGGCATTCTTTGCGCCACTGTTTACCGAAGACTACGAATTTTCTGTATTTGTTCTGCGAAATTATAAGCGGATGAAAACCGTTCAGCGATTTGCAGAAGAATTAGGATACAGTTTATCTAAATTCGAAAGGCAATTTAAAAGAGTATTCCAGGAATCTCCTTATCAATGGATGACAAAACAGAAATCCAAGTTGATATATAATGATCTTGTTAACACAAACATGACATTAATTGAGATTGCCGATGGGTATGAATTCTCGTCTCTATCGCAATTGTGCGATTTTTGTAAACGGGTATTGGGCTCTTCGCCTGCGAAAATCCGAAATTCAAGGAAATGTAAAAACAGCTTTGCCGGATTAGTGAAAAAATAGACTGTTATTATGAAGTATTCAATAAAGAATGTAATGTATTTTTGCATAGTAGAAAAACATCATTGATGAATGCAAATAATAATCAAGTATCACAAGCCGATTTGATGGAACGATAAAAATTACTTGAAAAATATCATTTAATTTAATGAAAAAAATATTACTAATAGCTGGTATACTAATATCTGCCGGGGCGATTTATGCTCAAGATTTAGCAATCAAAAATAATCTTATTTATGATGCAAGTCTTACACCTAACCTCGGATTGGAAGTAGCTTTAACACGCAAAACTACATTAAATGTAGCTGCGGGGTATAATCCATTTAAGCTGGGTGATTTGAAAAAGTTCAAACATTGGCTGGTGCAACCTGAATACCGATACTGGTTTTGTGAAAAGTTTAATGGTGGATTTGTTGGAGCTCACTTGCATGGCGGAGAGTTTAGTATCGCTAACATTAAGTTACCATTTGGCTTTTTATCTCAATTTGAGAACCACATGTACGAAGGCTATTTTTATGGCGGAGGTGTAAATGTGGGTTATCAATGGATTTTAAGCAAGAAATGGAGTATGGAAGCAGTGATTGGAGCCGGTTATGCGCGAATTGAAGCAGAGAAATTTCCATGTGCGGTATGTGGCGACAGGATTAAGAAAGATTCTTATAACTATTTTGGACCAACCAAAATTGCTTTCTCCTTTATTTATTTTTTACGCTAATAACTTAAGTATATTATGATGAATAGATATATCAAAATATTATTCTTGTTAACCGTTCTTATTTTGCCTGTTACAGCCCAAGGGCAGGACAATGTGGCCTATAAGGGTGAAATAATATACAGGGAAATAGTTGTTGATAAGCAAAAAGATGTTCTTAATCTAAAATTTCAGGTAGATATAAGCTTAATCGAATTAAGTAGTCAACGTATCATCCGGTTGAGGCCTATTCTTAAAAAAGGTGATGTAGAGCAAATGCAACTGGATCCTATATTTATAATGGGCAAAATCAGAGAGAAGGTGATGGCCAGAAACGGGTACGATTTAATTACTAAAGAAACGGTAGGATATGTTATCAGGAAGAATGGAAAAGAACAATTAATTCCTTGTGATATATCGGTTCCTTTCGAGGATTGGATGTACGGATGCGATCTGTATTTTGATGAAAAGATTTATGGTTGTGCGGCATGCGAATTAGGAGACAATCGTTACCTGGTAGCTGCGGATATAGTTCCAGCTCAATTTATACCATCGTACGAATTACAATACGTAACCCCAAAAGCGGAAGAAATAAAAGTAAGAAGTGAAAGTTTTATAGCACATCTTAACTTTAAAGTAGCTAAATACGACCTGTTGAGAGATTTCCAGAACAATGCTTCGGTGTTAGATAATGTTGATAAAACTGTGCGAAATATCCGCAGCGATAGTAATCTGAAAGTTCAAGGAATGGCCGTAACCGGTTATGCATCTCCGGAGGGTAACTTTAACAGTAACCTTACTCTTTCGAAGAACAGGAGCCATGCATTTGTGAAGTATTTAATAGATACTCATTTTATACCGGCTTCGCAAATAAAGACAGATTGGAACGGCGAAGACTGGGAAGGCTTAAAGAGGAGCGTGGCCGGATCATCGCTACCGGAAAAAGATATGGTAATACGAATAATTGATAATTACCCCGATGTAAATGCAAGGAAACGACAGATTCAATCATTAAACGGAGGTACTACTTATCGGATATTGCTAAACGAATATTACCCTCCTTTAAGAAGAATAGAATACGTGTTTACGTATATCGCAAGAGCATTTGATGTGGAAGAGGCAAAAGAAATTATTAAAACAAAACCCCATCATTTAAGTCTTAATGAAATGTTTCTTGTAGCACAAACCTACGAAAAAGGATCGAAAGAATTTAATAATGTGTTCGATACGGCTGCGCGTTTATTTCCCGATGATCCGGATGCAAATTTAAATACGGCTGTGCAGGAAATAAATCTGGGATCAATAGATAGAGCTATCTCCAGATTGCAAAGATTAGAAACTCCCGAAGCATGGAATAATCTTGGAGTAGCATATATAAACAAAGGCGATTATGAATTGGCGAAACAAAACTTTACAAAGGCAGCCAATGCAGGGAATGAATATGGAAAGAAGAATCTGGAACAGCTAACCTTGTTCTTAGAGTCATTGTAAAATTCTTAATACATATATATAGCAAACCGTAATTAACATGAAAAAATTATTTAGCTACATATCCGGATTGTTTTTGGCGCTGGCAGTGTCCTTGACATCTTGTGTGGAAAATGATCCTGCTGCAAACGGATTGGATGGTGGAGAAGCATATATATCTATGAATCTCGGAGCACGGTCTTCTTCCGCAGGAAGGGCACTCACCGATGAGCAGGTTAATGCCTGGGAAAATAGAATAAATGAAATATGGATGCTGTTATATGATGAAGATGATCTGTTGGAAAGTAAATCGGTGTGGAAAGTGCAGAATTACTCAAATGGTTCTCCTATGCAGTTGGTTAACTTTTATAATGCCAACGGAAATATTATAAAAGCAGGAACAGAATCGAAAGTTGCTTTTACCAGTGTAGCGCAATTAGTAAAAAGAAAAGATTATAGAATGGCCGTGTTGGCAAATCCAAATCCGGCATTATTTAGCAATATTGTTGTAGGCAGTAGCCTCGATCTTTTACAAACAGCCATTGATGGGGGGCAGCAGGGATTATCAATAAATGATTTTGGTAGCTACGGCGATGATAGAGGCGCGTCAAGATTATTTTTCATGAGTAATGCGAATGGCTTGATTAAAGTTTCAAAAGATAGATTGAAATCTGATGCGGAAGATGCCGAGCGCGACCCGATAGAGGTTCATTTGGATCGGTTGCTGGCCAAAGTATCAGTGAAAGAAGTAAAAGATGGAGTGGCCATTCTTACTCCGGATGTTGAATTAGATTCAAAAAGACCATTAAAATGGTATGTGGATGTGGTTAATAAGAAAACGTATCCTATACGTAAATTTGCCTATACAATGGGCGGAACTGTAATGGAGAATGAAAATAATAGCCAAACCACAAACCGTGAAAGAATTTATGCGGAGGATCCAAATTTCATACGGGCAGACAATTCAGAGGAAAATTTTCTAAAATGGAGGAATGGGGATAATCCTCCTTATGGAACATGGATGTCTGTAGACAAGGCGGATCCTTCTTATAGAACTTATCAGTATGTGTTCGAAAATACAATGGATCTTGATACCCAAAGAAGCAGTGGTAGCAATTTTGCAACAACAATTGTATCTCGAGTGCATTTAATATATAAAAAATTATTGTCTAATCTTAATGATGAAAACGACCCCGGCAGAAACTATTATTCGTGTTTTTTGGTTAAAAATAATAAGGGAATTGAGTGGAGGGTTTTCACGCATGAGCAGGCAAAACTTTGGCTTGAGTCGGGATTCCCTACCTCTACTAATCCCGATGAAGCAGAAGTTTGGCGGCTGATGGAACAAAAATTGAGAGAAATTCAACAGGATTATAACAACGGCGTTTCTGGAGCATTTAATTTAACAGCGGCTACCAGCCCGGGAAAAGATCTTTCTACATTTAGTACGTACAAACAGGTTACTTATCATCCTTTAGGGTTAAATGAATATCGTTCTCCGATTCGGCATTTCTCTGGTGGAAACGATCCGGTGAATCGAACATATGGATATTACGGAGTGGTAAGAAACAATGAATATGAGCTTACAATCGGTTCGATTAGCGGACCGGGAACAGGCACTTATGAGTGGGACAATCGATTCATTTCGATAGATATAGATATTACGCCTTGGTACCGGCGAGATTTTCAACAAGAAATCTTGGGAGAGAAGGAATAGAAGAACAACAACACAAACTCAAAATAAAAGAACGCCCTATCAAATATTTGAACTATTAACTAAAAAAAATTGTAAGATGAGAATGAAATGGAAACAAGGGTTGTACTCGCTCATTATTGGTGCCGGTATAACAATGTCAATGGTAGCATGTTCCGACGATCCTACCGAAGGAAAAGATGGATCTGTAGCAGCGGAAGAATATGGCTGGTATTCTTTCAGAAATATTATGCAATCTGCAACCGGAGCGAGAGCTACTAGAGCTACTGATCCCGGAACAGAACCTGAAAACATGGTGAACAGAATGCGTATCGTTTTTTACAATAACGATGATGGTATTGCTCATTATGCTTTTGATTATTCGGGAACATCTTTGCATGGCACCGGACAAGATTTCTTGGGTACCAGTATGCTTGACCCCGCTAGTCCTGATGCTCCTGCCGGTTATTCACCATCAAAAGATGGAGGTTTTGCCCCAATGGCTATGAAGCTTAAAATCGCTTCTTATAAAATGTTGGTATTATTAAATCCAAGCGATGCTGTGGTAAATGTAACCAGAGCAAAAGAAGAGTGGGTAGATATTACTCCTGAATCGGGTTCAAATGGTGGAGTTGGATCGGGAATGTCTAATGCTACTGTATTTAAAACTGAAGTTGGAAGAGCCGATGGAAATGATTTGACTGACTTTATTGGCGCATCAAATTATTCGGATAATCCTGATAACTTCTTGATGAGTAACTATCAAGATTTAGTTAATATACCTGAGGATTTTCTTCAAACAACTCCAAAGTTAGCTTATTTGGCATCGGTTGTTGTTAAGGTAGACAGAGCTGTGGCTAAGGTTAGTATGAAAACAAATTATGCTGATCTTGAAAATGCTTCGAACGCATGGGTGAGCGGTGGTACATGGAGATTAGACATCACCAATAAGACTAGCTTCTGGATGAGAAAAATGGCTCCATCATTGGGTGGTGGCGTAGAAAACAGCAATACCGATAGAGAGAATTTCTATGCGGAAGATCCAAACTTCGATAAATACAGTTGGACAAGATATGAATCTAAAAATCTTCCTGTTCCTACTGATTTGGTTACTACTTCTGCCGATGATTATAAAACTTACTTCAATACAATTACTGAAGCAGATGTAAATATAAATCTTACTAATGATTTTACATACGAATATGCGCTTGAAAACACAATGGCAGCCGAAGAGCAATTCCAGGATGTATCAACAGCAGCTATTCTAAGAATCACTTATTATCCTAAAATGAGTTCTGCAGGAACTACAATGGCACAATCCGGTGGATACTTTATATGGAAAACATGGGTGTTAACACCAGGCGATTTAGTTGAAATCAGAGATATGAACGTAGGTAGCGCAGATCCTGATTACAAAACATTCTACGATTTGAAGCAATATTTGCTAGGTGCTGATAGAGCGGAATTAGAAGCTGCTTTTGGACAAAGTTATACTAATGGTGGTGCTGTTTCAAGAAAGGTTAAAGACTTAACATGGAATGCAGATGGTATAAACTACTATAGAATAATGATTCGTCACTTTGGTGATTCTCAGGCAAATGATCATGAATACGGAGCTTACGGTATAGTACGTAACAACTGGTACAGACTTACCTTAAACAAGATTAACGGTCCTGGTGAAATTGAAATACCGGAACCTGTAGGTCCTAATCCGGAAAAACAATATCTGGGTCTGTCAGTTCAGATATTACCATGGTTACTTCGCGACCAAGATGTAGACGTTAGATAATTAATTAGATTTATACTTTTTAGGCTTATCGCATGAATGTTCTTTTGGAAGAATTAGCTTGAGAGGAAATTCTCTATGCATCACATCCAAATCCAAATTCATCCTTTCACACCCTCTTCCGAAAGACTTCATGCGGTTTTATACACTTATATATACATTTACAGATTTACGATAAAGAATAAAATGAAAAGCTGGATAAACATATTAATTTCGGGAATGCTGATATTTATAGGCATAAATTTTGTTTCCTGTGTCGATGAGGACAATGGATCGACAAAGGAGCCTGAAGAAGCAGGTCAAGGGTATCTGTCTTTTCAATTCTCTACGAATACTGTAAATCATGCATCGCGTGTTTCAACAGATTATGGTACAGCCGAAGAGCGGAAAGTTACCAAACTATATTTGTTGTTATATGAAAGACCGGGATCTCTGGAGAGATTGGTAAGAAGGGAAGAGATTAAAGCAGATAACACTTCGGGAGTATTTACAGGTGATGACGTGGTTAACAAACCGGGAATCACTCCTACAGAACACTCTTTTGTGTCGAAACCTATATTGTTGGGCGAGAAAGTGGAGGATAAAAGAGAATATCAGGCTGTTATATTGGCCAATCCAACTCCCGAGATACTAAGTAAAGTAGTTGTAGGTGTTAATAAACTATCAGATTTGCAAGCAGTAATTGCTAACGCCAAAGCAGAAGATTTTATTACCAATGATGGTATATTTATGACCAATGCGGGTGGCGTGAAACTAATTTATAAGACCGACCTTAAAACAGATACAGGTTTTGCAGAAAAAGAGCCGGTACAAATAGCTATCGAAAGAATACTAGCAAAAGTATTTGTTTATGAAAACAGATCGAATAAGTTAACAGAAGCCACCGAGGGTGGTACCATAGAAAGCGTTAGTTGGGCATTGAGCTCGATAAACAAACAAACTTACTTAATAAGAGAACAGGATAAATTAAAAGGCGGCAATGATTATGAGTCGGGTTTTACAAACGACAGGAGTTTGGTTTATGCCCGGGATCCCAATTTTATTGGGAACAAAAACATAATCGGCAATGAACAGGAATTAAATAAGAATTTTACTTTCGTTGATCCTTTTGGTACCAATGGCTTTAAACCATGGAATGAAAATGATAAGAAAGCAGAATACTATCAATATATATTGGAGAATACAATCTCAGCAGATGAACAAAATGATGTTGAAATTGATCCGGCATCATGTCTTACTCATGTAATTTTAAAAGCAGTTATAAAAAATCCGGATAAGATTACAACAGGCGATGACTATTACTCTTTCTCATATTATAATACACAGAACAATTTGCAATGGAAGGCATTCACACATGCGCAGGCAGTAGAATGGTTTAACGGAACGTACCCCGCTGATATGCCTAATTTAAAAGAGGCAATGACTGAAGCACAAACACAAAATGGAAGCCCATTTAATTTTAAGATCATTAATGAAATAATCCCTCCCGCACCTGCGGGGTACGCTTCTGTTAAAACCACCTACGGCCAAATTACATTTCATAAGGGAGGCTTAAATATATATCGCATTCCTATACAGCATTTTGGTACGGATGGTGCCAAGGCAGATGACTATGGGTATTTGGGTGTAGTACGTAATAACACATATAATATTGTTATAAACTCGATAAACGGGCCGGGTGTAGGTACATCCGATGAAGGCTATATTTCAACGAGAATTGTTGTAAATCCATGGTTTGTACGTGGATGGGAAGTAGGGCTTACACCTGTTGAACCATAATTTAAAATTTATGTCTAAATATAAGATAATGAATAGGGTTGTTAAAAAAATACTGTATATGTGCTCTGCACTAATGTTCTTACTTACATCTTGCGTTAGAGATGGTTTAGAGCCATGTGAGCCGGATGGTCCGAGGTATTTTTCGTATATACAATTAAAGGCAGATTATAATATTTCCGGAATAGATCAGATTAGTGAGGTAGAAAGGGTTGAGGTATTTATGTTTGACGAGAATGAGGTGTTTCTTGGAAGACTTGAACATAAACCGGATCCGAGTAATCCTATAATGGGGATTCCGGAAGCTTATGAAAAAGCATGTTACTTTGTTGTATTGGGTGCCGATGAAGATGGATATTATAATTATAGTGTCTCAAACTTAACCGAAGGTATTTCAACGAAAGATGAGTTTACCGTGAGCATAGATAAAGGAACCCTCGAAGCACCGTTTTGGCATACGTATGCAGTAGAAAAACCTAATACGCCGATACAAAAGAACGACATAATTGTTGTAACACTTATTAAATATACTAAGAAGATAAATGTTCTCGTTAGGTATATGGATGGGTTAGGAGCAGACAATTCATTATTGTTGCCCGAAGAATTCGATATTAATCTGAATGCACCTTATGGAACCTATGATGCTGATAATAACGTAAAAGGAAACGTGAAATGGGATTATTATTCTAAAGGTCAGTATAATAATAATACGGGTGTTAATACCGATTTATATACATCGAGGTTATTTGTGGATATTCCGAATGTTTTAAGTATCCTGTACAATGATGAAGAGATATTTAATGAAGATCTGAATGAAACAATTCGGAAAGTAAAAGAAGAAGAAGTTGGCGATAGGATGACAATGCAGGAATACATGGATAAGCAGGATCAATTTTCGATTGAGATAGGGATAGAGCCAAGAGATACCGAGAATGGTTACACTGGAACTCTTATTAGCATAAATGATTGGGTAGCAAGAGATCAGCCAATTGGGAAATAATAAACCTATTTATTGAACACAAAGTATGAATAGTATACATATCATAGTACAGCGACGGATTAAATCATTACAGCGGGTTTTACTCGGTGTAGGATTAATTACTCTGGCAATAGGTTGCGCGGAAGGAACCGAAGAACTTCCACTACCGCCACCACCAGAGGTTGATGAAGTAAGGGATTATTTATCTTTTGAGTTGAATACCGGGAATAAAACACTCTCATCAAGAGGTGATTTACATGAGTTTTATGAAGGTACTATAGAAGAACGGTATGTAAAAGATGTGCGCTTGGTGTTATACGATGGACCTACGGGTACTTCTAAAGTTGAAAATGTAATAGATTATAAGATACAAACTTCCGAAACGGGTGCTAATAAATGGAAAGGTGAAGATGTTGCGCCTACAACAGATCAAACCAACGGCAGTTGTTTTGTAACGATTGGGAAGAGGGTTAAGGTGAAGAAAACCGGTAATTATTATGCATTGGCAATAATTAACGCAACGAATGAAATGAAAACCGCTACTCAGGTAGGGGCTAGTTTCGATAATTTTCAGAAGGCCAGAGAGGCAAAGGCTGAGGAGCTTTCTTTAAAAAGAAATTTCCCGATGACCAACTGCAACGGCTTGGTTAAAGTAGAGGCGGGTGATCTTAAAACAACATCGGATCAGGCGCATTCGGGACCAATAAAGATTGCGGTGGAAAGAATGGTGGCCAAAGTAATATTAAAACTACCTGCCGGAAAAGCTGCCATACCTTGCCGGGTAGAGGGCGCCACAGCGACTTCGCTCACATGGGGATTAGATATTACTAATAAGTGGACCTATTGGTTGCGTAAAGGGACCGAAACAGCCAACTCGGATAGAGAAACTTGGTATGCTCAGGATCCTAATTATTCAAGCCAAGGGACTACTACGGAAGCAGAGCGGCTTAAGCAGTTTAATTATTACGTGACTTCCGGGAAAACACCGGCTAATTTTCCGAAGAGTTTGGCTAACTCCAATAATTCCGTGTATTGCTTGGAGAATACAATGGCGAGTACCGAACAAAAAAAGAATCAAGTAATAACAAGGGTATTGATAAGGTGTACTTATAAACCGAATAATACGTTGAAAGTGGGCGAGAGTTTTTTTGTTATGGGAGGCATAGCTTACACTCCTACTGATATGAAAGATTTGCAAAGGATTGCCAAAGAAGAAGAAGCCACAAACAATATACAGGGTCCGAGTAGAGATATGCTGGAAGTGCTTGCGTTGGGATATGATTTTTCGGGTGTTGACGCGCCGAAGCGTAATGGCAGCAGGATATACGAATCTTTTGATACCGGTAAGATTAAGTACTATTATAAAGGAATTAATTATTATGCAATAAAGGTTCTTCATTTGGGAACAGATGATAAGAAAATTCCTGATTCACATGGCTATTTTGGCGTATTAAGAAATACGCAATATACAGTAGAACTTACAGAAATTCTTGGCCCGGGATCCATAAACTTGGAAGCAGCCGATCTGGCAACTCGTTCAATCCGGGATATTGATAACGGATTATACAATAATATTAAAGCAACCATAAACCATATACAGTAATAAAATGAAAATTAAGTATATCATATATACCCTTTTGATTCTCTGTTTAACAGGTGTTTCTGTAATATCTTGTATAGATGATGATGATGCTATCGATACGCCACCACCGGCGGGGCAGGCCTTCTTCTCACTCGATGTAGATATGGGTGTTCTTCCCGAAGTTACCCGTAGTGGCGATGAACAGGGTACGGCTAATGAATTAAAGATTCATAATGTGCGGGTAGTATTATATAATGGAAATGAAAGTGCCGGTACTGCCGATGTTAAGTATGTATTTGATATGGATATCAAAACACCAACGTCATGGAGTGGCGCGAGCGCTTCGGGTTGGGTTGAAGGTACTGACCTTAACAACGCATCGCAGAGCGGTAAGACATTAAAGTTTAGTACAAAGCCCCGGCTGGTTGCCGATCAACCTTATAGAATGTTGGTACTGGTAAATGGAAAAGGCATTAGTTCAATAGGTCAAAAGTCACTTTATGACATAACAAACATAGGTTGTTTTCAATATCAATTAGATGAGGTAGCCAATATAGAAGTTAATCCTCTAACAGGAACCGTTACCGGTGGAACAGGCCTTTTTATGTCTAACCATCAGGGGCTGGTAGAAGTAGCAAACACACAACTCGGAAAATCCAGCAGCGAGGCTGCCAAGTCGCCTGTAAGGGTGAGTGTTGACAGATTGGTGGCTAAAGTAATGGTTAAGCACGCTAGTAAGTTGCAACTTCCCGATGGTGTTGATGGCGCATCGGCTACATGGGGATTGGCTGTGGTAAACAAAAAATCCTTCTGGATGCGTGAAATGACAGATGGTGAAACTAAACAAAACGGTTTGGCTAGTATGGGTAATCTATATGCCAAAGATCCTAATAATAGTTTGGTAGGTTCTACTGTTGCAGATGCTCACTTCAAGAAAGTATTGTTTTTAGATAATGGCGCGGTGAGATTGGCAGCTAATTCTTTCAATAAAAAGATGGAAGATTACGAATATGTAACCGAAAACACCATATCGGATAGTAAATATGTACAGCAGGCCACTCATGTAGTTGTGAGCTATAATTATAGGCCTGAAGGGTATAGTAAAGGACAAAGTTTTTATATCTATGATAACCAGATCATATCTGTTAATGATATGAAGTCTTACAGTAGCAATGGCGCGATTCCGAATGAATTAAGCGGTTTAAGAGATGCCATAGATAAAATACCTGTAAGGGATAAGGATAAATATCCGCTTAATGGAACAGGAACTTTTTATTTTGAAATTAACGGCATAACTTTTTGCCCCGGTGGAATGATTTGCTTTTACTTCCCGATAAGGCATTTCGATACTAAAGATAAAAACACTTTAGGTTATTATGGGGTGGTTCGGAATAATATCTATGAAATTACTATAAACGGTATGGAAATACCGGAGAATACAGACAGGTATTTATCGGCAAACATTTGTGTGCAGCCATGGGCCATGCGCGAGCAGAAAAGTGATATTGGAATCACTGTAAGAGAGCGCAAGTGGATGCCGGTTAAGATACACCATTATTTAAATTATAATGAAGTCAATTTGTATTGGCTATGGTCCAATAAACGGTACACGTATCAAACAATATTGGCAACGGTGGGGTCACAAATAACCGGTACTCTGTATCATATGCAAGATAGATTTGATGCCGACATGCCGGATTATAGAGGATTAAAATACGCTTATTCAGTTCCCTTTCAGGGAATTGTTGTATCAGAAAATTCGGTAAACAATGAGATACAACTGGTGTATTCTCTGCAGTATGTGGAGGTGGTTTTCTTTCATAGAGAAGTGAAGATTTGCTTTATAGATAAAGATTGTAACATTTTAAGTATAAGTGGTATTGATATTAATAATAAACCAATAAGCAGTAACCCCCTTGAGTGTGAATTGCCGTTTGTACTGGCAAATAATCCCTACGACAAGAGTTTTGTATATTTAACGCATTTGCAGAAAAGCTATAATTTAACTATTTCCCGAAATGGCGTTCGTTATGAGATTGCAAGTCCTAGCGCGTGTGCTGTGCATTACAGTGTAAACGCGAATAGAAATCCGGTGAATGGAAAGTTATCTGTGGCAGGGGATACTAGTTCGCCAATGGGAGAGCCGGTGGAAATAGCTAACAAGCAAGGGACGTTACTGCCTGATAAAGGTATTGCAATTATTTGTGTACCGAAGTAGTGTATAAAATAGGTAAAAGGGTTGAATGATAACACAGGGGCGCAGAATAAATGTAGTTGTTTTTTGAAGGCTTCACCAGTTAATATATCAATAATTCTGTGCCTCTGTTTAAAGAAAGTGTTGCTTACTAATTCCACATTATAAACAAGAAAATAAAACTGAAAATCGAATGAAGAAACTAAATTTTTTATGGTTATTGCTGCTGGCATTTATGATAGGTGCCTGTGATGCTGAGGATAAGGATGATATCGGTGTATCGAAAAGTGAAGCCGGAGTTGTAATGTTAAGCGATACACGCGGAACTGCAAATGCCATTAAGCCTTTACTGGCGGCAGGTAGCAAGGTGGGGTTAATTGTGGCATGCCAGGGAGAAGTGAGAGGTCCTTTGGAGTACACAATGAATAGCAATATGACAGGATTGGTTGAGCCGCTTCCAAACATAGGTGGTGAAAATGTGCAGCATTTGTTTTATGCATATTCTCCCTTTAACGCTAACTCATCCAATGATCCTAAAAGACTTCAGGTTGTTCCTATTAGAGCTACGCAAGAACAAAATGGTAAAGATGATAAATCTCCTTTTGATGATGCATTCCATATAAGTCCTCCTCTTTCGTATATTTTGGGAGATAAGCCGTTAATTAGGTTTATGCATGCTTATAGCAACTTCTATTTTAATATTAATACCAATATTACTAATCTAACGATTAAAAGCGTTCAGTTAACTGCACCTGATGGTAATATGATTAACTTTAGATCTGCTTTGATGGATGGAACTAAGTCTACATCAGATTCGGATTTTGCTCAATTGTATAATAAGATTGGTGGAAGCAATAAAACGCTTCTTAACCTGAGAGGTGGCTTGAGTGTTCCTAACTCAACAACCCAATTTACAACCGCATACATGAATGTGGCTCCATTTAATGCTGAAGGAAAGAAGATTACAGTTGTTGTAACTGCAAGCGATGATAAAACGTACACATACGAAATTAACGGAGAAGATTACAGACCCGGTATCGCATACGAAATCCCTATCTATATAGAGAAAGATATACCAAAACCAGTCGTTAAGGATATTCGTGTATTAAGTCTTTGTGAAGTAGGTTCTTTGGGAACGAAAGACAATACAAAACAGTGGAATTGTTATTACGGCGCATTAAATATCCATGCGAAAGAAATCCGCCGGGTTCTTTTTGAACACTTTGGTAAAGGTAAAACTGTTGAAACCGGAGTAATCTCTTTTGATATTACAGATATAAAATGTTGTCTTAACAAGTACTCCGACAGTGATCTGGCAAAATACAATATTATTTATTTGAATAATAATGCCCGTCCGGACGCAGCATTGTCAAAACGCATCATGAAATGGTTAAACGCTTCTAAAGACCGCGTGTTGATGTTGGCTTACGACTGGAAAGATCCTTGCGTTAAACCCACTACCAAAGATGCAACAGCTATTTGCTATACAACTACTAACTATTTGATGTTTAAAAACGAAATCTACGGAGTTACTCCGCACTGGTATAACAGTTGTATAAAGAATACCAGCATTGGTAATTATGGAATACCACGCTCAAGAATGCTTGTTCCATTCAACTTGAATGATAAAACAAAATTCTTCTGGAAAGAAGGTCCTTTCAAAACAGATCTTACACAATCATCTGATATGCGTTACTGGGTAGAAGATATGTGGTGGGGTAGTGCAGCTGTTACTGATCCTAACGTTATTCCTCTTATCTCTTACCGCGATGCAAGGAATGAATTTTATCAATATAAAACGCATGCTTGTGGCGCGGGTGATGGTGGCATGATTTTAGGAGTTGATCCAACCAAACGTATCGTTTACATTGGCGACTCAGAAATCTTCTCTACAGAATGTGTACATTCTAAAGTTACAGAAGCCAGAATGGCAAAAAGAGACGGTTGTTATCCAAAAGCTATGAACAATTACTCTAAGATTATGGGTAACCTTTGGGCTTGGATGATTCAGGAAGTAATTCAGAAACCACAATAATAGCATATATACTTATAAATTCTCATTAATAATTTTCATCAGGATAAACATTGGTTTTTAAATTGTTTTTCACTCTGGAAGGGTGGGGTCCGTGAGGATACCCCCTTTTTTCGTTTTAGGAAGTAGGATGAGTTATATTTTTGTTACAATATAAGTCTCTTGAATAAGGTCTTCACAGCATTGCACCGTTTTACATAGCTTTGCTACACGGGCGCGATTTGGTCATAAGATACAAAAAACATATTATACCTAAGCTAAATAATCCGGGTTATAATGGCTAGGATGTATTATTTTTCCAGTACTTAAGTTTAACGAGTTCTTTCGGAATAAACAAATTTGTACAGCGGGTGTCAACTCAAGATAATGCTTCTTTTCTGTCTCAAAAGGTATTGAAGTAATATTATTATTAGATTTAGAGAAGTGTCCATAAGCTCTTATGGCTTCAAAAACAGAAGCAAAATCTGTCTTACCCTTTAAATATTCAATCACTTTAGCTACAGTTGTTGTCTGAAGCCCCTTAGATTTTAAGAACTCAACAGTGGCATTGAAATCTCTTAGGTGTTCCATATTCCCATGTAGATCAAAACATTTTCCACTGGTAGTATAAGAGTCACAATGATACTCAACAATCACATAATTTCCTTTATACTGCGACTGTCCCCACCAATGAGCATTTTCTATAAGGGTGTCCCAAAAGTAATATCCCTCCCCTAACCATGCGTTTTTTCTTTTACAAATAAAAGGCGCATTAGACTCAATATCATCAGGATTATCTCTATCTTCAACTGTGTGATAAAGTCTCATCTTACTTAAATCTCTTTGGTTTGTTCCCTTAAAGGTTTTTCTAGTGATGACAAATTCATTGTAGGCAATACAATAGGAAGGATATTAGCCTGTAGAGTCACGGTACTGACAAAGGCTCTAACGTAAGGAAATATGATAGCAATGCTATTTGCATAAAAGAAAGATGGTATTTCTTCAAATAAAATATTATTGGCAAATTTGAAGATCGCATTACACTCTATGACGACAAAAGCTTTAGAAACTCCTTTGCTTTTTGCTGAAAATATAAATTTAAGTTCGAATATAGATTCTGTCTCGGTTCGTTTAAACATCCCAGATGGGACAAAATTTATCTCTAATTCAGGCAAGCTATTAGAGTCAAAATCAATTTCTACTTTGTTAAAAGTATATTTTTCCAAGGAAAATGCAGCTTTATTTATCATGACAATAAGTATACATTGGTAAATTTATAGTTTGCAAAGATAAAAAAACTCCGAATAATAATTCGGAGTTCCTTCTATTTTTGCTTTGTTTCCTAAAACATCTGTCCACTCAAACAACCTTTTGCCTGTAAAAGACAAAAACTCTTCAACAGTTGGCCCCACATCGTCATAGCAACTGAACTGGCTCCATTCCTCTTCAATTATATCCCTTGGAGTATTATCGAAGTATTTTTTTAATTGTTCTAATATTGTATTCATGACTCTAATTGCTTGGTTTTCTGTGTCTAATTTAAGAGTAAGAAAACATGCCTTTTTGTTTTCAAACGAGTAGAATTTTCCGTTTCAATACCAAAAGACAATTTCCTTTTCAGTCTGTAAAGGTAGGCATTTATTGGGATTATACAAAATTATATCTTTATCCGGAATCGGTCATTAGCCTTTTTTCTTCTATTTCTAATGACAGTCATTAGTTAATACCCTTATTTTAAACCAACCTTATCTCTTTCCAGCACCGCCATAATAAACGGTCCGATAGCCTTCGGGTCATTGGCGCGAATCATTTCATTTATATAGTACTCAAATGTGCCCGAGCGGTTCTCTTTGCCTCCTAATCCTGCTACGGCGCACGCGCGGGTTATGCTCATTACCCCATCTTTATCATACTCCACAAATTCATCGATAAATCCGTTAAATGCTTTATCGGCAACCGCTCTGTAAGATGCATCGATATACCCCATTCTTACGGCTTTATATAAACTATAGATGAACATAGCAGAACAAGATGATTCCAGGTAATTACCTTTGGCGCCACTCTTATCGAGCACCTGATACCAGAGACCTTTTTTCTTGTCCTGTATCTTGGTTATCTGTACAGCAATGTTGTTTAAAATGGCAAGCACTTCATCACGGCCTTTTTCATTTTCAGGAATAAAATCCAATGCATCCACAATAGCCATAGTGTACCAACCCATAGCGCGCCCCCAGCTATGCTTAGATTGTCCGGTAATCGGATCGGCCCAGAACATTTCGCGGCTCACATCGCAAGCGTGGCGGTAGAGGCCGTTGGAAGGATCATAGGTATGCTTTGCCGCCATAGTAATCTGATTGATAACATCGGCGAAATCTTGCGGGCGGTTGTATCTTGCGGCATATTCGGCCATAAAAGGAGTACCCATGTAAACGCCGTCCAGCCATACCTGATGCGGATAAATCTGCTTGTGCCAGAAACCACCGTCATCGTTACGCGGATGGGTGTCCAGTTGGCTGCGGAGCAGGTCTATGGCTTTTTTTATCTTTTCGTCTTTGGTGTAATCATATAATTTATAAAGCATTTTGCCGGAGTTTGCACGATCTATATTATATTCATTTAGCTTATAGGCGGTAATAGAGCCATCGGCATGAATCATAGTATCAGCATAGGCGAGGGCGTATTCAACGTATCTTTCATTTCCGGTACGCTCGTAAAGGTCAAGGAAAGCCTGTAACTCCAGCCCGTGGCAATAATCCCATTTCAGCGTGGACTGAAAGTCTAGTTGCCACGATTCCGGGTTGCGCTTCATTTCTGATTCTGCTATATCAATAGCATATTTGAGTGCAGATTCCTGCTGTGTTTCATTTGGAGTGATGCGGAACCAGTCAACATCTGCCCATCCGCCATCGTTTGTAACAATTGCAGGTCGGGTACAGAAAGCTCCGACTTTAGCGCCAATCCATTTACCTTCTCGCACTTTAAAAGTCTTACCTGCCGACTGATATCTTTTTCCATCGGTACTATAAGAGAAATCACAAGTGGCCGATGCATTAAAAGTTGCTCTCAGGTATATCCATTGATCGGAAACGGTAACTTTATTATTAACGGTTTCAGCGGTTCCTTTTTCCGCAGCTATACATTCAACCTGCGAAAGCACAATACCGGAGTTTGTGTTTTCCAGTATCAAACCTCCATAATCGAGACCCATTACCACTAACCCGGTACGCTCGCCTTTATACTTAGAAGTAGGAGAAAACCGCAATTTCATCGTAACGGTGAAAGCGTTGGCCGGAGTTTTTTGTAATAACAAATTCGGTACATCCCATAAATTGCGACCCTCCTTTCTTACCGGATAACTAAACAGCCTCAACAAACCTTTAGCGGCATCATTAAAATACCACTTCGGATTAACATTGGCATGCCATTGCCATTGCAGACCCAATTTGTTGTGGGTAAATTCATCGCTTTCCTGTGGCGTACAGATAGGATAAGTTTTGCCAACGTTTGGTTTGCGATACTGTATTACAGGTTCGCCACAGCCGTCACCATCTTTATCCGAACCGATAACAGGCCAACCTTTTGCCCATTTCATCGGTTGAAGATGCACAATACGTCCATATGCGCCTACATCCTGAAAATGGATAAACCAATCTTCGCCCGTTTGAGTATCTACCCATGCACCCTGGTGAGGGCCGTTTGTTTTACTCCGTCCCTGTGCCATAACAGTTTTAATTTCGTAGGGTCCATACGGGTCGGTAGAGCGGAGCACCGTTTGCCAACCGGTAGCTACCCCGCCGGCTGGTGCGAATATATAATAATAATTATCTTTTTTATGGAATTTGGCTCCTTCAATGGTTTCGTTACCTTGGTGGCCATCGTATATAATCCGGCTTTCGGTAATGGCTGTGCTAGCGTCAGCGCTTAATTCGCAAACAGCCAATACGCTTTTCAGTCCGGCGCGGCTACCTGCGTATGCGTGCGCCATATAAACGCGTCCGTTATCATCCCAAAGGGGAGATGTATCGATTATGCCTTTTCCTGCTTTCACCAATACAGGTTTACTCCATGTTCCGCGAACATCCTTGGCTTTGGTCATAAATGCGCCCTGGTCAGGATCGCCCCAAAAAATATAGAATTCACCGTTGTGATGACGAATACATGGCGCCCATATACGGTTTCCATGTTCGGGTATTTCCGGCGTATTTAACGGCTCTAATGCTTCGGGGATAGCTGCGCTTATTATAGTCCAGTTTACCAGATCTTTAGAATGAAGTATCTGTAATCCGGGAAGGCAGTTAAAACTCGATGATGTCATATAATAATCATCCCCTACGCGGATAGCATCCGGATCGGAATAATCCGCGTATACTATAGGATTGCGGTATGTACCATTACCCTGGTCGGCAACCCATACCTGAGAGATGTAATTTGTTTGCTGGGCGTTTACTGTAGTGTTACTAGTGAGTAAAAGAAGGCATGCGCAAATGCTTAAAACTCGTGTTTTCATTTTCTATTGTTTATTTCGTGTTTTGTTTTAATTCTATTTTAACAGGTTCCTGTAATTGTTTCTTCCATTGTTGAATATATGCAAACCATTCTTCCTTTGTTCTATATCCAAAGGTTTCTTTCATAGATGTAAAATTAATATGATAAGTAAACGAAGTTTTACCCTTTGCTTCAATTACATATAGATAATTGGTTTTGTCGGTGTGTTGTTTTTTCACCATCTCTTTAGGAAGAGATACGGCTAATCCCACCGTTTCTTTAGCATATTTTATGGTATCATTAACCGGCCAGTTGGTTCCCCAGCATGCCAATAATCCCTTGTTGTCAGAGAATGATTCGGAGCCCGGAATGTTTATAACGCCGGTGCTGAATAATTCGTCTTTCAAAGGATTACGGAAACTAACCTGCACTTCACAATCGCGATGCCCGGCGTAAAGGATATAGCGCACTTTCATGTCAATCTTATTGTGCTGATATTCCCAGTTATGCGCATCCACATCAACTATGGTGCGTATGGGGCCTTTTGCCAGGATACTCTCAGTCCGTGTTTCCACCGGCTCCACATGGGTTGCTTTATTCCCGTTCCAGCCTTTGAGCGTTCCCAACCCGCAACTGCCACCAACAAGCAGAACATCATCGCCGAAGCCACGCGCCAACTGTTCATCTGTGGGATAAAATTGAGATTCTTCTATTTCCAATTGTTTGTTGAATTTGCCGTAGATATCAACTGTTTGCTTTTGGTCGAAATAAATTCGATAAGCCGCCAGTTCGGATTCGAACGCGGGACCATGATGGTGCAATAAATTGTAAATATTGCTTGTACCGGCAATGGTTAATGAAGTAATAGGTTGATGTTTCCCCTTATCGCCTCTTAAAAGCATTTCGGCAAACACACGGGGTTTGTAATTTGTAGCTCGTTTGTCAGGAGAAATATCAAGTGATAATGTTTTGGTTGTTTTGGCGGGCATATCAATAACAAATGCCAATTCATCGAATTTTCCATCGTTGTCCAAATCATCCAATTGAGAAGGGATTTCGGTATTTCCATCCCTTACTATAACCGATGAAATCTCGGAATGAATGCCCAGTTGGTTGAGCTGTAGAACTATAGGCGCATCGATTTTATCTTCGCTCCATTTGTTAGTGAGTACCAGTTCGTATGTATTTTGTCCTACAGCATGTGCTACCGGAAGAACAAAAAATAAACCCAGAAGCAGGTTAAGGTTGATTTTTTTCATTTTACTTGTATTGTGGTTATTAAACATGCAAAAGTACCTTTAATTTATGATTCCGGATGTGGACATTTCGGTATATTACGTTTATTTATTGTTCAAGGCAATAGGATGTTACTTAAATTGACCGTGTTATTTCCTCCGGATTTGTATGTTTTAAAGTTGTACCCATTAACATCAAATTCACGCTAAAGGTACTACTATTTTTTGGAATTAGCAAAAGCATATCATCCCAAATGCACGTTGCATTTTTTTATTAGCAACGTGCGTTTTTTAATTAGCAACGTGCTGTTGAGGCAAATGCAACGGGCATTTGGGAGAAATGCCACGTTGTAAGAATGCCGCATGGCGTAGCGGCGCGCCTTGTGTCCGCCCTTGAATAGCGTGTCCGTTCTAATAAACATTTTGGGATCAACATCAACAGCAGCAAATTTTTCTTCTTCTGTTGTTGTTGTTATTATCTTATCTGTTCTTTTATGTTCTGTTCTTTTATGTTCTTTTGTTGCAACGAAATTCAACGGACGTTCAATTTAAAAATAACGGCTTTCCGGATAGCTGTAGCGCCTGTTTTTGGTGCACTTAACCCCGAGCGTTTGATTGCCTTGCTAACTCGTTTTTTCGGCCTTAAATTATGAATAGGATACAGGTGAATTTGCGTTTTTCGAAGGTACGTTGTTTTATTAAAAACAAAAAAAGCAGCTACTATTCCGTAACTGCTTTCTTTTTTGTAGCGCGACCCAGGATTGAACTGGGGACCTCATGATTATGAATCATGCGCTCTAACCGGCTGAGCTATCGCGCCCTCTTTCATTGCGGGTGCAAAGATATGCCTTTTTCTCAATAAACCAAAATATTTATATTGATTTTTTGTTGCCCTGCAATAAATAGGGTGTCAGAGTACTAGGGAATAGAATCGTAATAAATTCGTGCAATTATTATATGAAATCAGAAAAAAGTCTTTATCTTGGCGCAAAATAATAAAAGTTGAACTATGAAAAAAGAGAAGATCCACTTGGAATATTTGTTAAACCCAACTTCTAAAAACTTAATCTGGTCGGCTATAAGCACGCCAACCGGTTTAGAAGAATGGTTTGCCGACAAAGTTCTTTCGGATGATAAAATTGTAACTTTTTTCTGGGGAAAAGCAGAAAAGAGACAAGCCGAAATAATTGCCATAAGAGCCTTTTCGTATATTCGTTTCAAATGGTTGGATGAATCCAATGAAAAAGAATATTTCGAAATAAGAATGTCTAATAATGAATTAACGAACGACTTTGTTATTGAGATTATCGATTATGCATATCCGGAAGAGGTTGAAGATCAGAAAGAATTATGGGATTCGCAAATAGATACCTTGAGAAGAGCTTACGGTTTTTAGGTATTGATTTCTGTGTAAACAAAGGTCTTTCAGTAGCGCTTTAACCATTGAAAGGTTAAAGGTTTGAAACTTGTGCTATAACATTTCCAACTTTCGACAAAAACCTTTCACCAATCTTTTTTTTGTGCTAATTTTGCATTCTGAAATTACCGAGATAAAACAATGCTTCGCATAAAAAAGTTAGATATATTCATTTTAAAAAGTTTTGCGCTACTTTTTGTAGGGACCTTCTTTATTTGCCTATTTATTTTCATGATGCAGTTTTTGTGGAAATATGTAGATGATTTGGTGGGCAAAGGATTAGAAATGAGTGTATTGGCGCAGTTTTTCTACTATTCTGCATTGAGCCTTGTGCCTCTGTCTCTTCCTTTGGCTATACTACTGGCAGCACTCATTACATTTGGTAATTTTGGCGAACGCTACGAGCTTCTGGCAATGAAAGCCGCGGGTATTTCATTAATCGAAATAATGAAACCACTTATTGTGTTTGTTGCCTTCCTGTGTTTTACCTCATTTTTCTTCCAAAATGTAATCGGCCCGCATGCCTCTTTAAAATTATATACCCTGTTGTATTCAATGAGGCAGAAATCTCCCGAATTAGAAATTCCGGAAGGAGTTTTCTATGATGAAATAGAAGGGTTTAACCTTTATGTTAAGAAGAAAAACCGTGATAATGGTATGCTTTATGATGTTATGATCTACGATTTGCGAAACGGTTATGAAAACGTTATTACTATTTATGCCGATTCCGGGCGTATGGAAATGACTGCCGACAAGAAACATCATTACCTTCATTTGTATAGCGGAGAATCTTTCGGAAATAATAAGCAAGGCAATGAAACCGATAATATGGGTTACAGGAGAGAGATTTTTAGAGAAAAAAATACCATCCTTAATTTCGATTCGGAGTTCAATATGATGGACGAAAGCGTTATGAGCAATAGTTCTGGCAGTAAAGATATGAAAATGCTGGAGGCCTCTATTGATTCAATGACGGTTCTCACGGATAGCATTGGTAGAAATTATTACAATGAAGCCAAAAATGGGATATTTCAAAAGGCTCATTTAAACAAAGACGATACGATAAAAGTAGAACAAGCTTCTCTTGCCGATTACAATGTTGATAGCCTGTTTAACAGATCAACTCTGTCGCAAAAGCAAAAAATATTATCCTCAGCACAAGGTAGGGCACAAACGTTAGGAAGCGAATGGAACTTCAAGAGTATGACCATCAAAAATAACGATCAGAATATTCGTAGGCATAGAACAGAGTGGCATAAGAAATTCACCATATCACTTTCCTGTCTTATTTTCTTTTTTATTGGCGCTCCACTGGGGGCGATCATTAGGAAAGGGGGGCTTGGAATGCCTGTTATTTCTTCTGTACTTATATTCATTTTTTATTATATAATAGATAATATGGGGTATAAGATGGCTCGTGATGGTAACTGGATAATGGTGGCAGGTATGTGGTTAAGTACTGCGGTGCTGGCGCCAATAGGCGGATTTCTTACCTATAAATCCAATAACGACTCGGTAGTATTTAATTCGGACGCGTATATTGCCTGGCTCAAAAGAGTTATCGGAATCCGTAGTGTGCGTCATTTATCTCGCAAAGAAGTTATTATTCACGATCCGGACTATGCTAATTTGCCAAAAGAACTCGATACACTTACATTCTCTTGCCAAAATTATATTAAATCGCATCAACTGCTTAAAGCTCCAAACTATTTTAGTTTGTGGGTAACCGAGAAGCAGGACAAGAAAATCTTTGAGATTAACGAATATATGGAGAAACTGGTCGATGAAATGGCAAATACCAAGTCGGCAAGGGTGCTAGCCGCATTGAACGAATATCCAATTATCCCTATAGCTGCCCATACTAAGCCTTTTAGAATGGAATGGCTGAATATTATTACAGGATTGGTAGTGCCGGTAGGATTGTTTTTCTATTTCCGAATCTGGATATTCAGGATACGGCTACAAAAAGACCTTGAAAAGGTGATTAAGACCGATCAAACCATACAAATCCTTATAAAAGAAGACCAAAACTTATAGATATGAATGAAATAAAGTTAAATACAATTGAAGAAGCAATAGCTGATTTTAAAGAAGGTAAGTTTTTGATTGTAGTTGACGATGAAGACAGGGAAAATGAAGGCGACTTCATTATCGCGGCAGAAAAGATAACGCCCGAGGCTGTAAACTTCATGATGACTCACGGACGTGGTGTGTTGTGTGCCCCCATTACAGAAGAACGGTGCAAAGAACTGGAACTTGAAATGCAGGTTTCGGCAAATACCTCTATTTATGAAACACCTTTTACCGTAACAGTTGATTTGTTACCCGGTTGTACTACAGGTGTTTCAATGCAAGACCGCGCTGCAACCATTCGCGCTTTGGCCGATCCGAAAACAAAACCTACGGATCTTGGAAGACCCGGGCACATGAATCCTTTGAGGGCACGCTCTCGGGGGGTGCTTCGCCGAGCCGGACATACAGAAGCAACTGTTGACCTGGCTCGTTTGGCCGGACTCAGTCCTGCAGGGGCTTTGATTGAAATAATAAACGAAGATGGAACCATGGCGCGTTTACCGCAACTCATGGAAGTATCAAAGAAATTCGGCATTAAAATAATCACAATTAAAGATCTCATAGCCTATCGCTTGGAAAGAGAATCTATTGTAGACAAAGGCGTTGAGGTGGATATGCCTACCCGATTCGGGCATTTCAGATTGGTGCCTTTCCGTCAGATTTCAAATGGAATGGAACACATGGCGCTTATAAAAGGTACATGGGAAAAAGATGAACCCATTTTGGTGCGTGTGCACTCTTCCTGCATGACGGGAGATATCTTAGGATCCTGTCGTTGCGATTGTGGAGAGCAGCTGCATCAGTCAATGGAAATGGTTGAAAAAGCCGGAAAGGGAGTTGTTGTTTATATGAATCAGGAAGGTAGAGGCATCGGATTGATGAATAAAATGGCTGCCTACAAACTTCAGGAAGAAGGATATGATACAGTAGATGCCAATCTTCACCTTGGCTTTGATGCCGATGAACGCGACTATGGAGTAGGGGCATATATTCTTCGTGAAATAGGAGTAGCCAAAATGAAACTAATGACCAACAATCCGGTAAAGCGGGTGGGACTGGAAAGCTACGGATTAGAAATAGTGGAAATTGTTCCTATAGAAACCGTACCTAATCCTTATAACGAGAAATATTTAAGAACAAAGAAAGAAAAAATGGGTCATATGCTCCATTTTACCAAGTAAAATAGGGGTTTGCTTTCGTAGTTCATGAATATTAGTTTATTTTGCTATAAAAATTGACAATAACCAAATTAGTTAAATCAAAATGAATCAATTATCAGATCGTTTGAACAGTTTGTCTCCATCGGAGACGCTTGCCATGTCGCAAAAGAGCGCGGAGCTGAAAGCTCAAGGTATTGATGTAATCAACATGAGTGTGGGTGAGCCGGACTTCAACACCCCTGATTTCATTAAAGATGCGGCCAAGAAAGCAGTTGATGATAATTATTCTCGTTACTCTCCGGTTCCGGGATACCCTGCTTTGCGGGAGGCGATAGTGAAGAAGCTGAAAAATGAAAACGGTCTTGACTATACTGTAGCACAGATATCTTGTGCCAATGGCGCAAAGCAATCTGTTTGTAATGTATTAATGGCTATTGTTGGACCGGGCGATGAGGTTATTATTCCTGCTCCATATTGGGTAAGTTACCCCGAAATGGTTAAACTAGCCGATGGAACCAGTGTAATCGTTACTGCCGGAATTGAACAGGATTTTAAAATGACTGCTCAACAACTGGAAGCGGCCATCACTCCTAAAACCAAAGCGTTGATACTTTGCTCTCCTTCAAACCCTACCGGTTCGGTATACACCAAAGAAGAACTGGAAGGATTGGCAAAAGTGCTTGCTAAACACCCAAATATTGTAATTATTGCCGATGAAATCTATGAACATATTAACTACATCGGCAAACACCAAAGCATTGCGCAATTCCCCGAAGTGCGGGAACGTGTGGTAATTGTTAACGGTGTATCAAAAGCGTATGCCATGACCGGCTGGAGAATTGGTTTTATGGCCGGTCCTCAATATATTGTATCGGCAGTAAATAAATTACAGGGACAATATACTTCTGGTCCATGTTCTGTTTCACAGAAAGCTGCCGAGGCTGCTTACACTGGTCCGCAGGAAGCTGTTGAAGAAATGCGTCAGGCTTTTGAACGCCGCCGCGACCTTATCGTAAAGCTGGCTAAAGAAATTCCGGGAATTGAAGTTAATGTTCCACAAGGTGCTTTCTATCTTTTCCCCAAATGCAGTTCTTACTTTGGAAAATCGGTTGACGGACAAACAATAGAAAATGCTGCTGATTTGGCAATGTATTTGCTGGAAAAAGGTCATGTAGCGTGCGTGGGTGGTGCTGCTTTTGGTGCACCCGATTGCATCCGTATGAGCTATGCTACTTCGGATGAAAATATAGTTGAAGCAATGCATCGCGTTAAAGAAGCGCTGGCTAAATTGGGATAAAATATCAGCTCTATATCTTGGGAATAATGTAAGTGTGTTACATTTAACGGAGAAAAAGATCTTTCAGTTTATCCTGAAAGATCTTTTTTTGGTGTGAATTACTATAATTTAAAATCTTTTGGATTTTTCCGGCAACACCAAATACGAGAAATGGTAATGATATCACCATCAATAAAATATATTATTTTAAAAAGCCCATCGCGAGTCAGAAGTGAACGGAACGGAAACTTCAATTTGTAGTTCGCGAGCATTTTTTCAAATTGACCTATTTCTGGCCAGTCTCTTAATCTTTCTGCCTCATCAATAATCGAATCATGTATTCTGGCTGCTACAGAAGGCTTTTTCAAAAGATAGAAATCAAAAATCTCTTCTAAATCATATCTGGCCTGATCGGAAATATTAATTTCCTTCATGAACTTTTACGTTTTATCTGGCTCAACGGGATTGTTCTCTTTTCTTCGTGTTGTTGTATTGCTTCTTCACAAGCTTTTACAACCTCTTCTACAGAAAAGTCACAGGGATAATTTTCCGTCAAGCTAGTATATAAATTAGACAATTTGTTAATTATACTTTCATCATCCAGTAACAAAATACGCTTTGCCAGTTCAGCCTTTTTAGCTTGTAATTCTAATACCGTCATATCAATCTATTTTTTACCAAAGATATAGAATATAAGAATATCATCAAATTTTTTGTCTCGTAAACGTTCTGTACCCATAAATCGCTACCACTACAAAACAGATAAACGGAAGCGCAAACGATATGTTCACCGCCGGGAATCCGGATATCTCTTCCATATCTATAATCCATGCCTGTAGTGGCGGAAGCACAGAACCACCCAGAATTGCCATAATCAATCCTGCCGCACCGAATTTCGCATCATCGCCTAATCCTTCTAAAGCAATGCCATAAATTGTAGGGAACATTAGCGACATACAAGCAGATATCCCAACCAAACAATATAATCCGGCTGTGCCATCTATCATAATGACACCAACGGTAAAGCATCCGGCAGCAATAGCCAGTATCATAAGCAGTTTGCCCGCATTTAAATACCGCAGTAAGAATGTACAGATAAACCGGCTGGCACAAAAGATAACCATTGCCACAATATTATATTGCTGTGAAAGAACTTCGGCAGCCTTTTCTCCCATACCCTCAAGCATAAATAACCGGGTGCCATATTGAATAATAAATGTCCAGCACATAATTTGCGCACCCACGTAAAAGAATTGGGCAATAACGCCTTCACGATAGCGAGGAATGGAGAATATCCTTTTGATGGTTGGAAGAAAATCAATCTTGTGAGAAGCATCTTTTCCTTTGGGCATGTTCGTAAATCTGATAACGAGGAACATGGCCACAATAACAAGCCCGATCATTAAATAAGGTGTTATCAGTACGGATAAATCCGAATCTCTCATCGCGGCAAATTCTTCACCCGAAAGATTATTCCTTTCTGCCGATTCCATCGGGTGCAAACGCGCCTGAATAAATTGCATAGCCACAAACATTCCCAATAACGACCCCATAGGATTGAAAGACTGTGCCAGGTTTAATCTCCGGGTAGCGGTTTCTTCCGATCCCATAGACAGAATGTAAGGATTGGCGCTTGTTTCAAGAAATGAAAGTCCGCAGGTAAGAATAAAATAAGCAGCAAGGAAAGGATAAAATTCACCCGATAACTTAGCGGGGAAAAACAGAAATGCCCCGATAGCATAGAGTGCCAGCCCTAACAAAATACCTGCCTTGTACGAATATTTACGAATAAACATGGCAGCAGGGAAAGCCATAGCAAAATATCCCCCATAGAAAGCAACCTGTACAAGCGTTCCATCAGCAACGCTCATCCTGAATATTTTTGAGAAAGCTTTCACCATGGGGTTGGTTATATCATTTGCAAACCCCCACAGGGCAAAGCATGCTGTAATTAGAATAAATGGTATAATATAGTTTACGCCTTTATAGCGCAGCAGTGATTGTTTGTTGTTCATGATAATTTAGGTATTATTCTTACTTCTTATTCCTTACTTCTTGATTCTTTTTTCTTATTACAAATTAAATATTCGTTCCATAAGTTGCCACTTCTCCGATGAGCTAGCCCCGGGCGATGCAACCTGAAAAGAGGAAGTAAACTCTTCCCATAGCTTTTGCCTGGGGAGTGTATTGAGCCTGGCCATAGCGGTGCCCCAATCAAAAGACAGAGGAGTTTCCACAATCATAAATAACCGGGTACCCAATAGATAGATTTCCATTTCCAGAATACCTACTTCCTTAATACCATCAGGGATTTCAGGCCATATATACTCCTTACTGTGATGCTTTTTATAATCTTCGATTAACTCCGGATTATCTTTTAAATCCAATGTTTGGCAATAGCGTTTAACCGGTTCTTTGTATTCTTTTATCCGGTAACCAAGTTCTTTTTCTTCCATGTCGTTTTTACTCTGGGTAATAGATTTCTGGTTGAATACTATTAATTATTGTTGTTTTTAATTCTTCCAATGATGATAATTCCTTTTTTGCCCATGCCTGTACAAGAATATTCCCTATGGCAGTTGCTTCTACCGGACCTGTATGAACAGGTATGCCAAGGCAATTTGCTGTTAGCTGGTTTAAAAGTTTGTTCTTGCATCCACCGCCAATAATGTGTAATTGTTTAACGGGTCGTGGCAAGCATTTATTTAAACAATCTATTCCTTGCTTGTATCTGTAAGCCAACGATTCCAGTACGCATCTTACTATCTCACCGCGGGTGGAAGGTACCGTTTGATTGTTTCTTCTGCAATAATCCCGAATGGCGTTTTCCATACTGTCGGGATTACTAAACGAAGAATCATCCACAAATATAGTTGTTTGACATTTAACTTGTGCGGCTTCCCCGATAATTTGATCATAATTAGTGACTTCTCCTCTTTCTGCCCATTCAGTCATCAACCGTTGAAGAATCCATAAGCCGGTTATGTTTTGGAGAAAACGAATCTTTCCGCCTACCGCGCCTTCATTGGTAAATCCGTTCTGTTTAGCCTCTTCGGTTAAGATCGGTTCATCAACCTCTGCTCCTAATAACGACCATGTGCCCGAGCTGAGGAAAGCCGAATCCTTCTCTAAAGTAGGAACAGCTATTACCGCACTGGCGGTATCGTGAGAACCAACAGCAATCACGTCAACTTCTCCCAGCCCGGTTTCCAATGCAACCTCTTTCAAGAGTTTTCCTCGTACAGTTCCCGGCTGAATGATTGCTCCTAAAAGATGATTCGGGATGCCTGTTTGTTCAATAAGATTCTTTGCCCATGTTTTGCTTTGCGCATCCAATAGCTCGGATGTTGTAGCGATGCAATATTCATTATTCGAAACTCCGGTTAAAAAATAACTGAATAGATCAGGCATAAACAACAACTTATCAGCAAGTTGTAATTGCGGATCGTTTGCCTTTACCTGACTGTATAATTGAAACAGTGTATTGATGGGCATCACCTGGATACCTGTCTCGGCGTAATGTGTTGATTCATCCACAAAACGGAAAACTTCTTCGGGTAATCCGTTTGTGCGGGCATCCCGGTAACAAACCGGATTTCCAATAAGATTTCCTGCTTTATCAATCAACCCATAATCTACTCCCCAAGTATCAATGCCGATACCATTAACCTGAAGTCCTCTCTGGGCGGCAATGCGCAGTCCGGTTTTCATTTCTTCAAAGAGAGAAAGAAAATCCCAATAGATATGTTTCCCCACCTTTATTTGTCGATTAGGGAAACGGTGTATTTCATGGAGCTCGATTTTGCCGTTGATTATTGAGCCTGCAATTACGCGACCGCTTCCGGCACCAAAATCGATAGCTAAGTAAGTGTTTGTCATGTCTTTCCAAGAACATATACATCCAGATCCTCAATCTCCTGAGGGGTCAAAACCGTATAATCTCCTCCGGATTGAACAATAATCCGGCAGGCCATTTCAAAGAACATTGCCCTTTCATATACCTGATCGAAATCCTTTCCACATACCACCTGGCCGTGGTTCGTTAGCAGTACCGAATTGTGATTCAGCATGGCAGTTACCACAGCATTTGCCAGTTCGGGCGAACCGGGTCGATAATACGGTATTACGGGAATTTCTTTTCCTACGTGTACGGGAACTTCGGCGGTGACATTAAAGTTTACAGGTTTATTCCTCATACAAGAAACTGCCGTTGCATACTCTGATTGGAAGTGCAGTACCACATTTACATCCGAACGATTCCGTAAAACGCCTAAATGGAAAGAGCTTTCCATAGAAGGTTTAATGTTATTCTGCGGTTCGCCTGTTTCAATAGTACTGATACAGACTTTTTCCTTTGTTAAAGCCGGCAGCCATGAGCCGGTACCGGAAACCAGTGCCTGGTCTCCGATACGCCATGAAAGGTTTCCGCTGCTACAGAGCATCAGTTTTGCATCTCCATAGCGGTGCGCTTGCTTAACAAATTCTTCAATATGATTGTTGGTTATCATTTATAAATAGGTCCATAAGTTTGACATGCGCGATAATCAGCCCCTTCTTTATCCATGCCAAATGCATTCCATGCGGCGGGACGGAAAATTTCATCTTCTTCTACATTGTGCATACACACAGGAATGCGAAGCATAGAAGCAAGTGTAATTAGATCTTTACCGATATGTCCGTAACTGATGGCGCCGTGATTGGCTCCCCAATAATTCATTACCGAATATACATCTTTGAAAGGAATTTTATCTTCACAAAGGCGTGGAGCAAACCAGGTAGTAGGCCATGTTTTATCTGTGCGCTTATTTAAAACGTCATGAATTTCGGGGGCAATCTCCACCGTCCAGCCCTCTGCAATTTGTAGAACCGGGCCCAGGCCTTTCACTAAATTAAGGCGGGTCATGGTTACCGGCATTCCTCCTTTCGATAAGAAATTGGAAGAGAAACCGCCACCACGGAAATAATCACGATCAGCCGGATACCAAGTAGTAGCTGCCAGGCAATCTTCCATTTCTTTTTCTGTAATTTCCCAGAAAGGTTTCATTGCCGGCTCACCCTCTTTGCTCTGCCGGCCCGTGCCATCTAATGTAGTTGCACCCGAGTTGATGAGGTGAATAATGCCGTTGGCTGCTCTGCCTTCCAGCTTCTTTCCGGTAACCCGTTCAACCGCTTCGGGGCTCCAGTAGGTGCGCACATCCGAGAATATCTGGGCAGTATTTGTTAGCAAATGGCCAAATAACATGGAAACGCCATTGCATGCATCATTTTCTGTAGCCAACACATATGCTTCGCGAATGCCATTCCAGTCGAAAGAAGTATTCAGAAGCGCTTCGGTAAAGTCTCCATTCGGTTTAAAGTCGGTCCATTGGCGCTGTCCCTGAAAACCTGCGGCAATCGCGTTATGCCCCAATGCTTCTTCTTTGAATCCCATTTCACGCAGCTTAGGATTGCCTTGCATCAGGTCTCGTATGATGAGCGTCATCTTAACAATAAACTTCCAGTCGGCATCCTTTTCTTCACGCGATTTTTGTTTTTCAGGTTTGTTATAATCATTGCCTTCATTGGGCTTGCAGTATTTTTCGGTCCAGGCCATAGCCTTTTCAAACTCTTCTTTATCATAGATTTCTTCTTCTATACGGCGAAGTATCTCTGTTTCATCTATCGATTCGTTGCGCATCCCCAAATACTCCTGAAAGAAGTCGGTGTTAACTATGGAACCCGCAATCCCCATGCAAGTGCTTCCTATTGATAAATAAGAGCGGCCGCGCATAGTAGCCACCGCTTGTGCCGAACGGGCAAAACGAAGTATTTTTTCTGCAACATCAGCAGGAATCGTATTATCACTCAAGTCCTGTACATCATGTCCATAAATACCAAATGCGGGAAGTCCTTTCTGTGCATGTCCGGCAAGTACTGCTGCCAGATATACAGCCCCCGGACGCTCTGTGCCGTTAAATCCCCACACGGCTTTCGGGTAATGCGGATTCATATCCATTGTTTCGGCTCCATAGCACCAGCACGAAGTAACCGAAATGCTACTGCCCACACCTTCGCGCTCAAACTTGGCCGCACAGGCTGCGCTTTCGGCTACACGGCCAATGGTGCTGTCTGCAATCACGCATTCAACAGGGCTACCATCGCCATTCTTCAAATTCGATGTGATAAGATTTGCAACTGCTTTAGCAAGAGCCATTGTCTTTTCTTCAAGACTTTCGCGTACACCACCTTGACGTCCGTCAATAGTGGGACGGATACCTATTTTCGGCCATTGGCCCTGAAATCTTTTTGTTTCCATGAATGAGAATATTATTATTTGTTACTTAAAAATCCAAATATAGAGCTTGTATATTTAAATCAATTGCATTATATCGGCTACTTAATAGCACTTTTTCGATGTTGTTGTGAGCTATTGTAAAATATAATTTTGTTACTACTTAATTATTAGTATATTTGTGCAGCTACATCACATAACCGAAAACACGGAAACCGTTATGGATATACCCGAAAATTTGAGCCTGATTTTACTGAATGTTGGCTTCACTGAGTTTAATGCCAACTGGAATTGGAAGAGTGTGTACAGCCCTTTTGCCCGAATCTATTATGTAAAAGATGGAGAAGCAAGAACCCGTATTAATAATAAAGTATATGTATTAAAACCCGGTAATTTGTATCTTACCCCGCCATTTACGTTTCATGATGATGAGTCCGACAGTTACTTCTCTTTATATTATATACACTTTTATGAGAAGCACATTAATAGAGAATCAATATTCGATAAATATAAATTTCCGGTAGAAATAAAAGGGGATACCCTGGATGCCCTTTTGGCAGAAAGATTATTGAGCATCAATCCGGGAAGGCACTTGCAGCATGTAGATCCGGAAATATATGATAATATGCCCACTTTTTCACGGTATCTTGCTGAAAACAAGCTCACACCATTTCATACCATTGTAGAAACACAAGGGATATTGCAGCAGTTTATATCCAGGTATCTGAAGGAAGCAGAAATAAAATCTGAGTTTAAAGACGGAAGAATAAAAAACT
Organism: Bacteroides sp.; assembly: GCA_036724805.1. GTDB lineage: Bacteria > Bacteroidota > Bacteroidia > Bacteroidales > Bacteroidaceae > Bacteroides. Next base: position 34,213 of record DAIMFE010000014.1, read on the forward strand.
GCCTTAAATATATACACCAAAATATAGATAAGAATATATCAGTGTTGCAATTGGCTGATTTATCTTGTATTACGGAAGATCACTTAATACGTATTTTCAGAAAAGAGGTAAAAACTACTCCTCTTAAATATATTAATAACAAGAAGATTGAGAAATCACAATTGTTATTATTAACTACCCACTTGCCTATAAGAGAAATCGCTTTGGAATTGGCCATTGATAACGTGTCGTATTTTAACCGGATCTTTAAACAATATACCGGGAAAACTCCTAAAGAATACCGGGAAGACAATCCCGGATTCAGTGAAACACTTTAAGATAGAATGAAAAAGTTTCTCTATCTTCGCATACATGAAACGAGGTTCGGCAGATTTACCTTTACACTACGGCACGGTACCACCTTGGTTGGCCACCCTTTTCCGGTACCTACAAAAGTATACGATGAAACTATTCAGGTGTTTGATAAAGCCATACATCAGGCTAAACTCGGATACAAAGAAAAGTCTGATGCATTGAGGAATCTTTCTAAAATATCGCTGGAGATAGAGAAAGGTTATACACCACGAAATTTCTTTAATGAAGTAGTGCAGCACGAACGCGATACCTCTTATAAATATGGCGGTAAAACGGTTTTCGGAGATGCAAAGAAGCCCGATAAGCCTACCGGTAACAAACAGTTAAGTTTGTGGGATGAGTAATTTAATCTTATTTTTTTGCCCTTTTCAAAAACTAAAAAATCATTTTATTGTTTCTTAAACATAATAAGAAGTTAAATCAATTTTAATAAGTAATATTATGTCACAGTTTTATGATTCATTAAAGCGCTTTGTAACTCCTGTCATGGTGAGCAAAGCGGCGAGGGTGGTCGGCGAAAAAGAAGGGAATATTTCCATGGCTATATCTTCAATATTTGCGAGTCTTTTGGGCGTTATGGCCAAAGACGGAAACAATACTCAACAAATTGGGAACATACTTGATGAAGCAGGTAACCTCAATCTGCTTAATAATCTGGAAACATTATGCGAAGAAAACCCTACCGAAGATCAAAGAAGACTTGGTGATGATTTCCTACAAAATCTGCTTGGAGATAAAGCTGCTGATTTTAGTAATCCTATTGCTAAATACGCAGGTATCTCTAAAGTAGCAACAAACAGACTGGTGTCTATGCTGGCTCCTGTTGTTGTGGGGTATTTCGGAAGAAAAGTTTCGGCCGATGGCTGGAGCATGCAGAAAATACAGCATGAAATTAAGAACCAGAAGAGCAGTTTCATCGGATTAATTCCGGATGACCTGGCTCGTAGCTTCGGCTTAAGTAAAACTGTTACAAGTGGCAACGAACCGGTGAAAGAAGAGAAGAAAAACGGTTGGATTGCATGGGTAATCATTATACTGCTGCTTCTTTTGCTTTTGTTCTTATGGCGTTCGTGCAAAAACCGCAATGATATAACTGCCGGTAGCAGAAGTATGATTACGGATACAATACATCAAGGAGTCATTTCTAATAATATGGCCAGTGCAGCTTCTTATAACGATGAAACAACAAGAACAACCGCTACAACTGACACTCGTGCAACTAAAAGTTTAACTTTGGCTGACGGTACAAGAATGCAGGTTTTCGAAAATGGTACCGAAGAAAGAATGTTGAACTATCTGAGTTCTGATGAATATAAAAATGCGACAGCTAAGGACTTACAAGGGAAATGGTTTGAATTTGATAAAATTGCTTTCGAATTTGGTAGTGCAACTCAACTGGAAACCGGTTCGCAGTCTCAGCTAAATAATATTATCTCTATCCTTAAAAACCATAAAGACGTAAAAGTTGGTATTGCAGGATTTGCTGATAAACGTGGTAGCGAAGATGTTAATATGGAAATATCAAAACAGAGGGCTGAAACTATCGAGAAGATGCTCGAAGATGGTGGCGTTGGTTCGCAGGTAGTTAAAACCGAAGGATTTGGTGATGAATATGCAAAATACAGCGCCACTGCTCCCGACAGCGAACGTATGAAAGACCGTGATATTGCATTGCGCTTTGTGAAGGATTGATCATTTCATTTTCAAAGATTTGTTTTCTCACAATGTTAAAAGGGGTTTGTATGCTAAATGTTACAAATCCCTTTTATTCATTGCGCGGCCTTGTTATTTAGCTGTTATATAATTCTTTAAAGGGTTGGCATACATTAATAAAAGCTTTTCGCGTAAAAAAGGAATGTCTTTATCGGGGATGGATATTTTATCTAACCGGCTATTAATGTACTTCTCGAAACGAATCTTCTCTTCCGGAGTATAATTGGATGTGAATTTCTGAGTTCCTTCCAATAAATCTAATGCTACATAGTTGCCGGGATAAATACGGTAATTGCGGTGTATATGGGTGTCAATAAGTTTAGCAATGCTCCCGTATAATTCGGTCTTCGGCAAAGAACGGTCAAGTTTAGCAAGCTCTTCATTCAGTAATCCTACAGCTTTAAAATGAATTCTTCCTTTGTAACCGAATAATCCGGTTTTCATATTTCGCAAATCATCCTTAGGGCTTTTCTTGTAACCAATGATATCCCGTTTCAACTGAAATTCTTCAGCTTTAAGAAAATCACATGGGTCATATTCATAAGATAGGGATAATGGAACAATGTTGAGCTCAATTAATCTGTCGATAATATGACCTTCTCCTCCCATTGCCAACATTTTAAGAACGCTTTCCTGCGTGCGGTCGTCAGAGTCTTTGGCGCGGCCTTCGCGTTGTGCGATCCAGATAGATTGTTTTTTCGATTGGATGGTATAATGCATATAGCGAGACATTCTTGATGAGGCTTCCAACATCTGCCTCATCGTAAGTGCCCGTTGCACAATAAAGCTTTTGTTTACCCGTACCAGCTTCTTAATCCATGGATAAATCAAAAGATTGTCGCCGATAGCTATCTCAACAGTATCCAAATCATGGTCTAATAACATAACAGAAAGAAGGCCGGAATCCAGAATAATATCCCTATGATTAGAAATATAAGTATATGCCTGTTTCTTGTCTGCTAAAGAAGAAATATCCAGACTAACCCCATCGGTGCATTCCTTAACCATTTCCTTAATTAATGCATACGAAAACTTAACCTGAAATTCTCTTTTAGTCTTACAACTATTGATCTTTTGTTCCAATACCTCTAAAGGTATGTTGGGGAAAACAGTTGGTATCACTTTCCTGAAATCAGGATCGGCCAATAACTCTTCAAAAATAACAGGGAGCTCTTCGTCATGGTAAGGACGAATTTCATCAAATTCCGCAGTATCCATAAGTATTAAAATTTATCTTCTATAATATCTGTCATTACATCCTTAATATCCAATCCGGCAGCTTTAACCTGTTGTGGGATAAAGCTGGTTGCAGTCATTCCGGGTGTGGTATTAACTTCGAGAAGATTTATTTTATTGCCTTCTGTTATGATATAATCAATACGGATAAGACCGTAACAACCGAGGATATCATAAATAGCAGAAGTCAATAATTTTACTCGTTCGGTAAGATCATCGGATATACGGGCAGGGGTTATTTCGCTAACCTGACCATTGTATTTTGCATCGTAGTCGAAGAACTCATTCTCTGTTACTACTTCGGTTATGGGGAAAACAACTTCTTTGTTTTTAGTTTTATAACAACCGCACGTTACCTCCGTTCCTTCCATATATGCTTCAATCATTACTTCGGGTGCTTCGATGAAGGCTTTTTCAATAGCCGGTTGTATCTGCTCTGCGGTCTTTACTTTGGTTACCCCGAAGCTGGATCCACCAAGATTAGGCTTAATAAAACAAGGTAAGCCAACTTTATTGATAACTTCCTGATCGAGAATTTCGAAACCTTCGCGGAGCATTAGCGATTCGGAAACCTTAATGCCAAATCCTTTGAGGTATTGATTGCATGCAAATTTATTGAAAGTGAGCGCGGAAGGTAATACATCGCAACCGGAGTGTGGCAGTTGAATAATATCGAAATAGCCTTGCAGCAAGCCATTTTCACCCGGGGTTCCATGAATGGTTATATATGCAAATTCGAATATTTTCTTCTCGCCATTCTCTACAAAGCTAAAATCATTCCTGTCTATCGGAACCATACTACCATCGGGGAGACGTACTTCCCAGCGAAGCCCTTCCATTTCAACAATATACACATCGTACTTTTCTTTATCGATGAAAGAATATACTCCTTCGGCACTGCGAAGAGAAACAATTATTTCAGAAGAATCACCTCCGCCGATTACGGCTATTTTACGTTTCATTCTAATTCTCTATTACTTATGTAGCCTCTCCATTTGTCGAGAAGTAAAGTCAGATCATCAGGAAGCGGGGAAGTAAAATTCATTTCTTCGCCTGTAACCGGATGAACAAACCCAAGAGTCATAGCATGCAGAGCTTGGCGTGGACAAATATCGAAGCAGTTGTTTACAAATTGTTTATACTTACTAAAATGAGTTCCTTTAAGAATTTCGTGACCGCCATAGCGCTCATCGTTAAATAGAACATGTCCGATGTGTTTCATGTGTACTCTGATTTGGTGAGTGCGACCCGTTTCGAGAACGCATTCAACCAGCGTAACATATCCTATACGTTCCAGTACGCGGTAGTGGGTTACGGCATGTTTCCCAATTTCCGGATCAGAGAATACTGCCATCTGCATACGGTCTTTTGGGTTGCGGGCAATGTTTCCGGTGATTGTACCCTCGTTGTTATCAACAATGCCCCATACAATAGCCTGATATTTCCGTTTGGTTGTTTTATTAAAGAATTGAAGTCCGAGATTAGTTTTGGCATCCGGAGTTTTAGCCGCCACTAGTAATCCCGAAGTATCTTTATCAATACGATGAACCAACCCCACTTGTGGGTCGTTCGCGTCATAATTAGGATTATCTTTCAGATGCCAGGCTATTGCATTTACCAATGTTCCATGATAATTTCCATGTCCGGGGTGTACTACCAGCCCCGGTGGTTTATTGATAACCATCAAAGAATCATCTTCGTAAACAATATCAAGCGGAATATCTTCGGGAATTATCTCATTTTCGTAGCGCGGGCGATCCATCATGACGGTTATTACGTCTAATGGTTTTACCTTATAGCTACTTTTCACCGGTTTACCGTTAGCCATAACGCATCCGGCATCGGCTGCTTTCTGAATACGGTTACGCGAAGCATTAACAATGCGTTCGAACAGGTATCTGTCTACCCGCACCATTGCCTGACCTTTATCTACTACTACCCGAAAATGTTCGTATAAATCTACCGCATCTCCTACAGGCTCAACATCGTCAAGCTCATTCTCTATATCGTCAAGGTAATCTTCTATCATTTAGTTAAAAAAGACAGCATCTACTTCCGGTTCTTTTGGCTTTGCCGGAGGCGGAGTTGCGGTTTTAGGAAGTTCGGGTATTCCAATTTCTGTATCTTCCCGGGTTCCATCTCCTACAACTAAAGTTAAAGAAGCTCCTACAGGTACTTTATCACCGGGTTTCAACATTTTCTTATTGTATTTCACGCCATATACCCAGTCTCTTTCTCCGCTGATAAACTCACTTTTATCTAGTTTAAAGCCCGAGGCCAGAATTCTTGCCTGCGCTTGCCTTAAAGAACTGTTATCGGCTACATCGGGTATCAATTGCAGAGGTGTATTTAACGTGTTGATGGTTAAAGATATAACCCTTCCTTTTTTTACTCGTTGCCCGCTTTGGGGGCTGTGATCCAGAACAATTCCTGCCGGCTGATCTTTTACATAAGTAGAATCGGAAATAACAAGTTCTAATTCCGCATTTTCAAAGAGTGCGCGTGCTTGCGATATACTCATGCCCTTTGCATCGGGTACTGCAATAGCTTCGCCATGATGGGTATAAATATCCAGCGACTTAAGTACAATAAGCACGAGTGCAATTGCCACAACAATCATGGCAATTATATTTAACCAGAAGAATTTATTTTTTTTAAAGGAAAAGAATTCTTTGAACTTCATAACTAATTATTTAGAGAAGCAAGAATTAAGGAGTAAGAAAACATATATATTAACTTCTAACTTCTTACTCCCTACTTTTTACTTCTTATTTTCAGCCCCAAAGATAGTATAAAAAACAAAAAGAAGTAAAGGTTAGTATTAAAACCTTTACTTCTTTTTGTTTATAAATAATAAGCCGGAGCTTATTTCATCCCGTTATATTCATCTGATACGGTTAATTTTTTTCTGCCTTTGGCACGACGCGAAGCCAAAACTCTGCGGCCGTTTGCTGTAGCCATTCTTTCACGGAAACCGTGTTTATTCTTTCTCTTTCTATTAGAGGGTTGGAATGTTCTTTTCATTTCTATATATTGTTTATGTTATTGTTCTCGCAAATCGGGTTGCAAAAATAGATACTTTTTTTAAATAAACCAAGAGATAAGTCTTTTTTAGTCAAAAAGATATGGCTCTTTTAGTGATTTAGTTTATTTTTGCAGCGAATATTAAATGCTGAGGCGCGCAAGTTGCGCAGCGTAACTTGCGTAACCTGGCGTTTAAGAACTTAAAACTTATAACTAAAATTTCATGGCTACTACATCAGACATTAAAAACGGAATGTGTATCGACCTCGATGGTCACTATTATTTTATTATTGAATTCTTGCATGTTAAACCGGGAAAAGGCGCTGCATTTGTTCGTACTAAGCTGAGAAGTGTTACTACAGGACGCGTACTCGAAAAAACTTTCAATGCCGGGGTTAAAATAGACGAAGTTCGTATTGAACGCCGCCCTTACCAATATTTGTATCAGGATGATATGGGTTATAACTTTATGAACCAGGAAACTTTTGAGCAAATATCTATACAGAAAGATCTTATTACAGGAGTAGATTTCCTGAAAGAAGGTATGGTTATTGACGTTGTTAGCCACGCTGAATCTGAAACGGTTTTATATGCCGAAGTACCTGTAAAAGTTCAGTTGCTAATAACTTATACCGAACCGGGATTAAAAGGTGATACTGCTACAAACGCCACAAAACCGGCTACCCTCGAAACAGGTGCTATTGTACGTGTACCCTTATTTATTAACGAAGGAGAAGTTATCGAAATAGATACAAGAGATGCCTCATACGTAGGAAGAGTTAAAAATTAGTTGAAAATTGAAGGTTGGGAGTTACCATGCGGGTAGTTCTCAACTTTCAGCTTTTAGCTTTCAACTGTACATTATGTTTTACTCCATCATTGTCCCCGTATATAACCGCCCCAACGAGGTTGACGAATTGCTGGAAAGCCTTTCTTGTCTGCAATTTAAAAGATTCGAGGTTATTATTGTGGAAGATGGTTCAACTCTTCCCTGCAAGAATAGAGTCGATAAGTACATCGGTGCATTAGATATTCATTATTATTTTAAGGAAAATTCCGGCCCGGCACAGTCGCGCAATTATGGAGCAGAAAGAAGTAATGGCGATTATTTCATTTTTCTCGATTCGGATTGTATTATTCCGAAAGGTTATTTCGATGCTGTTGAAAAAGAGATGATAACCCACTATGCCGATGCATTTGGCGGTCCCGACAGAGCACACAAATCTTTCACAAAAATTCAGAAAGCTATTAATTATTCCATGACTTCCTTTTTTACTACCGGTGGCATAAGAGGTGGAAAAAAGAAAATGGACAAATTCTATCCGCGAAGTTTTAATATGGGAATTAGCAAGGAAGTATTCGCCGCTTTAGGTGGATTCTCTAATATAAGATTTGGTGAAGATATAGATTTTAGTATACGCATCTATAAAAGGAATTATTCCTGTAGACTCTTTCCCGATGCTTGGGTTTATCATAAGAGACGCACGGATTTCAAGAAGTTTTTCAGGCAAGTTTATAATTCCGGGATTGCACGGATTAATCTGTATAAAAAATATCCCGATACCCTTAAACTTGTACATCTTTTACCGGCAATATTCACTGTTGGTATGTTCGTTTTATTGCTTTGCTCGTTACTATGCCCGTATGCATTAATTCTCCTTTTATTTTATATTTTATTGGTATTTCTGGATGCCGGCATTCAAAACAAAAGTCTCTCAATAGGGCTATTATCCGTAGTAGCTGCTTTTGTTCAACTTACAGGCTACGGATTAGGCTTCCTCTCGGCTTGGTGGAAACGCTGTGTACTTGGAAAGAACGAATTTACGGCATTCGAAAAGAACTTCTACAACTAATTTATCTCCTCTAAAGTGTTTGTACCCGGCCAAATTGCAACGTTGTATCACTCCAAATGCAACGTGCATTTCCGAATTAGCAACGTGCTGTTGAGACAAAAGCAACGCGCATTTGGGAGAAATGCAACGCGCATTTTACTTGTTTTTTAGCCACGGATTGCGCGGATTGCACGGATCAAAAAAATGTTAAACCATTGCGCTTTGATGTAAAACCACTGCGCATTCAACACTTTTTAA